>NZ_JBEZXE010000063.1:0-41788 GCF_040637885.1 Kitasatospora sp. NPDC028055 | reverse complement strand
CCGGAGGGCGGGCGGGGCGGCGTTGGGGTGCGTGCATCGCAAGGCGGAGGAGGGAGCCCAATGCAGCGCATTGGCGACCGACGACAACGCAGCGAGGTGCGTGCCCCAGCGCCGCCCCGCAGGCGGGGGTTTGACGACGGGCCCTAGATCCCCTGTTTGCGCAGCCGGGCCGTCGCGAAGCCTGCGAGCCCGGCGGCTGCGGGGGCGGTGAGGTCGCTCCAGGACAGCGGCGCGGTGTCCAGTACGTCACGCAGGAACGGCAGGTAGAGGGCGGCCGCCGCGAGTGCGGCGGAGGTGAGGACGGCCAGCGGGAGGAAGAGGTTCGCGCGGGTCAGCAGGCGTTCGCGCAGCCCGAGGACGGTGCCGAGCTGGGCCGTCAGCAGGGCGAGGAACAGGACGGTCTGCCACGGGCGGCCATCGCCGTGGGCCCAGAGCCCGGCGCCGAGCGAGGCTGCTGCGACGACGAGGCCGAGCAGCAGCACCCGCTGCCACACGCCCGAGCCGAGGATGTGCTGGTGCGGCGGGCGCGGGGGCCGGGTCATCGCGCCGGGGGAAACGGGCTCGGCGCCCATGGCGACGCCGGTGAGGCCGTGGGTGAGCAGGTTGATCCAGAGGATCTGGCCTGCCCGCAGCGGCAGTGCGAGGCCGAAGAGCGGTCCGGCCAGCATCACCAGGATCTCGGCCGCACCGCCGGCCAGCCCGAAGACCAGGAAGCGGCGGATGTTGTCGTAGACCCGGCGGCCCTCCTCCACCGCGCCGACCACGGTGGCGAGTTCGTCGTCGGCGAGGACCAGGTCGGCGGCCTGGCGGGCGACCTCGGTGCCACGCCGGCCCATGGCGACGCCGATGTCCGCCTGGCGCAGGGCGGGACCGTCGTTGACGCCGTCGCCGGTCATCGCGGTGACGGCGCCCCGGGCGCGCCAGGCCTGGACGATGTCCAGTTTCTGTCGGGGGTCGGTGCGGGCGAAGATCCGTGCCCGGGTGAGGTCGGTGACCGCACCGGTGGCGATGGCCTGCCCGTTGACCACGACCTCCGGTCCGGCGCCCGGTTCGAGCAGGCCGACCCGGACGGCCAGGGCGCGGGCGGTGGCGGGGTGGTCGCCGGTGATCAGGACGGGAAGGATGCCGGCGCGGCGGCAGGTGGCCAGGGTGGCGGCCGCCGACGGCTTGGGCGGGTCGGCCAGGGCGGTCAGGCCGAGCAGCCGCAGGCCGTGTTCGGCCTCTTCGGGCGGCTCCGGCAGGCGATCGAGGTGCCGCTCGGCCACGGCCAGCACCCGGTAGCCCTCGGCGGCGAGGGCGGCGGCCGCCCGTCGGGCCCGCTCCAGCAGTTCCGGAGGGTCGGCCAGGACGGCGGGGTCGAGGACCGCCTCCGGGGCGCCCTTGAGGCAGGCCACCAGGGCTCCGTCACGCCTGCGCTGGACGGTGCTCATTCTCTTGCGGGTGCTGTCGAACGGAGTCTCGGCGACCCGGGCGTAGGTCTCCCGCAACTGTCGGTAGTCGAGGCCCGCTCTGGCGGCGGCCGTCAGCAGGGCGGCTTCGGTGGGATCGCCGAGCGCTCCCCATTGGCCGTCCTTGTCCGTCGGGGGCCGCAGGGCGGCGTCGTTGCACAGCGCGGCGGCGGTGAGCAGACTCTTCACCTCGTCGTCGGGGGTTCCGTCGATCCGGATCCCACCGGCCGGTCCGTACCCGGGACCGGTCACGGTGGCCGTGGAATGCGGTGTCCAGAGGCGCTCGACGACCATGCGGCCCTCGGTGAGCGTGCCGGTCTTGTCCGTCGCCAGCACGGTGACCGAGCCGAGCGTCTCCACGGCCGGCAGCCGCCGGACCACGGCGTGGCGGGCGGCCATCCGGCGCGCGCCCAGGGCGAGGGCGAGCGTGACGACGGCCGGCAGCGACTCGGGTACGGCGGCGACCGCAAGGCTGATGGCCGTCACCCCCATCTCGCCGGGCGGCTGCTGCCGGAGCAGGCCGAGGACGAAGACCAGCGCGCAGAGTCCTATCGCCACGGCGGCCAGCACCCGTCCGAGCCCGGCCAGCCTCCGCTGGAGCGGCGTGGGTTCGGGCCGGGGCCGCAGCATGGCGGCGATCCGGCCGAGCGTGCTGTCGGCGCCGGTGGAGGTGACCACGGCCAGGGCGCGGCCCCTCAGCACGACCGTCCCCGCCCGGACCCTGTCTTCCCCCGGGGCCCCGGGTTCGACCGACTTGGGCACCGGCAGGGACTCGCCGGTCAGCATCGACTCGTCGAGCAGGAGCGCCGCCGCCTCGGTGAGCCGGGCGTCGGCCGGCACGATGTCCCCCTCGGCGAGGGCGACGACGTCTCCCGGGACGATCTCGGCCGACGACACCGTGCGCTGCACCCCGTCACGCACCACCAGCGCGGCCGGGGCGGAGAGTCGGGAGAGTGCTGCGACGGCGCTCTCCGCCCGGACCTCCTGGACCACGCCCACGCTGGTGTTGATCACGATGACCAGCGTGATGACGATCGCGTCCGGGTGGTCGCCGATCGCCAGTGTCAGTGCGACGGCTGCGAGCAGCACGGTGATCAGGGGATCCCGGAGCTGGTCGGCCACCCGGGCCCACAGCGGCACCCGGTGGTCGGCCGCGACCTCGTTGCGGCCGTGCTCGGCGAGCAGTCGCGCGGCCTCGGTACTGGTGAGTCCACGCGCTGGGGCATGGGCTGCGACTGTCACGGCGGTGGCCCGTCAGTCGGCGAAAAGGTGCGGATGGGGCGGCGCGGTAGCGGCGGCCTCGGGATGATGGCGGAAGTGGTGGATCTGGGCGTCCGGACCGGGGAAGTACTCCGTCACCCGGCCGTCCTCCGACCAGCGCACGTCGTACGGCGGGCTGCCGTCCGGATGGTGCAGGCCGACGATCTCGCCGTCCCTGCGCGCGGCGCCCGGCCGGGTGCCCTGGACGATGATGCGGTCTCCGACGGCGGCTCTCATGGCGTCCTCCCTGACTCGGTGCGGGGCCGGGGCGCGGCCGCCGTCCACCTCCTATCGCACCACCGGGCACCGGGCCGGGGCTGGGGCCGGTCGGTCCCTGATCCCGGGCCCGTCAGACCCTCGGGGAACCGCGGCGGGCTCGCCAGACTGATCCGTGAGAACAGAAGCCGCCCGACACCGAGGAGGCGCGCCATGTTCGCCGCAGCCGCCACGCACAGGCGCCCCGTATCGCGCACGTCCCTGCGCGGGCACGTCCGCCGGGCTGCCGGCCGTGACCACAACCCGCTCTGCCGTCCGCTCGACCGGGCGTACAGCCGCCTGGTGACCGGGGCGGCGCTGATGGTGCTCGTCACGTTGGTGCTGGCTGCGGTCGCCGCCCTCCTGGTGTACCGCTCGGAGGCGCACGACGCGGCGCAGACCGCCCGCCACCGGCATGTCGTCACCGCCGTCACGACGGGTCCCGCGCAGTCGGACGACCCCAGGGCGGGCAGCGCGCGGGAGCACGCCCCGGCGCGGTGGACGTACCCGGTCGGGCCCGGTGCGGGCAGCATCCCCGTGCCGGACGGCACGATGACCGGCGCGGCGCTCCCGGTCGGGCTGAACGACGCCGGGCAGCCGGTCGGCGCCCCCCGGTCGAACGGACTGCTCGTCTCGGACGCCGTCCTGGTGGGTGTCGGCGCGGTCACCGCGCTCGGATTCGGTACGGAGGGCTGGGTCGCCCTGCGCCGCCGTCGGCTGGACCGGCGGGCGGAGGCGGACTGGGAGTCCGCGTGGGAGCAGGTGGAACCCGGGTGGTCCGGGCGGCGGTGAAGTCCTGGCTACAGGTGGAAGCGCCGGGTCTCGCCCGGCCGGATCGTCGCCTCGGCCCCGCGCAGGCGGATGCGGACCGGTTCCTGGCGGTCCTCGCGCAGACTCACCGTGACCGTGCGGCGGTCGACGGAGATTCCCAGGCCCCAGTGGCCCCGATAGCGCAGGTCCAGGTCGAGCCGGCCGAGGGCGGAGGGCAGGTGCGGGTCGAGCCAGAGGGCGTCCTCGCGGACCTCCAGGCCGGTGTAGCAGCGCTGGAGGAGGTCCACCGCGCCCGCCATGGCGCCCAGGTGGACGCCTTCGGCCGTCGTGCCGTGCTGGCTGTCCCGGAGATCGGCCACCAGGGCGTCACGGAAGTACCGCCAGGAGGCTCGGCGGTCGGAGCGGGTGAGCACCCAGGCGTGCACCACCGAGCTGAGCGTCGAGCCGTGGACCGTGCGCCGCAGGTAGTAGTCGGTCGTGCGGCGCAGCAGCTCGTGGCCGGCCGGGTGGCCGAGGCGCCGCAGCAGGTCGCGGACCTCGCGGGCGGAGAAGAGGTACCAGAGCATCAGCGCGTCGGCCTGCTTGGAGGCCTTGTAGCGGTTGACGGTGTCCCCCTCGGCTTCCAGGATCCGGTCGAGTCGGCGCAGGTCGGGGTAGCGGAGCCGGTAGGCCGTCCAGTCGAGTTCGGCGAGCCGCTCGTAGCCGTCGAACTGGCTGAGGACCCCTTCGTGGAAGGGGACGTTCAGGCGCCGACCGACGTCCTGCCAGCGTTCGAGCTCCGCGTCGTCGAGGGCCAGGCGCTCGCGCAGTTCGTCGCGTCGGTAGCCGGGCAGGACGTCCAGGGCGTCCTGGGCGCGGGCCAGCACCCAGGAGGCCAGCACGTTGGTGTAGGCGTTGTCGTCGAGTCCCGGCCGGTCCGCCCACGGGTAGGCGTCGTGGTACTCGTCGGGGCCGAGGACGCCGCGGATCGACCAGCGCTCCCGGGGCCGGTCGTAGGAGGCGGCCGAGGACCAGAAGCGGGCGATCTCCAGCAGCGTCTCGGCGCCGGCCGTGGCCAGGAAGTCCCGGTCCCCGGTGGCCTGGTAGTACTGCCAGATGTTGTAGGCGGCCGCCGAGCCGACGTGGCGCTGCAGGTGACTGTGATCGGGCAGCCAGCGGCCGGACAGCGGGTTGACGTGCAGTTGCTGGGACTCCTCGCTGCCGTCGCTCGCGCTCTGCCACGGGTACATCGCTCCGCGCAGTCCGGCTTCGCGGGCCTCTCGGCGGGCGGCGTGGAGGCGGCGGTGGCGGTAGCGCAGCACGGCCCGGGCCAGTTCGGGGAAACGCAGGTTGAGCAGCCGGAGGACGAACAGCTCGTCCCAGAAGACGTGCCCCCGGTACGCCTCGCCGTGCAGTCCCCGGGCGGGAATGCCGACGTCGAGGTCGACGGAGTGCTCCGAGTAGGCCTGCAGCAGATGGAACAGGTTCAGGTGCAGTGGACCGGCGCCGTCGAAATCGGCATCGATCCCGCAGCGGCGCCACAACTCCGCCCACCGCAGGGCGTGTTCGGCGAGCAGCTGCCCGAAGTCGCCGGCCTCGGCGGCGAGCCGGCGGGAGGCGCGCAGCGGGGTCCCGATCGCCCGGTCGCGGGAGGTGTGCACGGCGACCGTCTTCGTGACGGTGACGGACCGGCCCGGTTCGGTGTCCAGGGTGAGGAGGTGGGCCGCCCAGCCCTCGCGGCACTCGGCCGCCGGCTCCGCGGCAGCGGCCGTCGTCCGGCAGCAAAGAGCGATCCGCAAGGGCGAGTTGACAGCCTCGACTTCGAGTCGGAGCAGCCCCGCAGCGTCCGCCCCCTGTCCGGCCGGCAGAAGGTGACGCGAGGCCAGCCCCCGGTAGCGGGCGACCCCCGTGTTGGCCACGTTGCCGTCCAGGCCCGAGCGGACCTGCAGCGGGCCGGACCAGTTCTCCGGCGTGAAGCTGCTCTCCAGGGCGAGCAGGTGCGGCTGGGCCTGGCTGGCGATGCGGCGCTGTACGAGCCGGGTCCGCCGTCCCTGCTCGTCGACGACGAGGGCGGTGCGGGTGAGCAGCCCCCGTCGCAGGTCCAGCTCCAGCACCTGCTCGGCCGGCGGTCCGGTGAACCACGATCCGCCCACCGGCCGGAACGTCAGCGGCAGCCAGTTCGGGCTGTTGATCAGGTCCTCGTTGCCGATCACCCGCCCGGCGACCGTCGACTCCGCCCGGTCGTAGCAGCCCGCCAGGTACGTCCCCGGGTAGTGCACCCCGTCGGCCACCGCCTCCGGCGCGGCGCCCCGGCTGACCACGTACCCGTTGCCGAGCGCGCACAGCGCCTCCCGTAGCCCCTCCTCAACCGGGTCGAAGCCCTCGTAGCGGAGCGTCCACGGGTCCGGCATGTCGGGATACCCCGCGGGTGGGTCTGGTGCCACGAGGTGACCTCCCGTGCCGACTGGCCTGCCTCCAGTCTGCCCACCCGGCTGCCGCGCCGCCTCACGCCGGTCGGCGGGGGCGGCCAGGGCCGGTCGGCCCTTCCACCGGCCTGGGCGGGCGCGGAGGCTGGAACGGAGCAGGAGGTGCGCCATGCCGACCGTTCCACCGCAGACCAGCGCCGAGGCCCTGCTGGCCGACGGCACCACGGTCGAACTCCGGCCGCTCGGCCCGGACGACCACCGCGCCGTGCTCGCCCTGCACGCCGAAGGGATGTCGGAGGAGAGCCGCCGGCTGCGGTTCTTCGGGGTCAGCCGCAACGCGCCCGTGCGGGCCGCCGACCGGCTGTGCGCGCCGAGGCCGGGGCTGCTGGCGCTCGGCGCCTGGGCCGGCGAGGACCTGGTCGGCGAGGCGGACTGCGAGCGGCTGGACCACCCGGCGGAGACCGCCGAACTGGCCCTCGCGGTGGCCGACCGCTGGCACCACCGAGGAGTGGCGACCCTGCTGCTGGAACACCTGGTGCACCGCGCCCGGGCGGATGGCATCCGCTTCTTCGAAGCCGACACCCTGTTCGGCAACCGCGCCGTCCACCAGGTCTTCGCCGACCTCGGGCTACCCGTCGAGCGCCGTTACACCCAGGGCGAGGTCAGGATCCGGGTACCGCTGGAGGAGAGCGACGAGCGCTACCGCTCAGCCGTGGACGAACGCGGCCGCCTCGCCGACATCGCGAGCCTCACGGCCCTGCTGCGCCCGGGCTCGGTCGCGGTGGTCGGGGCGTCCCGCCGGCCGGGTTCGGTCGGACGGACCGTCCTCGGGAAGATCCGGCGGGGCGGCTTCACGGGCACGGTCCGGGCCGTCAACCCGCACGCCAGGGACATCGACGGGGAGCCCGCGTATCCCTCCGTCCGTGCGCTGCCCGCCGTGCCGGACCTCGCCGTGCTGGCCGTGCCCGCCGGGGCCGTCCCCGGGGCGGCCGAGGAATGCGGCGCCGCCGGGGTCCGAGCCCTGGTGGTACTCACCTCGGGTCTCGACGCGCAGGAGGCCCGCGGGCTGATGCGCGCCTGCCGCCGGCACAGCATGCGCCTGGTCGGGCCGAACAGCCTGGGTATGGCCCAGACCGACCCGGCCGTCCGGCTGGACGCAGAGTTCGGCGGCGCCTTCCCCAGACCGGGCACCGCCGGAGTGGCGGTGCAGAGCGGCGGCGTCGGGATCGCACTGCTCCAGCGGTTGGCCTGGCTGGGCGTCGGGGTGTCGAGCTTCGTCTCGCTCGGCGACAAGTACGACGTCAGCGGGAACGACCTCCTCCAGTGGTGGGAGGCGGACGGTCGCACCGACCTCGTGCTGCTCCACCTGGAGTCCTTCGGCAGCCCACGCGCCTTCGCCCGAACCGCCCGCCGCGTCACCCGCACCATCCCGGTGCTCACCGTCGACGCCGGGCGCTCCACCGCCGGCCGCCGGGGCGCCGCCTCGCACACCGCGGCCGCAGCCACCCCCACCGTCACCCGCGAGGCGCTGTTCCGGCAGGCCGGCATCACCGCGACCCGCAGCATCGAGGAACTCGTCGAGGCCGCCGCGCTGCTGCACGCCCAGCCGCTGCCCGCGCCGCGCGGCGCGGTCGCCGTGGTGTCCAACGCGGGCGGCATCGGCATCCTGGCTGCGGACGCCTGCGCGGAGGCCGGACTGGAGCTGCCGGAGCTCCCGGCAGGCCTCGGTGAGCTGCTGCCGCCCGGTGCTTCCACCCGCAACCCGGTGGACACCACGGCGGCCGTACGGCCCACCGAACTCGCGCTGTTCCTCAGAGCGTTGGAGCGTGAGGAGGCGGTCGACGCCATCCTGGTCTGCCTGGTGCCGACGGCACTGCGCGAACCCTCCGGCCAGGACCCGGCACATGCGCTGCTGGAGGGCCCGGCCCGGCGCCGCGTCCCGATCGCGGCCGTACTCCTCGACCAGCAGGTGCCCGTCTGCTACCGCGGCTGCGCCGACGGTGGCCTGCTGCCGGCCTACTCGGACTCGGTCGCCGCCGCCCGTGCCCTCGCCCACGCGCGGGACCGCGCCCGCTGGCTCGCCGAACCTCCGTCCGCGCCCGCCGACGCCCCGGACTGTGACGTGCACACCGCCCGCAGCCTGGTCGACGGCTACCTCACCGCCCACCCCGAGGGCGGCTGGCTCGACCCGCTGACCACCGCCGACCTCCTGGAGGCCTACGGGCTGCCGCTGACCACCTCGGTGTGGGCCCGCGACGAGCACACGGCGGTGGTGGCGGCGAACGGGCTGCGCGGCCTCGGGCACGAGCGGAAGGTGGCCCTGAAGGCGTACTGGCCGGACCAGGTGCACAAGAGCGCGGTCGGCGCCGTTCGCACCGGTCTCGCCACCGACGCCGAAGTGCGTGCCGTGTACCGGGAGTTCGATGAGCGGTTCGGCGCGGAACTGGCCGGAGCGGTGGTCCAGCCGATGGCCTCACCGGGAGTCGAACTTCTCGCCGGCGTGGTCCAGGACCAGGTGTTCGGCCCACTCGTCGTGCTCGGCATGGGCGGCACCGCCGCCGACGTCCTGGCCGACCAGGTCGCCAGGCTCGCCCCGCTGAGCGAACGCGACCTGACCACCATGGTCACCGAACTCCGGAGCGCGCCCCTGCTGACGGGCACCGGCGTGGCGCCGCCCGTGGACCTCCTGGCGGTCCGATCCGTCCTCGCCCGGCTGTCCCGGCTCGCCGAGGACTTCCCGGAGCTGGTCGAGACCGACCTCAACCCGGTCATCGCCCGTCCCGACGGTGCCGTGTGCGTGGACGCCCGGGTACGCCTCGAACGCCGCCCGTCCTTCGACCCCTACCTGCGGCGGCTACGGCGCCCCTCCGCCGCCGAAGGGCAGTGAACGCCATGAGGCGCAGCATCCTCGACGGCAGCCCCGCCGACACCTTCCCGTCCGCCGACCCCACACCGTCGCCGGGTCGCACGCTCGTCCGGGACTGCATGAGCCGCCCCGGTATCGCGGTCACCTCCGGCACTGATTTCGCCACCGTCGCCGCCGTGTTGAGCGCCTCCCGCCGCGGCATCGTGCCGGTGACGGCCACCGACGGCGCCGTCGTCGGCGTGGTCGCCGCCTCCGACCTCCTCGCCGCCCACGCCGGGCGGGACCCGCAGCGGGAACTGCTCGCGCGTGACCTCATGACCGTTCCGGCCGTCACCGTCACCGAGGACGCGAGCGTCGCCGAAGCGGTGGCCCAGATCGCCGAGCACTCCCTGCACCACCTGCCCGTCGTGGACGCCGGCGGCCGCCTGGTCGGCCTGCTCTCCACCCACGACCTGCTCGACGCCCTGCGCCGAGAGGACGAGGCCATCCGCTCCGAGGCGCTCGCCATCGCCCTCACCCCGGGCAGCGGAGTCGTTCCCGGCTCGTTGCACATCCGCTGCGAACGCGGCCTGGTCTCGGTGACCGGCCGCACCCGCGCGCGCAGCGATGCCGCTGCCCTGTGCCTCCAGATCGCCCGCATCGACGGCCTGAACGCCCTCGCCGACCACCTGTCCTGGGACATCGACGACATCCAGTAGTTCTCCGCCTTCCTCGTTCACGTCGAGCCCGACGCCATCGAGCCAGCCGGCGCATTCGTCCGCCCCACCAAGGCTCGTCAGCGGATCAGCACCCGCTCGCCCGAACGCGGGACGACCGCTGTCCAGCCGAGTTCCCGGTCGATCCGGTCGCGCAGCGCCTCCGAGCCCTCGGGCTCCCCGTGCACGAGGTAGACGGCGCTGGGCGGCGCGGCCTGGCGCAGCCAGTCGATGATCTCGGCGGCGTCGGCGTGCGCGGAGAAGGCGGGGACGTTGACGACCTCGGCGCGCACCGGGACATAGGTGCCGTACATCTTCAACGTACGGGCGCCGTCGACCAGGTCGCGGGCACGGGTGCCCTCGGCGGCGTAGCCGACCACGACGACGGTGTTGCGCGCGTCGGGCAGCAGGCGGGCGAGGTGGTGGACGACTCGGCCGCCGGTGGCCATGCCGGAGGCGGAGACGATGACGGCGGGGCCGTGGGCGTGGTCGAGGGCGAGGGAGTCCTGGAGGGAGTGGACCAGTGTGAAGGGTTCCGGGTCCAGGGCGGCCGGGCCCTGGGCCAGGACGTCGGGGCGCAGCTGGTCTGAACCGGCCGCGAACGCCTCCCGGTAGATCTGCAGGGTGGCCAGGGCCATCGGGCTGTCCACGTACACGGGTACGGCGGCCGGTAGCCGGCCGGACCGCCGCAGCTCGGTGAGCTGGTGCAGCACGACCTCGGTGCGGTCGACGGCGAAGGACGGAATGACGGCCGTCCCCCCGCGGGCAAGCGTCCGTTCCAGTGCGGCGGCGAACCACTCACGGGCGGCCGTCTCCTCGTGGTGACGGTGGCCGTACGTGGACTCCATCAGCAGCACGTCGGCCCCGGTGAACGGTTCCGGCGGGCGCAGCAGGGGGTGGACGGGGCGGCCGAGGTCCCCACTGACGGCGAGGGTGTGGCCGTCCTCCAGCACCAGGTGCGCCCAGGCGGAGCCGAGGATGTGTCCGGCGCGGTGCATTCGGAGCACGTTGCCGGTGGTGATCTCGACATCGGTGTCCAGCGGGACGGGGTCGAACATCCGTAGCGCGTTCTCGACGTCCTCGTCATCGTAGAGCGGCTGGGCCGGCCGGTGCTTGGACCAGCCGTGCTCGTTGGCGTGGTCCGCCTCCTCCTTCAGCAGGTGGGCGCTGTCGCGCAGGATCAGTTCGGCGATCCGGGCGGTGTCGGGGGTGGTGAGTACGGGGCCACGGAACCCATCGCGGACCAGCCGGGGCAGGTACCCGCAGTGGTCGAGGTGCGCGTGGGTGAGCACGACGGCGCGGACGTCGGCCGGGTCGAGCGGCAGCGGGCGCCGGTTCAGCCTGCGCAGGTCGGCCAGACCCTGGAAGAGGCCGCAGTCGATCATCACACGGGCGTGGTCCGTCTCGACCAGGAACTTGCTGCCGGTAACAGTGCCCACTCCGCCGAGGAAGGTCAGCAGACCGGCCCGGGGGGTGCCGGTGCTCGTCGTCATGGCCGCCTCCAGCGGGATGCGAGGTTTCCTCCCATCGTCCGGCCGCCCGGCCGCGCTGTCCTGGGCCGAATCGGCCCCCGGGGAGGACCGTCCGGCCCTGTGCGGCCGCCACCGGCCGACGGACAGTGAAGGCGGGGCCCACCCGAGGAGGAGTGAGGACGATGCAGCACCGCAGCGTGAACGACGTGATGACCCGCGAAGTCGTCACCGCGCGGCCGGATACGCCGGTCAAGGAGGTGGCGGCGCTGTTCCACCGCAACGACATCACCGCCATCCCGGTCGTCGACGATCAGGGCCGACCGCTGGGGCTGGTCTCCGAGGCCGACCTGATCCGCAAGGAGGCCGTCCTGCCGGACCCGGAGGGCCGCTACCCCGGCCGCTGGCTGGTCGGGAAGGATCGCGCCCGCGCCGAGGCCGAGACGGCGGGCGGACTGATGACCAGTCCCACCGTCACGGCCCGCCCCGGCTGGTCCGTCCCGGAGGCCGCCCGCGCCATGGACAAGCACAAGGTCAAGCGACTGCCCGTGGTCGACGAGGCCGGCCGCCTGGTTGGCATCGTCAGCCGCCGGGACCTGCTCCAGGTCTTCCTGCGCCATGACGCGGCTATCCGTGAGGAGATCGACCACGACGTGCTCGGGCAGACCCTCTGGCTCGCCCCTGGCGACGTCCGGGCCGCCGTGCACGACGGCGTGGTCACGCTCACCGGACGGCTGCCGCGTCGCAGCCTGGTCCCGATCGCCGAACGGCTCTGCCGGACGGTGGATGGCGTGGTCGCCGTCCACGCCACCCTCGACTGGACCGAGGACGACACCGAGCCGGCCCTGGAACACCCCCGCGCCTACCGTGCGGCGTCGTAGGAGGTCCGTGATGACCAGCGCACCGAGCACCGTCGCCGACGTCATGACCCACGCCGTGGTCGCCGTCGGCCGCGACGCGGACTTCCGCGAGATCGCCGAGACCCTGCAGCGCTGGCAGGTCAGCGCAGTCCCCGTGCTGACCGGCGACGGCCGGGTGATCGGGGTGGTCTCCGAGGCCGACCTGCTCACCGCCCGCGACCGCGACAGCGAGCGGGCCGAAGCCCTGACGGCGGGGCTGATGATGTCCGTCCCCGCGGTCACCGTGCACCCCGGCAGTCCGCTCAACGAGGCCGCCCGGGCGATGGCCCGTGGCCACCTCAAGCGGCTCCCGGTGGTCGACGAGGAGGACTACCTTGTCGGCATCGTCAGTCGGGGCGACCTGCTGAAGGTCTACCTCGGCGACGACCGCGAACTCGCCGACCGGGTCCGTTTCGAGCTCGTCGCCACCCTCGGCCCGAGCGCCGCGGTGGACACCGACGTCCGCTCCGAGAACGGTCGGATCACCCTCACCGGCGGCCTGCCGGACACCGTCTCCGCCGACATCCTGGAACGCCTGGTGCGCTCCGTACCCGGTGTGGTCGGCGTCGAACTGCGGCTCGCCGCGCCGGCCTGACCGGAGACGTACCGTGGCCGCGTTCGTGCTCGCCGCCGTCGACGGTTCGCCCGAGAGCCTCGCCGCTGCGGGCTG
This sequence comes from Kitasatospora sp. NPDC028055, assembly GCF_040637885.1. NCBI lineage: Bacteria > Bacillati > Actinomycetota > Actinomycetes > Kitasatosporales > Streptomycetaceae > Kitasatospora > Kitasatospora sp. NPDC028055. Next base: position 29,050 of record NZ_JBEZXE010000063.1, on the reverse strand, counting down.
GGCAGCGGACGAGGCCGTCCGCCGCGGCCTGCGGCTGCGTCTGGTGCACGCCTGGCCCTGGCCGCAGCACGCGGCTCCCGGGCTGCCCGGTGTGAGCGAGGTCCGCGGCCGAGTGGTCGGCGTGCTGGCGGACGCGGCCCAGAGGTTGCGAGCGGACCACCCCGGGCTGGAGGTGGATGTCGCCCTGATGGACGAGCACGCGCCCGCCGGGGTAGTGGCTGCCGCGGCCTCCGCGGAGCTGGTGGTGCTCGGCCGAACCGGGCGGCACCTGGGCCCGGTCACCCGGGCGGTGATCCGCGGTGTCCGCTGCCCGGTCGTCGTGGTGCCCGACGGCCGACGTTGTGCGGAGGGCGGCACGAACGCGCAGAATCGGTGATGTCACACCCCACCCACCCTCGGAGCCGGCCATGGACGCGCCCCAGCCCGTACGCGTCTTCCTGCTGGACGACCACGAGGTGGTCCGCCGGGGGGTGCGGGACCTGCTGGAGGCCGAGGAGGACATCGAGGTCGTCGGCGAGGCCGGCACCTGTGCCCAGGCACTCGCCCGGGTGCCCGCGCTGCGCCCGGACGTCGCCGTGCTCGACGTTCGGCTCCCGGACGGCGACGGCGTCACCGTGTGCCGTGAGCTGCGGGACCGGATGCCCGGCCTGGTCTGCCTGATGCTGACCTCCTTCGACGACGATGACGCCCTCCTCGACGCGATCATGGCCGGAGCGGCCGGCTACGTCCTGAAGCAGGTCAAGGGCGCCGACCTGGTCAGCGCCGTCCGCACGGTGGCCTCCGGCCAGTCCATGCTCGACCCGGCGACCACGCACAAGCTGATGGAGAGCCTGCGCCACCACGACGAGAACGAGACCGACACGGTGCTCGCCGGACTCACGCCGCGCGAGCGGGAGATCCTCGCGCTGGTGGGTGAGGGCAAGACCAACCGGCAGATCGGCCAGGAGCTGTACCTCGCCGAGAAGACGGTGAAGAACCACGTCTCGCGCCTGCTCGCCAAGCTGGGCGTCGAACGCCGTCTCCAGGCAGCCGTCCTCGCCGCCCACGCCGAACCCGAGCAACAGCACCACCAGCGACCGCGCTGAGCAGTCAGGCCCGATGGGCCCGGAGGTGGTGCCGAACGGCCCAAGCGGTACGCCGTTCCCTCGCCGCACGGTGGAGGTGATCGACCTCCCGTCAGCGCCGGTGCCCGGCGCGACAGTGCCGCAGCCGTCCACTCCGGGACAACTGCTCGCCAAGCGCCTCGGCCACGGAGAGATCGACCGCGACGAGTACCACGCCCGACTGGACACCCTGCGCGGCGGCAACCCGCACGCCTTCGGCTGACGTCGGCTGATCCACGCACCATGGAGGCGGTCATGCCCACCCTCGCCCTCGACGCCACCGCGCTGGAGAAGCTCGTCTCCGCGGCGGTCGCGGCGCCCTCGATCCACAACAGCCAGCCCTGGCGCTTCCGGCTCCAGCCGGACACCTCGACCATGGAGGTTCGGGCAGACCTCAGCCGGGCGGTGCCGACCGCCGACCCCCAGGGCCGAGCGCTGCACATCTCCGTCGGTGCGGCCGTGCTCAACCTGCGGGTCGCCGCCCGCCACCTCGGCTGGGCACCCGAGGTACGGCTACTACCCGACCCGGGCGAACCGGACCTGTTCGCCACCGTCCAGTTGGACGCCCCGGCCGCCGCACGTGCCCAGGGCACCGACAAGCTGTACGAGGCGATCTGGCACCGGCACTCCACCCGGACACCGTTCACCGGCAAGCCGGTTCCGCAAGCCGTCCTCGACGAACTCGTCACCGCCGCACGGTCCGAGGAAACCCTGCTCCACCTGCCCGACCACCAGGAGACCGTCCGACTTCTGCACCTCACCGCCGAGGCCGAACGCCGCAACACCACCGACGAGGCCCAGCGCACCGAGAGCCGCAGCTGGATCCGCACCGGGGAGGCACCGCCCTACGGCATCCCGGTCGACGCACTCGGCCCCCAGGACGCGGCCGGTCACCTGCCGATGCGCGACTTCTCCGCGATCCACGCCGCCGAGCACCAGGCGCCCGCCCCCTTCGAGAGGGAACCCCGCATCGCCGTCCTCGCCACCGAACGCGACACCCCGGAGGACTGGCTGCGGGCCGGCCTGGCCCTGGAACACGTCCTGCTCGCAGCCACCGTCCACGGCGTCCGCGCCTCGCTGCTGCACCAGGCCATGGAGTGGCCGTACCTGCGCTGGGAGGCCCGCGACCCGGACCGCGGCCCCGGCCACGTCCAGATGCTGATCCGTCTCGGCTACGGCCCCGAGGGCACGCCGACACCCCGGCTGGCACCCGGCGATGTCCTGGCCCCCGACGCCTAACCGTCGGGCAGTGGGACCCGCCACACCAGCTCGCTACCGCCCTCCTGACGGGCGTCCGCGGTGAAGGCGCCGCCCAGGGCGGTGGCGCGGTCGGCCAGGTTGGCGAGGCCGCTGCGGCGGCCGCCCTCGGGTAGGCCGACGCCGTCGTCGGTGACCGCCACGGTCAGCTCCTCGCCGGCGGTCACGGTGACGTCCACGGCCGAGGCCTTCGCGTGACGGGCGGCGTTGGACAGCGCCTCCTCCAGGACGGCGACGGCCGCCTCCGCGATCTCCGGCGGCACGGTGACGTCGAGCAGGCCGCTCATCTGCAGCCTGGGAGCGAAGCCGAGTGAGCGGGCGGCGCGTTCGAGCACCTCGACGATGCGGGTCCGCAGTCCGGTCGCTGCCGGGCCCTTCTCGCGCAGGCGCAGGCCGAAGATGGTGGCGCGGATGGTCTTGGCAGTCTCGTCCAGGTCGTCGATCGCCCGCAGGACGCGGTCGGTCGCCTCGGGGTGATCGATGAAGCGGGTCGCGCCCTGGAGGGTCATGCCGGTGGCGAAGAGGCGTTGGATGGCCAGGTCGTGGAGGTCGCGGGCGATCCGGTCGCGTTCCTCCAGGAGCGCCACCTGCTCGGAGTCGCGACGCCGTTCGGCGAGTTCCATCGCGACCGCCGCCTGGCCGGCGAAGCCGAGCAGGGGCCCGGCCTCGTCCTTCTCGAACAGCGGCGCGCCGGCGGCGCGGGCGAGCAACAGCACGCCCCGGATCCCGTGCTCGGCGGAGCCGACGGGCACCGCGAGCGCCGGGCCGAGCCCCCGCCAGCGCGGCGGGCCCGCGGTGATCCGAGGATCCGTCTGGACGTCCGGGCTCACCACGAGCCCGCCCGTGCGCAAGGCCGCGCCCACGAGGGAACCCTCGACCGGCAGCACCAGGCCGCGGTGTTCCTCCGCCCCCAGCCCGACCGCGATGCGGACCTCCAGTTCGCCGGTGTCCGCCAGCGGCACGGCGACGACGGCGAGGTCCGCGCCGGCGATCTCGGTCGCCCGGGCGAGCAGCAGGTCGAGTACCTCCTGTTCCGCGCTCCCGGAGAGCAGGCTGCTGGTCACCTCGGCGCTCGCCTCCAGCCAGCGCTGCCGTTGCCTGGCCCGGTCGTAGAGCCGGGCGTTGTCGATGGCGACGCCCGCGGCGACGGCGAGGGTGGCGAGGACGGACTCGTCCTCGGCGTCGAAGTCGCCGTCGCCGCGTTTCTCGGTCAGGTAGAGGTTGCCGAACACCTTGTCCCGGATCCGGATCGGCACTCCCAGGAAGCTGCGCATCGGCGGGTGGTTGTCCGGGAAGCCGTAGGAGGCCGGGTGGTCGGAGATCCGGCTGAGCCGCAGCGGCTCGGGGCGGCGGATCAGCTCGCCGAGGATGCCGTGTCCGGACGGCAGGTCGCCGATCTCCTTGACCTGGTCGTCGGTGACCCCGACCGGGATGAACTGTGACAGCCGCTGGTCCTCGCCGATCACCCCGAGCGCGCCGTACTCGGCGTCCACCAGGGTGACGGCCGCCTCCACGATGTGCTGCAGGGCCTGGGCCAGCTCCAGATCACGCCCGACCGCCAGCACCGCCTCCAGCAGGCTGTGGACCCGGTCCCGGGTCCCGCGAGCGGCGTCCAAGCGGGCCTGGAGCTCCTCCAGGAGCTCGTCCAGCCGCAGCTTCGGCACGGGCTCGGAGCTCTCCGACTCGCTGTCCAAGGGATCCTCCCTGGCTCACCCCCGATGGCCCACAGACCAGCGTAGGCGCGCCCGCCGTGGCACGTCGGGCGAAAGGGGTCCATCGGCCCAGTGCGAACACCCCACCAGCCCCCTGGCAGCGGGCACCGGCGCGGAGAACGCTGGAAGGGCGAACGGAACCGCCCCGGCTCCGCCGCCCGAGAGGAGCCACCGTAGTCATGAAAGCGCTCACCTACCACGGCCCCGGCCGCCGCACCTGGGGCGAGGCCCCCGACCCGACCGTCCGCGACCCCGAGGACGCCGTCGTCCGGGTCGACGCGGTCACCATCTGCGGCACCGACCTGCACATCCTCAAGGGCGACGTCCCCGAGGTCACCGAGGGCCGCGTCCTCGGCCACGAAGCCGTCGGCACCGTGACCGAGACCGGACCGGGCGTGCGCACCATCGCGGCCGGCGACCGCGTGCTGGTGTCCTGCATCTCCGCCTGCGGCCGCTGCACCTACTGCCGCGCGGCGAGCTACGGCCAGTGCACCGGCGGAGGCGGCTGGATCCTCGGCCACCTGATCGACGGCTGCCAGGCCGAGTACGTCCGCACCCCGTTCGCGGACACCTCCCTGTACAAGCTGCCGGACGGTGTACGGGACGAGGACGCCCTGCTGCTCGCCGACATCCTGCCCACCTCGTACGAGGTGGGGGTGCGCAACGGCCGGGTCGGCCCGGGTGACACCGTCGCGATCGTCGGCGCCGGGCCGATCGGGCTCGCCGCCGTCCTCACCGCCCGGCTCTACAGCCCCTCCCGGATCATCGCGATCGACCTCGCCCAGAGCCGCCTCGACGCCGCCAAACGCTTCGGCGCCGACACGACCCTCACCGTCGCCGAAGCCACCCCGGAGGCCGTGCGGGCACTCACCCGGGACGGACTCGGCGTCGACGTCGCCATCGAGGCCGTCGGCGTCCCCGAGTCCTTCGAACTGTGCACCCGCCTGGTACGCCCCGGAGGCAGGGTCGCCAACGTGGGCGTGCACGGCAAGCCGGCGGTGCTCCACCTCGAGGACCTCTGGATCCGCGACGTCACCATCACCACCGGCCTGGTCGACACCCACAGCACCCCGCTGCTGCTCGACATGCTGGCGGTCGGACGACTGGACGTCGGCGGGCTGGTCACGCACCGCTTCGGGCTGGACGAGATGCAGGACGCCTACGACGTCTTCGCCGATGCGGCCGACACCGGCGCGCTCAAGGTCGCGCTCTTCCGGACGTGACCCGCCATGGACGGAGGAACCGCCACCATGACCGAACGCCCCGACCCCGTCGCCATCGCCCGCCGGATCGTCCAGCGCCGCGACCAACTCGGCCTGACCGAAGGAACGCTGGCCTACCGGGCAAGCATGGCACCGGCCTACCTGCGCCAACTCCTCAAGACCGGGCCCCAGTTCGATCCGCCCGCCTTCGTCCGGATCGCCACCGCGCTCGGGACGAGCTGGCCGGAGCTGCTGTCCGGCCACCGCCCGGACGCACCACCGGGGCAGGCCGAGGCCGACCCGCGCCCACTGTTCCACCTGACCGAGCCGCAGTGCTGGGAACTCCTCGGCAGCCACGGCGTGGGCCGGGTCGGCCTGCCCGTGGGACCCGCGCCCGCCGTCCTTCCGGTCAACTACACGGTGGACGCCCGCACGATCGTCTACCGCACCTCCCCCAGAGGCACCGCCGCCCCGGCCGAGGGCTCGCCCGCCTCGTTCCAGGTCGACCACATCGACGACCACCGCAGCGACGGCTGGAGCGTCCTGATCCTCGGCGAGGCCCACCACATCGACGACCCGCAGGAGCAGCAGCGGCTCGCAGCGCTACCGGGCGCCACACCCTGGGCCGGCGGCGCCCGCCCGCTGTGGGTGCGCATCCGGCCCACCGAGGTCACCGGCCGCAGGATCGGCGCAGGGTGAACGCTCAGCCTGGGTTGTCGGGGTGAGCCGGTCGGACTCCCGAGACGTGGGCGAGCCGGCCGACGGCGGCGGCGGTGAGTTCGGCTTCCGGCACCTCGGTGAGATCGCGCCTCCGTGGCCTGGTCGGCGGCCTCTGCCGATCTCAGACCGATCCGTTCAGCAACTTTCCTTTGAGAAATAGGAGTTGGACGCCTTCGCGCGTGCGGAGGCGACGGACGACGGTGCTGTTCGAACGCGGCGCTCCAGCGGATTCGCTCCGGGCGAGCCTGGGTCGAACGGGCACTTTTCGAGCACCTCCTGGGCTTGCTTCAGCACCTCCTCCAGCCGGTTGCGCAGGACGTCGGGGAGGGTCGCGTAGCCCAGCGCGCAGGCGGCGAGAGCCCGTTCGAGTGCCGCGCCGTGAACCGGGTCAAGACGGCGTCGGACACCCGCGTGGGCGAGGAGGTCGCGCAGCGCGTAGCCGTCGCCGGATTCACCTGTCCGGCTGGCCAGGTGAGCGAGGAGCTTTCGGGCGGCGAGCGTGTCCAGGTCGGCCGCGTCGAGCGCGGTCAGTGTCAAGCGGGTGGTGAAGACGGCCAGGCCCTCGTCCGGTTCAAAGGCGAGGCAGTGGTCGATCGCCCGTTCGGCTGCCCGCTGATCGCCGGGGCGGCACAGCGCGGTGAGCACCGCGTGGACCTGGAGGGTGACGTCGCCCTCACCGGTGAGGTGGACGGTGCGGCGGGCGTCGTCCATGCTGCCGCGCAGCGGCATGAAGACGGCGAGCTGGTCGTCGACCGACACCCAGCCCTCCTCGCGGCGCTCGAAGGCGATGGTCCAGGGAAGTGGTGGCGGTAGGCCTCCAGCGCGATCTCGCGGCCGGCCCACGCCTGCACGAGCTCGGCTCCGCCTGGCTCTTCGCGCAGCGCCGCCCAGCCGTCCGTAGGGTCCGCGAGGCCTACCGCTTCGGCGAAGACGGGCCGGGCGATGGCTGCCGGGGCACGGGAGGGAACGTTGTCGACGAGCCAGCGCAGGCCAGCGGTCGCCGAACCGGTGAACCCGACCGCGATGGCGACGGCGTGCGCGGCGAGCAGCGCCTGCCGGTCGGGCAGCTCGGGCTGGGTCAGCTGGGCGAGTACGGCTGCGGAGTCGGCGCGGAAAACCAGCACAGCCGCGGCCCAGGCGGGCCCTTCACCCCACCGGCCGGTCTCCGCGCAGGAGGTCGGGTACACGACCTCCGCGAGCAGGCCGGCCTGGTGGAGTTCGGCGGTCCAGCTGCTGATCACGGTGGCGGCGGGGGCCGAAGGCGCCCGGGGCGGGAAGGGCGATGCGCAGTCGCAGGTGCTGGCGCGGGTCGCGGAAGCGGACGAACCGTCACGCGGGCCGGCCGAGGCGCTCCAACAGGTCGGGCAGGTGGCGGGCGAGGACCGTGTCCTGGCGGGCCGGGTCGCCGTAGAGGGAAGCGAGGAGCACCCGTGAGGTGCCAGGGGCGTCGCCGTGGCCGCGCCGCACAATGCGGGCCGGGGCGGGTTTGGGCAGGCGCGGCCAGGCCGGGGTTCGGGTTGCGGTGACCGGGACGACGATCTCGTGGGCCCGGCCGCCGGCCCAGCCGAGAGCGGCCGGGTCGGGTTCCTCGACGAGTAGCGCGTGCGGACCCGAGCGCAGGTTGGTGCGGTCGCGCACGATGAAGGACAGGTCGATGGCCTGCTGGTGGTGGGTGGCCATGTTGCGCGCGAACCCGGCGTCCGCCGAACCGTCGACCGGCACCGTCACGCTGGTCGAGCTGCCGAAGGCGGGGGTGCCGGAGGCGGCCAGGCCCGCGCCGAGCACCCCAAGGCACAGGGCGACCGCGGCGGCCAGCACACCGGGTCGCCAGGCCCGCGACCGCGACGCGGCCGGACGACCGTCGGGCAGGACGCTGTCGCCGCTACGGGGCTCTTCCGCAAGGTCCATGACCGCCTGCCGCTCCTGTCCGCCACTCGGCCGGGCCTGTAACCCGGCTCATATATCGTCTGCCGATATCGGATTTCGTAGACGTAGTGGTGCGGGTGCGCGCCGCCAAGGAGTGGGTCATGAGAAAGCCACCTACCCAGGCTGGCGCCGGGCAGTTGCAGCGGCACCTGGGCGTGTTCGACGCCGTGGTGATCGGCCTCGGGTCGATGATCGGCGCCGGGATCTTCGCCGCCCTCGCCCCGGCAGCCTCGGCGGCCGGCTCCGGACTGCTGCTCGGCCTGGCGCTGGCGGCCGTGGTGGCGTACTGCAACGCCACCTCCTCCGCCCGCCTGGCCGCCCGCTACCCGCAGTCGGGCGGTACCTACGTCTACGGCCGCGAACGCCTCGGCGACTTCTGGGGCTACCTGGCCGGCTGGGGCTTCGTGGTCGGCAAGACCGCCTCCTGCGCCGCGATGGCCCTGACCGTCGGCTCCTACGTCTGGCCCGCCCAGGCCCATGCGGTCGCGGTCGCCACCGTGGTCGCGCTGACGGCGGTGAACTACGTCGGCTTGCAGAAGGCCGCCTGGCTCACGAGGGCCATCGTCGCCGTGGTGCTGGCAGTGCTCGCCGCGGTGGTGACCGCCTGCTTCACCAGTTCCGGCGCCGACACCAGCCACTGGACCATCGGCACCGACACGGGCTGGCACGGCGTGCTCCAGGCCGCCGGGCTGCTGTTCTTCGCCTTCGCCGGGTACGCGCGCATCGCCACCCTCGGCGAGGAGGTCCGCGACCCGGGGCGCACGATCCCGAGTGCCATCTCGGTGGCGCTCGGCATCACCCTGGTCGTCTACGCCGTCGTCGCGCTCGCCGTCCTCGCCGTCCTCGGCCCCGACCGGCTCGCCCACACCACCGCGCCGCTGGCCGACGCGGTCCGCGCCGCCGGGGTGCCGGGCCTGGCCCCGGTGGTGCGCGTCGGCGCCGCGGTCGCCGCCACCGGCTCGCTGCTCGCGCTGATCCTCGGCGTCTCCCGCACCACCCTGGCCATGGCCCGTGACCACCACCTGCCCCACGCCCTGGCCGCCGTCCACCCGCGCTTCCAGGTACCGCACCGAGCTGAGCTCACGGTCGGCGCGATCGTGGCGGTCCTGGCGGCGTTCGCGGACGTGCGCGGCGCGATCGGCTTCTCCTCCTTCGGGGTCCTCGCCTACTACGCCGTCGCCAACGCCTCCGCCCGGACCCTCACCCTCGCTGAAGGACGCCCGCCCAGGATCGTGCCGATCGTCGGAGCGATCGGCTGCGCGGTGTTGGCGTTCGCGCTGCCCGCCACCTCGGTGTTGTGGGGCGCGGTCGTGATCGCGCTCGGCGCCGCTGCCTACGGCATCCGCAAGACCCGCGCCCGCAGCTGACTGGATGTCAGGGCCGGAGCTGGTCCGGGGGCAACAGCTCGCGGGCCAGCTCGGCCAAAGCCTGCCGGTCCTCCGTCAGCGCCCGCTTGCCGGCTTCGGTGGCCCGGTAGACGCGGCGCGCCCGCCCGTCCACCACCCGCTGCTCGGAGGCCAGCAGTCCGGCCGACTCCAGCCGGTGCAGCGTCGGGTACAGCGTCCCCGGGCTGATCTTGTACCCGTGCGAGGCCAGTTCTTCGGCCATCCAGGCGCCGTGGATCTCCTCCTCGGCCGCGTGGTGGAGGATGTGCAGCCGCACCGCTCCCCGTTGGAACTCCCGCACCCCCGACCTCCCAGGTATTCACGAATCCGATATCGGCTACCGATACTACGCTCCGGGTCGGCTCGTTCACCAACAGGGCGCCCGCAACCGGACCCCCACTCCGAACGTCTACATTTATGTAGACGACAGTGTCGGAGGGCCCCCACCCGCACACCCGGGGCAGCACCGCCCTCCAGAAGACCACGCGTAACGACACCACCTGCCGCCCAGCTCGCCTACGACGGCTCGCACATCGACGGCTCGCTGTTCACCACCGTCACCGACTTCGCCCGCCACACCCACTGGCTCAACCATCCCGCCGAGTTATGGACCAACTACGGCCTGGGCGTCTTCGCGATCCTCATGCTCCCCGCCTGGTGGCAGGCCCGCCGCTCCGACGCCGCCACCATGACCGCCGCCCTCGCCGCACCCATCGCCGTCGTCGCGGCCTTCGCCGTCGCCGAGGTCATCAAGACCGCCGTAGGCGAGCTGCGGCCCTGCCTCTCGATGCCCGGCTCCTGCACTCTCGGGTGCGAGGCCGGGGGCTTGGGGTCTGTACAAGGAATGGCTCTGTCCCGTAATCGGTGGTAACGAAGGGTGACGGTTGTTGTTGGCGTGGCATGCGTGATGTCAACGGGCTTGTGACTGTGGTGTTTTCGGGACTGTCGGCGCTCGTCGTCGATGCCGTGACAGACGAGGGCGAGGTCATCCGCGTGTCGGCACGGACCCGGGATGATCCGGTGCCCTGCCCGATGTGCGGGCAGCCGACGGGGCGGGTGCACGGCTTCCACGGGCGGGTGGTCGCGGACGTGCCGGTGGACGGGCGGCGCGTCGTGGCGTCGGTGCGGGTCCGGCGCATGGTCTGCCCGGTCCTGGGCTGCCCGCGGCAGACGTTCCGCGAGCAGGTCGCCGGACTGATCGAACGCTACCAGCGGCGCACGAGCCGTCTCGCCGACCAACTCGGTTACATCGTCAAGGAGTTAGCGGGCCGGGCGGGCGCCCGCCTTTCCCGCGTGCTGGCCTGCGCGATCTCCCGCTCGACCGCCCTGCGCCTGCTCATGCGCCAGGCCCTGCCACGGCTGTGCGTCCCGCGCGTGCTCGGCGTCGATGACTTCGCCCTGCGCCGGCGTCAGCGTTACGCCACCGTGCTCGTCGACGCCGAGACCGGCGAGCGGATTGACGCCCTGCCCGACCGCACCGCCCAGCCCCTGGCCGCGTGGCTGCGCGAGCACCCCGGGGCCGAGTATGTCTGCCGCGACGGCTCCGGCTCCTACGGCGAGGCGATCCGCAGGCCCTCCCCGAAGCGGTGCAGGTCAGCGACAGGTGGCACCTCTGGTCGAACCTGTGCGGGAGGGTCCTGGCCGAGGTCCGCTCCCACGCTTCCTGCTGGGTGACCGTGGTGAACCCTGCCCGGCCCGGGGGTGTGCGCGAGCAGACCAGCCGCGAGCGCTGGAAGCGAGTCCACGAGCTGCTCGGCCAGGGCGTCGGCCTGCTCGAATGCGCCCGCCGCCTCGACGTCGCCCTGAACACTGTCAAGCGGTACGCTCGCACGAAGGAGCCCACCACAGAGCGTCGCGCGCCCCGCTACAAGCCCACGCTCGTCGACCCCTACCGTGACCACCTGCGCCGGCGTCGGGCCGAGGACCCCGCGGTGCCCGTCACCCACCTCCTGCGCGAGATCAAGGAGCTGGGCTACACGGGCAGCGCGAACCTCCTGGTCCGCTGCGTCACCCAGGGCCGTGCCGAGGGCGACAAGCCCGTCACCACTCCGCAGCGCTTCGCCCGCCTCATCCTCAGCCGCCCCGAGAATCTGCGCGACAAGGACGCAGCACTGCTGAAGGAACTCACCGCGGCATGCCCCGAGATGACCGAACTTGTTTGCCTGACCGCCGAGTTCGCGCAACTATTGACGCCGACCGAGGGGAACGACGCCAAGCTCACCGCCTGGATCACGTCAGTTCGCTCCGCCGACCTGCCCCACCTGCACTCCTTCAGCAACGGCCTGGAGCTCGACCGGGCTGCCGTCGACGCTGGACTGACCCTCCCGTTCCACAACGGCCGCACCGAGGGAGTCAACACGCGAACCAAGAGGATCACGAGGCAGATGCACGGCCGAGCCGGGTTCCCCCTGCTCCGGCACCGCGTTCTCCTCCGGCGATCACCACAGAGCGCTACCACCGATTACGGGACAGAGCCGTTCATCCAGCCGGAGGGTGCCGCCGTCGGGAAGGCTGTGAATCTTCTGGGCGATCGGACCCCTGATCCGCATCGCGTCGCCCGCCTCCCGGACCACGACGTTCTCGAAGGAGTAGTCGCCGCCGGCAACGAAGAACTTGAGCGGGACCAGGCGCTGGTCGGGAAGGTCCCTCCTCAGGAGGCGGCCGTCAGCATGTGCTGGCCTGCCCGCAGTGCGACGAGAGGCGCTACCGGCGTCTGGGGCCGAGATGGGGGAGTCCTCGACGGGCTCCTCGCACCTGATCGAAAGCGCTGTCGCGGCCTCTGGCGCACACCTGCAGCCGATACCAGCCGGCGCCGATGAGGCCGAGGCTCGGCAGCCCGGCGATCGGACCGAGGGACGAGAGCATCGAAGCCGAGCTGATCGACCTCGGCAAGAGCCTGGTTGCAAGCCTCCAGGGCTGGTGAGCACCGGAGTGCACGGCCGTCGGCCGGGGGCTCTACCCGGCAAGCCCTCCAGGGCTGATGACGACCCGAGGGTAAGGCACCAGGTCACCAAGTGTACCGAGTGGCCGGGTGGTGGCTGTTCTGCAGCGACTGGTCGGTAGTGCATCGTCGCAGGTCAGTGCGTTTTCCGGAGACCTTTCCCGTGGTTGCAAGCTGTTCTTGGTCTTGTGCCGGTGTTGCAGGGTGATGGTGCGGCTCCGTCGCCTGTGTTGACCAACCGGCGATGACAGCAGTGAATCTCGAAGTTGTAGCACATATAGGCAATTACTGGTGTGCTTAGTGAGAAATCAGAGGATTTGCTCCGATGGCCAACTATTCTTCTCCATTGGCGAGTTGAGCGAGCATGATGATCATTTTGAGTCCCTGGAGGGCGCGGTGCGGGTGAGGGTGGTTGTTGCACCGGATACGTCGAGCGTGCGGTGGGAGGACCTGCACGGGGCGACGCGCGGAGTGGTGTACCGGTTGCTGAGCGGCTAGGACGAGGCCCTCGTCCAGGCCCTGCATGACGGCGGGTGGCAAGGGAGGTCGCTGAGGCCGGTGGGGGTGGCGGGGCCGCTGTTCGTGGGTGCGTCGCACCGCAAGGCCTGTGCGCGACCACGCTGTGGAGCTTCAAGAACGACAACCAGGACCCCTGGTTGCGGGTCACCCGAACCCGGCGTGCCGTACCCGCCTTCATGGCCACCGTGGACGGCAACGCGCCGCTGCGCCGCGGCTGGCACCTGATGCGCCGTTCCCTGACCCGCTACGACGCCCAAGGCTCCCTGCTCGGCGACAGGGCGGCCAGCGCAAAGTCCGCCCCGGTCGAAATGTGCGGTCACCGGAAGGAACTGCCGAGCTGACGTGCAATCAGACAAGTCAGCATGAGGTCAGCATTGGGATGAGTTCACCCTGCTGCACACGTGAACACATGAGAGCACTCACCCCGAGTCCCCGAACGCGACAACAAGCGGTGGGGAGCCACCTGGAAGCTCCTGGACAGGGACACCACACTCGCCCGCCGCGCAGTCGTCCAGCAATCCCTGCGCAGGCGCCCCCGGCCGCGCAACCCCTCCACAGCCTGGACACGGCGCCAGGTCATCCCCTCGCTCCTCGTCCTCAAGATCGAACACCGTCACGGTTTCGCCCCCGAGAACATCCCCCAGGAACTACCCGACCGGTGGTTCCGGATCTTCTGACCGGATGCCAACTGCCCGTTCCCACCCCACTCGCGCAGGTTCCGGCGCACGGTCGCGATTCTGCTCGTCCAAGCCGCCGAAGACATGGACGCCCAACAGGCAGCCGAGTATCTCGTCTTCCCGCCCGGCACCAACCTGCTGACCGCCCCGGCTCAGCAGCCGGCGCCCGCCTACTCTGGCGAACGCACGGACGAACTTCGCGAAAGCCTCTACCGGCTCGCCGACCACCTCGCAGCCATCCCCGCGGCCGACCACGCCGCCGACCTACTCGCACAGCCGAATCCGTGACCCGTTTCAACGAAGTCGAACATAGTGCTACGAGTGACCGGTTCTACTCGGTCCGCAGCGCGGTGGCGGTCCGGGAGCGCGCCGCCCAGCCGGCCGGCAGCAGTGCCCCGAGCAGGGCGATCGCGATCCCGCCTGCCAGCAGCGGAAGCAGTATCCCGGGGGTGTAGACGTGGGTCACGCTCGACGGCAGGTTCCTGCCGATCGCGCTCCCCATCTGGGTCAGCGTCACCTTCTCCACCGCCATCCCGATCGGGACCCCGATCAGCCCGGCGATCAGGCCGGTGAGGCTCACCGAGGTCAGCACCATCGCGATGGTCTGCTTGGGCGTCATCCCGAGGGCCTTGAAGATCCCCAGGTCGTGGATCCGTTCCCGGGTGTCCTGCACCACGGTGTTCAGCACGCCGAGCGCGGCGACCGCGATCATCATCAGTCCCCGAACCGGACGCCGAGCCCGACGCGGACTCCAGTCTCCTCGCGGGGATCACCGACCGGGAGCGCGAGGTGCTGGCACTGGTCGGACAGGGACTGTCGAACGGTGAGATAGCCGGGCGGTTGGTGATCAGCGCGGCGACGGCGAAGACGCATGTCGCACGCTTGTTCGCCAAGCTCGAAGCTCGGGACCGCGTCCACCTCGCGATCATCGTCTTCGAGGCCGGACTCGTGCCGCGTAGACGGTAGGGCAGGATGAGAGGAACGATCGAGACCACGAGTTCGCCGCGTTCCAGATGCGGCAGCCACGCGTCCAACACGTTGCCCTTGCGGTTCTCGTTGGACTCGACCAACGAGATGCGCTCGATGGCCGAACTGCCTATACCCTCACAGGACGCCCTCTCAGATGGCGAATGAGTGCTTGAGTTGGCGAGCTGAGCGGTCGCCGTCGATGGAGATGGCGACTTGGAGGTTTCGTCGATCAATGAGGGCGGTGCGCCGAAAGGGTTTGTCATGAGGCCGGATGTCGACGAAGATCCCCTCATGACGACCAGAAAGGGCCATGCCCGCTAAGCGCCCCGCTCCGCTCTCCACCGCTCGCGCGCCGCCGCTCACTGCTCACCGCAGGGACCGATCGCCGTGACCACCCACCGAGGAGAGCCCGTCCGTGCCGAACAATGCACTTGTTCCCTACGCCCACCTCCCCCGAGCACACCACAACCGCCACGTCCTGACCAGCACCATCGACGTACTCGGCGCCGCCCACTGGCTGCTTGCCGAACGCGCTCCGCAACCCGGCGACGAACTCCGGCCCTTCGACGCGCTGGTTGTCTCCGTCCACACGGGCGGCAACGTCGAACTCACCGAGCTGAGCGCCGTGCGAGCCCGCTGGCCACGCCTGGACCGCCTGTCGGACAGTGGGTTCGTCGTCGCCGCGTCGCGCGCCGGACGGGACGAGGATGCGAACCAGGTCCAGGTCTTCGACGCCCTCGGGCGCGAGACCTCGTCCTTCTCCGTCGGAGACGCCATCGAGCACCTGCTCGTTGACGAGTCCGACCATATCTGGGTCGGTCACTTCGACGAGAACCCGGACGGAATCCGCCGCTGGAGCGCCACGGGCCGGCTCACCTGGACGTCGGACGGCGCCCGCATCCCCGGCCTCTTCGACTGCTACGCCCTGAACGTGTCCAGCACCACCGCCTGGGCGTGCCCCTACACGGACTTCCCGCTCGTCGAGATACGCCCCGACCGTACCGACAAGCCCGTGAGGGTGTGGTCGAACCGCGTTCGGGGCGCCAAGGCGGTAGCCATCCACGGCGAGCGAGTGGCCTTCTACGGCGGCTACGGCGAGGAGCGGGACCGACTCGCCTACGGAGAGCTCACCGAGACATCTGTCGAGCCAACCGACGTCGGCCGGCTCTCCCTGCCCGATGGCCCAGCCTACAGCCGCCGACGGGTCGTCAGCCGAGGAAGCAGGATTTATGTCCAGACCGAGCCGTTCGCCACGTGGGGCGTGTTCGACCTCAGCAGCTGACACCCAGATCAGATGGTCTGTTCCTGGGCCTGGTGAGTGCCGCCCGCCGGTGCCCGACCTTGACGCCCTGGACCACCTCACCGCCGCCTCCCACGGCGCCCGACGCGTCGGCGAGCGCGAAAACCTCGGCCACCTGCGGACCGCGCCGGACGACGCCGCCCGGGCCGACGGACTCGCTGGCCCGCATGGGGCGTTGCCCACCGTGTTGGGCATCGTCGCAGCGATCAACTCCGCTGTGCGATCCGGCGGGCGGTTTATGGCGCATCACACTAGCTCGTTCGAGTGAGGAAAGTACTCGATCACCCCGTGTGCGCAGCCCGGGCGATAGACCGGTCCGGTGACGAACATGGGCATGCTCGATCAGCGGATGAGGTTTTCGGCCGGCAGGGTCGGTGCACTCTGGGAAGGGGTACCTCCGGCCTCGGAGTTCGCCACCGTTGTGGGCACCCGGACGGTGCGACCGTTGCCGGCGCCTGTCGTGGGGCCGGTGGGCAGCGGTCGCGCTCCGGTGTGCGTGGACCTCCTGCACTACCGGCAGTCGGCGACGGAGGCGTTGCGTGGGCTGGCCCGGTCCCGCACCACAGCGGAGTTGCTCGATTCGGCGCACCTGATGTGGTGCGGCCCGGCCTGCCGCGAGACCGTGGCGTGCACGTTTCTGCACTACCCCAGGACCACTCCAGCGCCATCGGTCCCCCGTTCGGCCCGGTCCCGGTACAACAAGGACACTGCGGACCTGTTTCTCCTCATGGGAGGTGGCGGCTACGAGGCGGGTACCTCGAAGTCCCACGAGGCGAACCTCTGGCCTCTCCTCCGCGCGGTCGTGGCCAGGGTCGACGCCGGGGAAGGAACGAGGATCGACTATTCCGACTGGGCGAAGAAGGGCGACACCACGGCCGCGGAGGTGGTGGCCTACGCCTGCCGGGACACCCTTCAGTGGATGGCCACCTGGTGCGGCGAACGGTACGCGAGCCAGCCGGCCGTCCTGCACTACGTCGCCCTGAGCACGATCTGCGACGACATCTGCATCCCGCCGTTGGACCTGGTGCGCGGCGACTTCCGCATGTACGGCCGTTCGGCCGCCGACGTCGTCACCGCCATGGACGAGCAGGGCTGGGGGCACGACGCGGTGCACGCGCTGCTCGCCCTGGTCCGGGAGTACTTCTTCCAGTACGTCGAGAAACTCGACCACGCCCCCACCAACGGGCAGGTCGGCCTGCACGCCCAGCTCAACGACTCCCCGTCGGCATGGGACGCCAGCGTCTACCGGATGAACTCCGCCAACAACTACGGCTGCAGTATCGGGCTGGCCCGCATCTGTGACACCGGCCCCGCCTCGTTCAGCTGGCTGATGGACAGTTCCATCGCCGACGCCATCTCCATGGACCTGGCCAAGTCCGCCCTGGACGTCTATCGCCTTGATATCCACCAGCCCACCGCCAACCAGCAGTTGGCGGCCCGGCGGCAGAGGGCCTACCACTCGATCTACCTCGACCTGATCGACGACCTGGTGGCGAGCGGGGCGCACGACAGTCTGGTGCACTACGGCCGCGCCGGCCTGCTGTACGTGCCGATCATGGAGCGCTACCACGAACGCCGCCTCGGTAGCCGCGTCCCCGTGCAGCCGGCCGTGTCCGCACAGCTGAGCAGCCTGTTCGGCGACGAGCCCGTGGACCCGTCGACCGAGCAGCGTTACCAGGCCCAGCGCGCCACCCCGGCCGCCGGGACACAACCGGTCCTGGGCGGGCCGACTGGCCTGGGCACCTCCGCGGCCAGGATCATCCTCCGTGGCAACACGCCGCCGCGAGGCACTGCCTGACCGGCCACTGCCGCCGGGCGCCCTGGCCCGGCTCGTCGGGTACGCCTACTCCGGCTCTGCCGCGCTGAGGGAGTAGACCAGCGGAACACACGGGTGCCCGGCCGGGCCGGGAAGCGGGCGACCAGGGAGAAGTCGGCTCTTGCCGGGACCCCAGCCGGAGGCCGGCGCGCTGAATCCTCGCTCCGACCTCCTCGGCGGCTACCACGCCTGGCACGCCCTTGCCCGCCCCGACCAGGACTGGACCCAGTAGCGAAATGGTTTTCGTTTTCATTAACTGCTAGTGTCGACTTACCACCGCGGACCAGAAGGCGGCCCTGTCCGACGCCTTCGAGGAACCGCGCGGTCCCCCGTCGCCCGACGTACGCACCTCTCACCAGATCTCACCAGAAACAGGGAAGTCGTGACCAAGATCGCCCCCGCCCGCCGGGACCGCAAGGCCCGCCCCAACCCTCTGCACGAGGCCCGCATCACGTACATCGACTACAAGGACACCAACCTCCTGCGGAAGTTCATCTCCGACCGCGGCAAGATCCGGAGCCGCAGGGTCACCCGGCTCACCGTCCAGCAGCAGAAGGCGATGGCGCGGGCCATCAAGAACGCCCGCGAGATGGCGCTGCTGCCGTACGTCTCCGGCGCCCCGGCCGCAGCGAGGGCGGGCCGGTGAGCGGCCGGCTTCCGGTCACCGTGCTGTCCGGGTTCCTCGGCGCGGGCAAGACCACCTTGCTCAACCACCTGCTGAACAACCGCGAGGGCCTGCGGGTCGCGGTCATCGTCAACGACATGAGCGAGATCAACATCGACGCAGCCCTGGTCCGCGAGGGCGGCGGTGCCCTCTCTCGGACCGAGGAACGCCTGGTCGAGATGACCAACGGCTGCATCTGCTGCACCCTGCGCGACGACCTGTTGGAGGAGGTCGACCGGCTCGCCCGGGCCGGGCGCTTCGACTACCTGCTGATCGAGTCCAGCGGCATCTCCGAGCCGATGCCCGTCGCGGCCACCTTCGCCTTCGCCCGCGACGACGGCGCCACCCTGGGCGACGTGGCCCGCCTGGACACCATGGTCACCGTCGTGGACGCCGCGAACTTCCTGCCCGAACTGCGCGGCGGCGACGAGCTGACCGCACGCGGCCTCGACCAGTACGAGGACGACGAACGCACCGTCAGCGACCTGCTGATGGACCAGGTCGAGTTCGCCGACGTCCTGGTCCTGAACAAGACCGACCTGGTCACGGCCGAGGAGGCCGACCGGCTCGCCGCCACGCTCGGCCGGCTCAACCCCGCCGCCCGGATCGTCCGCGCGACCGGCGGGCGAGTTCCGCCCGCCGAACTCCTGGGCACCGGCCTCTTCGACCTGACCAAGGCCCAGGAGGCTCCCGGCTGGGTGGCCGAGCTCAACGGCGACCACGTGCCGGAGACCGAGGAGTACGGCATCACCAGCCTGGTCTTCCGCGCCGAACGGGCCTTCCACCCCGGCCGGCTCTGGGAGTTGGTGAGCGAGCGCCTCGACGCGGGGGAGTTCGGCACCGTACTCCGCTCGAAGGGCTTCTTCTGGCTGGCCGCCCGCCCGGCCGTCACCGGCCTGTGGTCCCAGGCCGGTTCGGTCGCCCGCTTCGAACCCTCCGGCATGCGCCCGACCACGACCCTGCCGACGGACCTGGCCGGTCTCACCGACGCCACGGCGCTGACGGGCCTCGGCGACGAGCAGGTGCGGAACGGCCAGGAGCTGGTCTTCATCGGCACCGGGCTGCGGGCGGACGAGCTGCGCACCGCGCTCACCCACTGCCTGCTGGACGACGCCGAGCACGCGGTCGGGCCGCACGTCTGGACGGCGTTCGAGGACCCGTTTCCCGCCTGGGACGAGTACGAGCTCCAGCAGGAGCACGACCACTCCCACGCGTAGGCATCCACCCGCCAGGAGCTGTGGTCAGGCGGGGCCGGCCTCCGCGGCGGTGCGCAGGCGGCGGATCTCCGGGTTGCGGCGCAGGTCCGGGAACCTGGCGCAGAGCTGTCGCACCACCTCGGCCAGGAACGCCCGTGCGGCCTCGGCGAGTTCGGCGTACGCCACGGTGCCCGTTCCGCCGCGCTCCTGACGGATGCGGACGGTGTCGCCCCGCCGTTCGAAGCGGTACTCGCCCGCGCCCCCGGCGGCGGAGTAGCGGGCGCGCTTGGCGTCGGCCAGCTCCCGGGCCGCGCCGAAGAGCCCGAGCGCGATGTCCAGGACCGGACCGGTGCCGCTGAAGTCGGCGCCGTCCAGGCGGAAGGTGTACGGGCCCCGGAAGGCCTCGTAGGTGAGGTCGTAGAGGTCGGCGGTCGCGAAGTCCATGGTGGCGTTCGGGCCCCGGTCGGCGCCGCCGGTCTCGGCGGGGGAGAAGGAGAGATCGATCATGGTGCGGTCCGTTGCGGGAGGGGATGGGGATACGGCGGATCGCCGGGGGCCGACGCGCGGCCCCCGGCGATCCGGTTCAGGGTCAGTAGGGGTGGGCCGTCCTGGCCGTCCTCCTGCCCCGCTTGGTCTTCACCACGACGCGCAGCCGGGTCGTGTGCCGGCCGTTGCCGTCCCGGCCGATGATCCGGCCGAAGTCGTGCTCGTAGATCCGGCCTTCACGGCCACCGGTGTTGGGCCGGCTCTTTCCCTTCTTGATGGTGGTGTGGATGAGGTACTTGACCTCCTTGACGTTACGCGAGCGGAAGCGGCTCTTGCCCGCGATCCGGCTGCCCGCACCGTGCCCGCCGAGGATGTGCGGCAGGTCGATCTGGCAGGAGTTCCGGTTGTGCGCGACCACCCAGTCGTCGCCGGAGCGGACGCTGTAGGTGTGCTGGTCGCCGATGGTGAGGTTGACGACCAGCTGGTCGGGGACCTCGCCCAGGTCGGTCACCCGGGTGACGGTGATCGGGGTGCCGGCCGGGGTCACCAGGGCGTCGCCGACGCGCACCTCGGCGGCGTCGGTCCAGCCCCGGCCGCGCACCCAGACGGGGTGCTCGGCGGTGGCGCGCAGCGCCTGACCCGCCTCGGCGCCGCGCTGCGTCCCGGTGCCGAGACCCGCGCCGGTGCCGAGACCCGCCTCGGTGCCCCGACCCGCCTCGGCGCTTCGGTCCGCCGCGGTCTCGATGTCGACCAGGTGCTTGGTGCCGTACCCGTAGATGACCGACAGGACCGGCTCGGGCCGGGTCTCGCCGGTGGCCGGGTCGGTGGACAGCACCTCGTCGCCGACCTGCACCGCGCCGATCGGCAGCTGTCCGCCGTCGCCCATGAGCACCGGGGTGTCGGGGGCGAAGGAGTTGCAGCCGGTGCGGCGGAACACGGACCGGGCGCGGGAGGCGAACCTCCTGGTCCGGCTGGCGGCGCGGGTCGCGCGTGCGGCGGTGAAGCCGGCCCGCACCGCGGTGTTGGCGCCGACCAGGCCGGCCGCGGCGGTGACGCCCATCTCGGCGGCCTTGCGCCAGTTGCCGGTGGCCGCGTACGAGACCGCCGAGATGCCGGCGGCCACCGAGCCGATCGGGCCGGGGATGTACGACGCCACCTCGGAGACCCTGGCGACGACGTGCACCGTCTTCTTGAGCCACTTGGGCATGCCCCAGTTGCCGTCGAGGTCGGTGCAGTTGATCGGGTCGCCGGTGCAGTAGTCGTACGGGCTCGCGTTGCCGCCCGGCATCGGGTCGACCTGGAGGAAGCGGCCGAGGGCCGGGCTGTACAGGCGTGCGCCCATCAGGACGTCGCCGTCCTGGGCCTCGGCGGAGCGCTGCTTGCCGCCGAGCCAGCCGTAGCGGACCGCGGCCTGGCCGTCCTGCGGGATGCCGAACTCGTCGAAGTCCAGCACCACCGGCTTGGTCAGCGCCGGGTCCGTGGTGAGGACCACCGAGCCGAACAGGTCGGTCAGCTGGAGCTGGACGTCACCTGACTTGCCGGTGGTGGCCACCAGGTCGGAGTCCGGGCCGGAGACGTTGCGGGTGACGGTGCCCTGGGTGGTGTCCTCGACCGTCCAGCGGACCTCGTCGGAGTCGTCGCCGTAGTGGTTCAGCTTCGACGTGGCGTTGGCCCAGGTGCCGTCGGCCTGCTTCTTGGATGTGGTGAACGCGGTGAAGCGGTGGGCGGCGTCCAGGGCCCACTGCTGCTTGGTGTCCCCCTTCTCCTGGGCGGCGACCTTGTCGTTCGCCCAGTAGGTGTTGGCGGAGCCGGTCGCGGTCCTCACCGTGCGCCCGAAGGCGTCGTAGGCGAAGGCCGCGTCGGTGAGCCGGTCGGCACTGTCGTAGGTGTGGTTCTCCGCGACGGCCCCGGTGGTGCCGCAGGTGCCGTCGGGGGCCGAGGGCAGGGTGGTCTTCGACAGTCGGTTGGAGTGGCCGTCGAACGCGTACTGCCGGGTGACGCAGCCGCTGGTGGTGGTCGACTGGCGGGCCTTCACCAGGCGGCCGAGCCGGTCGTACTCGTAGCTGCGGGTGGCGGTGGAGCTGGTGTTCCTGGCCACCTGGCCCTGGGTGGAGACGTCACTGGTCTGCGCCCAGACCACGGAGTTGTCCGAACTGCGGGTGTAGGTACGGCCGGTGGCCTCGCCGACGGCGTTGAAGGTGTCCTTGCGGACGATCCCGCCGGGGTAGGTCTGCTCCACCAGCTGGCCGTCCGGGCCGTAGCTGGCGGTGAACTCGCCCGCGACGCTGTCGTTGACCGAGGTGACCAGGCCGCGCGGCTCCTTCGCGCGGTCGTAGGTGTACGTGGTGGACCCGGTCGGGTCGCTCACCTTCACCGGCTTGCCGAACCGGTCGAACTCCGTGGTGGTGGTGCCACCGTCGGCGTCCGTGTACGAGACCAGGCGGCCGAGTGCGTCCATGACGCGGGTGATCGACTTGCCGCCCGCCGTGGTCCGCACCGCGTCGCCCGTCGCCGGGTCGTACTCGGTGGTGACCGGGGGCAGCGGCTGGCCCTCGTCCGAGCTGATCTCGGTGGAGACGACCCGGTCCGCGGCGTCGTAGCCGATGACGGTCTTGCGGGACTTGCCCGCGTTGGTCTCGGTGGTCTCCTCCGGCTCGCCGAACGGCGAGTAGCGGGTGACCCGCTTGACCGGGAGCGTCGTCGGCATCCGGGTCGAGTCCGCCCCGGTGACCGCACCGCCCGGCAGGGTGGCGCACGGGCTGCCGGCCCACTCCGGACGGTTGCCGCACAGGGCGTCGTCCGGGTTGGCCCCGGCGGTGTAGAACACCGACTTGACGGTGCCCGCGTCGTTCCCGGTCGAGCCCGGCTTGCGGGACTCGACGGCTCGGCCGGCGGCGTCGTGCTTCACGTACGCGGTCAGCTTGGCGCCGAGCGCGTCGGTGGTGACCGAGGTCGCGGCCTTCACCGTCCAGCCGGAGGTGCCGCCGATCGGCGCGTCGTAGCCGGTCCTGGTGACGCGCAGTTCGACGTCGTCGGCGTAGCCGTCGATGCGGGCGCCGTCGGTGGCGGTGGTGACCAGGTGGTAGGCCCGGCCGTCGGGCTTGCCCTCGTCGTAGGTGTTGGTGTTGTGGTCCCGGGCGACGACCGGGGTGCCGGCCGGGAGGGTCGGGTTGAGCGTGGTCTTGGTCAGGGTGACCCGGTCCAGACCCGCCTGGTAGTACGGCGCGACGGCGGCCGGGTTCTTCCCGGTGACGGTGAGCCGCAGCTCGTGGTCACCCCGGGCGAGCCGGACCGTCCCCCCGGCCGTGAAGGCGGTACTGGTGACGCTCGGGCCGTAGCCGTCGAAGGTGCCGCCGACGTTCTGGCCGTCGACCGACAGCTGGACGATGCCGTAGTCGGGCGCCTTCGTCAGCAGCGCGCCGAGCTGGTACTCGCCCTCCTCGGGCACCGAGACCCGGAAGGAGGCGTTGTCCCCGACCTCGTTGGCGCCGAAGAACACCTGCGCGCCGCCGGACCAGCCGGCCCCCGCGCAGCACTGGGCGAGCGTCTGCACCCGAACCGGGTCGGTCGCGCCCAGCTGGACCAGGCTCTCGCCCTCGGCCGTGGCGGACGCGGGCGCGCTCTGGCCCTCGACCTGCTCGGCGAGCGAGGCGCGGTAGACCGGGCCGAGCGTGTCGACGACGTCGAGGCCGTCCGCGGAGAAGACCGTCCGGTGGTCCAGCAGCCGGGCGCGGGAGGCGGAGTCGGCCGGCAGGCCCAGTTCCGCGACGAGGCGCTCGGATTCCGGGTGGGTGCCGAGCGCGATCGCGCGGTCCGTCGCCTCCAGGGTGCGGACGGGGTGGCCGTAGCGGTCGTACTCCTGGGTGTCGATGTCACCGCCGGGGGTGACGGACGGGCTGGCCGTGTTGACCTCGTTGCCGGAGGCGTTGAGGTAGTGGACGGTGGCCGGCTTGTACCCATCCGGTCCCGGCTTGGCGGCCGAGGCGGTGCCGGTGCCCGGGTCGTCCTCGGGGCCGTACACGGCGGTGGCGTCGGTGGGGGCGTCGGTCTGCGCCCACTTGGCCACGTCCGAACCGGCCAGGTCGTACGGACCGCCCGACGCGCGGGTCAGCGGCACGTCGTAGACGACGGCCGTCGCGGTCTCGCCGACGACCTGGTCCTTGGAGCCCTGCGCCAGCGCGGCGCGCCGCACCTTGAGCAGGCGGCCCGGGTCCTGGTCGGCCGCGGCCTTGCCGTAGTCGAAGTCCCACGGCAGGTCCCCGGCCGGGGAGATCCGGGTGACCCGGCCCGCGTCGTCGTAGCCGTACGCCGTCTTCAACGGCTGGGCCAGGCGGGGGTCCCAGACCTGGACGAGGCGGCCGCGGTCGTCGTACAGGTAGTGCGCGACCTCGACGGCCTCCTGCTTGGACGTCGCCGGGTTCCACGACCAGACCTTGACCGACTTCACCCGGTCGGTGAAGTCGCCGGGGGCACCGGCGGCGGCCGTTGTGCTGGTCGCGTAGTCGTAGTCGGTGACCTCGCAACCGCGCGGCAGCGGGTCCACGGCGCAGCCGTTGGCGTCGTCCACGCCCGGTTCCACGGGTGCGATCACCCGCTTGACCAGCGCGCGCCGGTCGGTGGAGTCGTAGACGTACCGGGTGGTCGACGCGGCGTCCGGACCGGTGGAGGACTGCACGGTGTACACGTCGGAGTCGCCCTGGCGGGCGAACACCGTGGTGGAGCCGTCCAGTTCGGACAGTGTGTAGGTACCGCCGGTCGCCTTGAGGCCGAGGTGCTCGGCACCGGGCTCGGGGTAGAGCGTGCCGTCCTGCGCCCGGGCGAAGGTGACCGAGGTGTCGTCGGTGGCCTTGAGCACCGCGGCGTCGGCGCTCGGGAAGGCGAGCGAGACGTACTCGGCCGCCTCGCCCTGTGCCCCGCCGGCCCACTGCGGACCGAACGGTGCGACCAGCTCGCGCACCGACATGCCGTCGAAGTAGACGGGCTTGTCGGCGTTGTCCGAGTGCCCGTTGTAGAGCCGGACCTGCGCCTCGGTGGCGTCCGCGGCGAGCGTGACGTCGGTGGTGAGCTCCGCCCAGGCGTCGGTGTACGGCGCCTTGCGCGAGACGGTCGTGGTGAGCGCTCCGGCCTTGCCGTGGACGACCACGATCCGCATGCCGCGGTCGTCGTACCCGGCGGTCAGGCCGGTCGAGGACGGCACGTAGACCCAGGCCTTGACCCGGTAGGTGTGGCCGGGCTTCATGCCCAGCTGCAGGCCGCCCGAGCCACCGAGCAGGGCGTAGGTGTCACCGGACTTGTTGGCGTCCGGCAGCACCTTGAGCGAGTCGGTCGAGGAGCCCTGGCCCCGGTCGGTGGCGCGCAGCGCGGTGCCGGGGGTCGCCAGGAAGCCGGTGGTGTCGGTGGACACCTGCTGCTGGTTCGCGGTCAGCCGCTCGCCCTGCTCCTGCCAGCCGCGGCCGGTGCCGCGCGAGGAGGAGGAGCGCTTGGTGGCCATGCCGAACTCGTCGGTGTCCGTGACGTCGACCGAGTAGTCGCCGGTCAGGAGGTTGACGGAGCCCGGCCCGACCGGGGTGCCGGCCGCGCCGTCGGCGTTGGGGTCGGCGGTGAAGGTCGACCAGGCCGTCGGGTACGCGGGGTCGGTGTCCTTGTCGGTGTAGAGCAGCGCGCGCACCTGCACGACGCCGCCGACCTGGCCGAGTGACTCCAGCACCGACCAGTTGGCGTGGGTGCCGAGGTCGGCCAGCCGCGGCCGGGCACCGGTGACCGGCGTGTTGTCGGCCTTGGCGAGGTGGGCCGCCGGGACGTCGAACTCGGTGGCACCGGGGCCGCGGCGGTACTGCCAGGTGACCCGGGTGAACTGGCTCTGGGCGTCGACGGCGAGCTTGACCCGCTTCGCGGCCTGGGTGCCGTCCACCGGCGAGGTCACGCCCGCCTTGCCGACCCGGAAGGTGTAGACGGCCGGGTCCGAGAGGTTGTCGGCCCGGTCCTTCGTCTGCACCTTCAGCACGTGGGTGCCGTCGGTCGCAGGGGTGATCGAGGCGGTGGTCGCGCCGGTCGCGTCGACCGTCGTCGGCGACTTGCCGTCCACGGTGTAGAGGTAGCCGATCACGTCGTCGGTGCCGGCCGGCGGGGTCAGGGTGAAGCGCCCGGCCTGGCCCGCGGCGCCGTGCCAGGCCTCGTCCGACGGGTAGTCGGGCGAGGTGACGAAGGGCGCGCCGGGCTTGGTGGTGTCGGCGACGACGACCACGTCCTTGGGGGCCCACGGGGAGTTGTCCGTGCCGTCCCAGAGGCGGGCGCCCATCGAGTAGGTGACGCCCTCGTCGAGCTTCGCGATCCCGAAGTCGGCGGGCTTCACCTGGGCGTAACTGCCGTTCGGGACCTCCTTGTAGACGCGCTTGACGAAGACGCCGGCGCGGTACAGGTCGAAGTCGGCGCCGACCCGGCCGCCGCCGTCGGGGTCACTGGCCAGCACCTGGAAGGTGGGCGTGGCCGAGGAGGTGTAGCGGGGGTTGCCCTGGTGGGCGGGGAACACGTCCACCGCCGGCGGGGCCGTCGGGATCGTGTTGTACGTGACCGACAGAGACGGCGGGTTGGAGCCCTCGGCGGAGTCGAAGCGCTTCCAGGAGTACGGGCTGGTCTCGGTGGAGGCGCGCAGGCCCAGGGCGTTGTTGGTATAGCCGTTGTCCGACCACGCGGTGACCAGGCTCGTCACGTCCTGACTGGCCCAGGCGTTGCCGCAGCCCGCGGCCTCGTTGCCAGTGGTGGTGCTGCTGGTGGCCCACATCTTGTTCCAGCCCGGCTGGTTGTTCCAGCGGGTGGCGGTGGACGCCAGACCGGTGTCCCAGACCTCCCAGGACCACGGCTCGCAGGACCACGAGTGGAACATGTAGAGGTTGAGCTTCGCCGAGAGGATGTGCTTGCCGTGGTACGGCCCCTCCGGGAAGTGCAGGAACGACCGGGCGACCTGGCCGCTGCCGTTGTTGCCGAGTTTCAGCTCCGGCGAGGAGGACTGGTCGGTGTCGTAGCCCTGCTGGACGAAGGTGTCGAAGGACGGCCCGAGGGTGAGCGCCGGGTCGATCGTCACCGGGTAGCTGGTCGCCGGATCGGTGAGGAAGCCCGCTTCCGGGGTGAAGACCAGCTCGGCGTCGGAGCCGGAACCGCGCAGTTCCATGGCCACCGGCGCACGGTGGTTGTGTTCCTGCGAGTTCGGGTCGACCCTCGCGTCCCACATCACCGGGGCGGGGATCTTCGCCTGGACCTTGCCGGACGGACGCTCGGTCAGCTCGATCGAGCCGTCGTCCTTGCGGACCGCGTCCAGGCCGCTGGTGTCGATCGGCAGCACGATCGTGCCGGCCTGCGAGACGGCCGAGCGGTCCTTGACGATCAGGAACTGCTCGAAGCCGGTCCGGGTGGCCTCCAGGACGAGGTCCACGCCGGGGCGGGCGTCGGCATAGGTCGCCTTGCTGCCCTCCAGCTTGGGCTTGGGCAGCCGGCCGAGCCAGCCGAACTGCACCTGCTGCTCACCGCTGCCGATCTTCACCAGCTCGCGCTCGGCGGGCTTGGCGGGGGCGGCGGGCTCGGCGGGGGCGGGCTCGGTGGGCTTCGCGAAGGGCGTGGACTGCGCCGGCTGGGCCTCGGGCGTCGGCGCGCCGACGGGCGGGCGGGTCTCGCTGCGGTTGGCGCGAGCGGCGGCCGGGGCCGCTGGGGCCGCCGAGGGCGCCGAGGCCGCCGAGGCCGCCGGGGCCACTGAGGCCGCCGGCGGGGCTGCGGGGGCGACGGCGTCACCGGCCTTCACCGAGGCGTCGCCGCCGGCGAACGTCAGACCCTCCGGGTGGACCTTCGGTGCGACCTTGCCGTCCGAGGTCTCGACGAGCGTGGTGTCGACCGGGACCCAGGCCTCGCCGACCTTCACCCGGACCGGTCCGGCCGCGGTGTCCTGGGTCAGCGTGCCCTCGGGGTTGGCCCAGAGGGTGGTGGTGGCGGTCCGAGCCCCGGTGACCTCGATCCGGTGGCCGTTCAGCCGCGCGGCCAGCAGCGCCGACGTGGCGTCCGGCGCCTCGTTGACCGGCGCGGTGTTGGGTGCGGTCGCCGACGCCTTGGTGCCGCCGGGCGCCGCGAAGGCCTCGGAGGTCATCGCGTCGAGCGCGACCCCCGTCTCGACCAGCATCGCGAGCGCCGCTATGACGGCTGTTCGCCGCAGTCTGCGCGTAGTGAAGGCCCCGCCCCCGAACTCGGGCGAGGCCTGCTTCCTCGATGGCAAGAGAGTTATCTCCGTGAATAGTGATGGTAAAGATTTTGCTGCCCTCCAAAGATCGCAGAGCCGTTCGGCCCGGAAGACCAGATTGGATATCGAATCGGCAAAGTCTGCAGGGTGATGGTCCCTTATGTCCGAATATCAACAGGGATCGGCGACTCTGCGTCAGTTGGCCACCAGGGGAGCCGATTTGTTCGCTCGCGAAACAGGATTCCCGTGCCGCTCCCGAAAGTCACTCCGGGGGTCTCGAAGTCCCGAGTGCGCTCATGAGTCCCGCACGAGTGCGCAGTTCGACGGAGGTGCGGTTGCGCTGGCTGCGGACGTACCCTGGACCACCTCGACGTCGCCCTCGAACTCGGCGGCCCCGCCGGGGCTCCGGCCGTCGAGGGCGTCCAGCGGGTCGAAAACGCTTACGGGTGGGTGTTCTTGGTGTTGGGCTGGGTCTTCTGGTTGTAGATCTCCTTGCCGTCCGCGTCGTAGGCGTGGACGTAGGGGCTCGGGGGGAAGGACTTCGGGTCGGAGGAGCCGGTGGAGATGGCCGCCGTGTAAGCGAACGCGCCGTCCGCCATGACGGCCGGGTACTGCGTGGGGTCGTCGCCGTAGCTGATGGTGACCTTGGCGACCTCGGGCGTGTAGTGCCCGGCGCCCACCGACAGGAGCTGTCCGGCACCGGCCGGCGTGCTGAAACTGTCGAAGAACTCGATCAGGTGACCGGCACCCCACAGGCGGTCGTTGATGAACGTCGCGGGCACGGACATGCTCCTGCCCTTGTCGCCCTTCGACTCGCACTGCACGTACTGCTTCGCGGAGTTGACCGCGATGACGACACCGTCGGTCTCCTGCGCGGCGACGGGAGCGCGGACCGCGATCACCGCGTGGTACCGCGATGCGTCGGAGCCCAGGCAGGAGGCCAGGATCCTGGCGAC
>NZ_JBEZXE010000062.1:0-43610 GCF_040637885.1 Kitasatospora sp. NPDC028055 | reverse complement strand
GGCGGTCTGAAAATCACCCGTCACGCCCCTCTCCGCACCCACCCCCTCCACCGCCCCCTCCCGCAGCGCGTCCCTCTCGCCTGGGGTGGGTGGGGGGGAGGGGGGTGGTGGGGTGGGTGGGGTGGTGCTGGGTGGGGTGGTGCGGGTCAGGTTTGGGTGGGGGTGGGGAGGGGGGTGGGGATGCCGGGGAAGGGGGTGTCGGGGGCGCCCCAGCGGTGGGCGCGGAGGGTGCAGTCGCGGAGGGCGGTGGCTGCGGTGGGGCGGTGGGGGGTGGGGAGGTCGGCGACCAGGTCGGCGTAGACGGTGGTGAGGCTGGTTTCCAGGTGGGCGGCGAGGTGGGTGGCGGTGGTGGGGTCGGTGACGGGGAAGGGGAGGCGGTAGCCGGCGGCGGCGGGGGTGGGGGTGGCGCCGAGGGTGGTGATGAGGCGTTGCCAGGCGTCGCGCTGGGACTGGTGGGCGGCGTAGGCGGTGCGGGCGTCGGTGCGTTGCTGGTCGTCGGGGAGGTGGGCGCCGACGACGCCGTAGCCGTAGACGGCGGCGTGTTCGGCGCTCAGGGCCTTCTGGAGGGCGGGGAGGGCTGTTCCGGGGGTGGGGGTGTTGCTCGGGGTGGGGGTGGGGGTGCTGCTCGGGGTGGGCTGGTCGGTGGGGGCGCCGAGGGCTGTGGCGTGCAGGGCGTTGGCGGCGGACACCGAGGCGAGGAGGCGGGCGAGGGGTGGGCGGGCGGTGGTGAGGTCGGCGAGGTGGGATTGGGCGGTTTGGTGTTCCAGGGTGGCGAGAGTGGGAGGGGTGGGAGGGGTGGGAGGGGTGGTGGTGCTGGGGGTGCTGGTGCTGGGGGGTATGGAGGTGGGCGGCAGGCCTTGGGCGAGGGCGGCGCGGTGTTGGGCGGTTTCGGCGCGCAGGGTCTGTAGCAGGGGGGTGCGGTCGCCGGGGGTGGTGAGGAGGGTGTCGTAGGCGGCCAGCAGGGTGTCGGTGGCGGCGACTGCGCGTAGGCGGACGGGGTGGTCGGGGTCCGGGCCGGAGTTGTCGGGGGTGGGGGGTGTGGCTCCCTCGGTGGTGCAGGCGGCGGTCAGGGTGATCAGTCCGAGGGCCAGGAAGGTCCGTCGGCTGGGCGGCTGCATCGGGGTCACTCCGGAGCGGGTACGGGAGGACGGCCTCCCCGCCTGCCCTCGTTGGGCTGAATCTTCGCAGAACCCCCATGATTGCGGGGGTTCGGTGCGATGGGCGGGGTGGTGTGAGCTTGCTCGCAGTGGGTGGCGTGCGACCGGTCGGGGGAGGTCCGGAATCGGTGGTTCGCGGCTTCACCGGCTAGGCTTTGGGCCGAGCTGCCGTGACCCGGTGTGCGCCCCGTGGGGCGCGGAGGGCACGGGGCGACCTCTGACAACAGCAGACGCGGCCGAGGAGTCCACCCGGATGAGCACCACCCACACCGACCGGCTGCGCGCGTTGCTGGAGCCGCTGGCCGCCCAGGCCGGACTGGACCTGGAGGACGTCAAGGTCACCAAGGCGGGCAGCCGCCGACAGGTGCAGATCGACGTCGACACCGACGGCGGCGTGGACATGGACGCCATCGCCGAGTTCAGCCGGGTGGTCGGCGAGGCCCTGGACGCCTCGGACGTCATGGGGGACGAGCCCTACCTGCTGGAGGTCGGTTCGCCGGGTGCGGAGCGCCCGCTCGAACTGCCGCGGCACTGGCAGCGCGCGGAGGGGCGGCTCGCCAAGATCCACCTGGTCGACGGCGGGGAGCTGGTCGCCCGGGTGCTGGAGGCGGACGAGGACGGCGCGCTGGTCGAGGTGCAGCCGGTGAAGGGGCGCGGCCGTCCCAAGGAGCGCCGTCTGGAGTACGTCGAGGTGGCGCGGGCCCGGGTCCAGGTCGAGTTCAACCGCAAGGACGACGAGCAGCTCCTGGACGAGGCCGCCGACTTCGACGAGGGGGACGACGGCGCCGAGTGATCCGGCTGCCGTACGACCATCATGAACGTGACGAAAGACGAGGAGGCGTAGCCGTGGACATCGACATGAGTGCCCTGCGCACGCTGGTCAACGAGAAGAACATCCCCTTCGACCTGCTGGTCGAGTCCATCGAGTCCGCCCTCCTCACCGCGTACCACCGCACCGAGGGCTCGCGCCGTCGCGCCCGGGTGCACCTGGACCGCAAGAGCGGCCACGTCACCGTGTGGGCCATGGAGGACCCGGCGGAGCTGGAGGAGGGTGTCGAGCCGAAGGAGTTCGACGACACCCCGAACGGCTTCGGCCGGATCGCGTCCAGCATCGGCATCCAGGTGATGATGCAGCGCCTGCGCGACGCCGCCGACGACCAGACCTTCGGCGAGTACGCGGGCAAGGAGGGCGACATCGTCACCGGTGTCGTCCAGCAGGGCAACGACCCGAAGAACGTGCTGGTCGACATCGGCAAGCTGGAGGCCATCCTGCCGCCGCAGGAGCAGGTCCCGGGCGAGGACTACCGGCACGGCACCCGGCTCAAGTGCTACGTCGTCGCGGTGCGCCGCGGTGTCCGCGGGCCGTCGGTGACGCTGTCGCGCACCCACCCCAGCCTGGTGAAGAAGCTGTTCGCGCTGGAGGTCCCGGAGATCGCGGACGGCAGCGTGGAGATCGCCGCGATCGCCCGTGAGGCCGGCCACCGCACCAAGATCGCGGTCTGGTCGCGCCGGGCCGGGCTGAACGCCAAGGGCGCCTGCATCGGTCCGATGGGCTCCCGGGTGCGCGCCGTGATGGGCGAGCTGCACGGCGAGAAGATCGACATCGTGGACTGGTCCGAGGACCCGCGTGAGATGGTCGCCGCCGCGCTGTCCCCCGCGCGGGTGACCAGCGTGGAGATCGTGGACGCCGCCCAGCGTTCCGCGCGGGTGATCGTGCCGGACTACCAGCTGTCCCTGGCGATCGGCAAGGAGGGGCAGAACGCCCGTCTGGCCGCCCGTCTCACGGGCTGGCGGATCGACATCCGGCCGGACACCGAGGGCCAGGCCGAGGAAGCCGAAGCCCGGTCGTGAGTGTTGTTCCTGTCGTCCCCGTCGGTCCTCCTGGATCTTCGGGGCGGCGCCATGTCCCTTCGGAGGGGTAGACTTGCCTTCGTCTGGCCGGACGCATGTCCGAGCACGCCCGGAACGCACCTGCGTGGGCTGCCGCAAGCGAGCGGCCAAGCACCAGCTGTTGCGTGTCACGGCGGTCGAGGGCGTCTGCGTCCCTGATCCCCGTGGCGCACTGCCGGGCCGGGGCGCTCACCTGCACCTCGACCCGGCCTGCCTCGACCTCGCGGTCCGCCGTCGGGCGTTCCCCCGGGCCTTCCGGCTCCAGGGATCGCTCGACACGGAGCGGCTCCGCGGGTTCATCGAGGAGCGGGCGGGCGGAGCCTCCTAGGCGGGCCGCCTCCCGTGACGGCCGTCGCTCACCGCGGCGGAGAACCACCGCAACAAGCACAGCGCTCGGGCAGCCGCGCGCCGTGCCACCAGTCAGGTACCTCGCGATGTGGAAGTAGGTCGAGATTGCGATGAGCACTCGATGAGTACGCGATGAGTACGCGATGGGTACGCCCATGAAGTAGCGACAGTCCGGCGGACGAGACCCCCGGACTCAAGACAGGAGTGAAGTGGCTAAGGTCCGGGTTTATGAACTCGCCAAGGAGCTTGGCTTGGAGAGCAAGGCCGTCATGGCCAAGCTCACCGAGCTCGGTGAGTTCGTCCGTTCGGCGTCCTCGACGATCGAGGCGCCGGTCGTGCGCAAGTTGACTGACGCGCTTGGTGTGGCCCCCACTGGTGGCGCTGCCAAGCCTGGCCCGCGGAAGCCCGCGGCGCCCCAGCCCGCGGCAGGCGCCGCGGGTGCACCCAAGCCGGGTGCCCCGGCCCCGGGTCCGCGGCCTGCCGCGACCCCGGGTCCCCGTCCGACCCCGGCCGCCGCGGCTCCCGCCGCCCCGGCCGCCCCCGCGGCTCCGGCCGCTCCCGCCGCCGCCCGTCCGGGTGCGCCGACCCCGGGCCCGCGCCCGGCGGCGCGCCCCGCGACCCCGGCGGCTCCGGCCGCTCCCGCGGCCGAGTTCTCCTCGCCGGCTCCGGCCGGTGCCGACGCCCCGCGTCCGGCCTCCCAGGCCCCGCGCCCGAGCGGCCAGGCCTCCGGCGGCGCCCGTCCGGGCCCGCGTCCGGCCGGCCCGCGTCCGGGCAACAACCCGTTCACCTCGGGCAGTGCGACCGGCATGGCCCGCCCCGGCGACCGCCGTCCGGGCGCGCCGGGTGCCCGTCCGGGTGCTCCGGGTGCGCAGGGCGGCGACCGTCCGCGTCCCGGTGGCGACCGTCCGCGTCCGGCCGGTGCGCCGGGTGCCGGTGGCGCTCCCCGTCCGGGTGGCGACCGTCCGCGTCCGGGTGGTGCTCCCGGTGCTGACCGTGGCGCCCCGCGTCCCGGTGGCGACCGTCCGCGTCCGGGTGGTGCGCCGGGTGCCGGTGCCCCGCGTCCCGGTGGTGCCCCCCGTCCCGACGGCATGCCGCGTCCGGCCGGTCCGCGCCCCGGCGCCCCGAGCCCGTCGGGCATGCCGCGTCCGAACCCCGGCATGATGCCGCAGCGTCCGGCCGGCCCGCGTCCGGGCCCGGGTGGCCGTGGTCCGGGTGGCCCCGGCGGCCGTCCGGCCGGTCCCGGTGGCGGCGGCGCCCGTCCGGGCTTCCAGGGTCGTCCGGCCGGTCCGGGCTCGCGTCCGGCCGGTGGCGGCGGCTTCGGCGGTCCGCGTCCGGGTGGCGGCGCCCCCGGTGGTGGCGGTGGCTTCGGCCCCCGTCCCGGCGGCTTCGGCGGTCGTCCCGGTGGCCCGGGTGCCCGTGGTGGCACGCAGGGTGCCTTCGGTCGTGGCCCGGGCGGTCGCCCGGCTCGCGGTCGCAAGTCGAAGCGGGCGAAGCGCCAGGAGTACGAGGCCATGCAGGCCCCGTCCGTCGGCGGTGTGATGCTGCCTCGCGGCAACGGCCAGACCGTTCGCCTGTCGAGCGGCGCCTCGCTGATGGACTTCGCGGAGAAGATCAACGCCAACCCGGCCGCGCTCGTCTCCGTCATGTTCAACCTCGGTGAGATGGTCACCGCGACCCAGTCGGTCTCCGACGCCACGCTGCAGCTGCTGGCGGACGAGATGGGCTTCCAGCTGGAGATCGTCAGCCGGGACGACGAGGACCGCGAGCTGCTGGAGTCGTTCGACATCGACTTCGGTGCCAACGAGGGCGACGAGGACCAGCTGGCCCCGCGCCCGCCGGTCGTCACCGTCATGGGTCACGTCGACCACGGTAAGACCCGACTGCTGGACGCGATCCGCAAGTCCAACGTGGTGGCCGGCGAGGCCGGTGGCATCACCCAGCACATCGGTGCCTACCAGGTGGCGACGATGGTGAACGGCGAAGAGCGCCCGATCACCTTCCTCGACACCCCGGGTCACGAGGCGTTCTCCGCCATGCGTGCCCGTGGTGCCAAGTCCACCGACATCGCGATCCTGGTGGTCGCGGCCAACGACGGTGTCATGCCGCAGACGGTCGAGGCGCTCAACCACGCCAAGGCCGCCGGTGTGCCGATCGTGGTCGCCGTCAACAAGATCGACGTCGAGGGCGCCGACCCGACCAAGGTCCGCGGCCAGCTGACCGAGTTCGGCCTGGTGGCCGAGGAGTACGGCGGCGACACCATGTTCGTCGACATCTCCGCGCGCCAGGGTCTGAACATCGACCAGCTGCTGGAGGCCGTGGTCCTGACCGCGGACGCCTCGCTCGACCTGCGGGCCAACCCGCACCAGGACGCGCAGGGTATTGCGATCGAAGCCCACCTGGACAAGGGCCGCGGCGCCATGGCGACCGTCCTGGTCCAGCGCGGTACCCTCCGCGTCGGTGACTCGATCGTCGTGGGCGACGCCTACGGCCGCGTCCGCGCCATGCTGGACGAGAACGGCAACAGCCTCGCCGAGGCCGGCCCGTCCCGCCCGGTGCTGCTGCTCGGTCTGACCTCGGTGCCCCGCGCCGGCGACAGCTTCATCGTCGTCGACGAGGACCGCACCGCCCGCCAGATCGCCGAGAAGCGCTCGGCCCGCGACCGCAACGCCGCCTTCGCGCAGCGTCGGGTCCGGGTGTCCCTGGAGGACCTGGACAAGGCCATCGCCGCCGGCTCCATCGAGCAGCTCAACCTCATCATCAAGGGTGACGTCTCCGGTTCGGTCGAGGCCCTCGAGGACGCCCTCGTCAAGCTGGACGTGGGCGAGGAGGTCGAGCTCCGGGTGCTGCACCGCGGCGTCGGTGCGATCACCGAGTCCGACGTCGACCTGGCGATGGGCTCGGACGCCATCATCATCGGCTTCAACGTGCGCGCCGAAGGCCGTGCGCGCGCCGCGGCCGACAAGGAAGGCGTGGACGTCCGGTACTACTCGGTCATCTACCAGGCGATCGAGGAGATCGAGAACGCCCTCAAGGGCATGCTCAAGCCGGAGTACGAGGAGGTGCGCCTCGGCGCCGCGGAGATCCGCGAGGTCTTCCGCTCCTCCAAGTTCGGCAACATCGCCGGTGTCCTGGTCCGCGACGGCATCATCCGCCGCAACGCCAAGGCCCGCCTGCTGCGCGACGGCAAGGTCGTGGCGGAGAGCCTCACCATCGAGGGTCTGCGCCGCTTCAAGGACGACGCGACCGAGGTCCGCGAGGGCTTCGAGGCCGGTGTCACCCTGGGGTCGTTCAACGACATCAAGGTCGAGGACATCATCGAGACCTACGAGATGCGCGAGAAGCCGCGCGCCTAGTCGGTGTCAACCGGGGCCGGTCGACGGGTGGTATTTCCGTCGACCGGCCCCGGTCTCGCTGTGTAGGGTCCTGGGGTGTCGGCCGGTTCCGCGCCGACACCCCGAGGCCTTCCAGGTCGGCGAGACCTGTCATACATGTTCGTGGGAACACTCACCTTCGACCTGCTGCTGGGCGACGTCCACTCGCTCAAGGAGAAGCGTTCGATCGTGCGGCCGATCGTGGCCGAACTGCAGCGCAAGTACAGCGTGTGCGCTGCCGAGACCGGGAACCAGGACCTGCACCGCCGGGCCGAGATCGGCCTCGCGGTGGTCGCCGGCGAAGCCGGGTACGTCACCGAGGTCCTGGACAGCTGTGAGCGGTTGGTCGCCGGCCGCCCCGAGGTGCAGCTCCTCTCCGCGAGGAGGCGCTACCACAACGACGACGACGAATGAGGACCGTGGAGCCGGCCGACGGAAGTCGCCGTTCTCACACGGATCAGGACCGAGAGCGCCCGCAAGGCCGGGCGCGGGCCGGTACTTTGGGGCGTGGGCCCAGACGGGTGCGCAGCTCTCCCGGGTACCGGGCCCATTGCACGAGGAGGCAACGTGACCGACACCGCTAGGGCGCGCAAGCTCGCCGACCGCATCCAGGTGGTCGTCGCCCAGACCCTGGAGCGGCGGATCAAGGACCCGCGACTGGGGTTCGTGACCATCACCGACACCCGGGTGACCGGCGACCTGCGCGAGGCCACCGTCTTCTACACCGTCTTCGGTGACGACACCGACCGCGAGGCCACCGCGGCCGCGCTGGAGAGCGCCAAGGGCGTGATCCGCTCCGAGGTCGGCAAGATCGGGGTGCGCTTCACCCCGACGCTGACCTTCGTCGCGGACGCGCTGCCGGACAACGCCCGGAACATCGACGACCTGCTCGACCGGGCCAAGGCCATCGACGCGGCGGTGCGCACCACCGCCGCGGGCGCGACCTACGCCGGTGACGCGGACCCGTACAAGGTCCCGGCGTCCGAGCGTGACGACGAGGACGAGTAGACATGGCGGGTGAGTCGGCGCAGGCCGCCTCGCGAGCCGGATCGACCACGGGGGCGTCCTCCACCAGCACGGTGGAGGGTGCCCTCGCGGCGCTCCCCGGCCCGCGCGCCGAGGAGAGCGGCTTCGAGCTGATCTGGCAGCAGGTGGTGGCCGAGATCGGACGGGCCCGCTCGATCGACCTGATCTGCCACATCTGCCCGGACGGCGACGCGCTGGGCTCCTCGCTGGCGGCGGCCCTGGCGCTGCGCGCGCTCGGCAAGCAGGTGCGGGTCTCCTTCGGCGACGACCCGCAGATCGTGCCCGAGTCGCTGGCCTTCCTGCCCGGCCAGGAGCTGATCGTGCCGGCCTCCGAGGTGCCGGACGTGCCCGAGCTGGTGCTCTGCTTCGACGTCGCCGCACAGAGCCGGCTGGGGCTGCTGCACGACAAGGCGTTCGCCGCACCCGTCCTGGTGGTGTTCGACCACCACGCCTCCAACCCGGGCTTCGGCACCCACCAGCTGATCGACCCGACCGCGCCGGCCACCGCCGTCCTGGTGGACGAACTGCTGCGCCGGCTCGGCGTCGAGCTCGACCAGGAGCTGGCCACCTGCCTGTACACCGGGGTCGCCACCGACACCGGCTCCTTCAAGTACCGGGCGACCACGCCCGCGACCCACGAACTCGCCGGGCGGCTGCTGGCCACCGGCATCCGGCACGACCTGATCTCCCGGCAGCTGTGGGACACCTCCTCCTTCGGCTACCTCAAGGTGCTCGCGGCCGCCCTGGACCGGGCCGTCTACGAGCCGGAGGCGGCCGACGGGCTGGGCCTGGTGTGGACCTGGGTGCCCTACCAGGACCTGGCGCTGTTCAGCGTCACCGTCGAGGAGATCGAGGGGCTGATCGACATCCTGCGCCGGCCGGCCGAGGCCGAGGTGGCCCTGGTGCTCAAGCAGGACCCGGACGGCACGCTGCGCGGCTCCTCCCGCTCCAAGGGCGCGGTGGACGTCGCCGCGGCCTGTGGTGAACTGGGCGGCGGCGGGCACGTCTTCGCGGCCGGCTTCTCCGCCCGGGAGGACGTCGCCGCGGTGGTCGAGCGGTTCCGGGGCGCGCTGCGGCCCCTCCACTGACCTTCCCGTAGAGCAACTTCCGCACGTTCCAGAGAAAGAACCCGATGAAGCGCAAAGGCACCGGCCCGGACGGCCTGGTGATCGTCGACAAGCCCGAGGGCATCACCTCCCACGGGGTCGTCGCCAAGCTGCGGTGGCTGGCCGGGACCAGGAAGGTCGGGCACGCCGGCACGCTGGACCCGATGGCCACCGGCGTGCTGGTGATCGGCGTCGAGCGGGCCACCCGGCTGCTCGGCCACCTGATGCTGACCGCCAAGACCTACGAGGCGACCGTCCGGCTCGGCCAGACCACCGTCACCGACGACCGCGAGGGCGAGGTCACCGCCTCGGTCCCGGCGGACGGCGTCACCCGGGAGGCGATCGACGCCGGGATCGCGGCGCTCACCGGCGAGATCATGCAGGTGCCGTCCAAGGTCAGCGCGATCAAGATCGACGGCAAGCGCTCGTACGCGCGGGTGCGCGAGGGCGAGGACTTCGAGCTCGCCGCCCGGCCCACCACCATCCACTCCTTCACCGTGCACGAGCAGCGCGCGGCGGTCGCCGAGGACGGCACCCCGGTGATCGACCTGGACGTGACCGTGGAGTGCTCCTCCGGCACCTACATCCGGGCGCTGGCCCGCGACCTGGGCGCCGGGCTGGGGGTCGGTGGGCACCTGACGGCGCTGCGCCGCACCAAGGTCGGGCCGTACGGGGTGGAGTCGGCGCGCACCCTGGAGCAGTTGGAGGAGTCGGTCACCGGCGAGTCCGCGAGCGGGCTGGAGGTGCTGCCGATCGGGGAGGCGGCGGCGGCCGCGTTCCCGCGCTGGGACCTGGACGAGGCCTCCGCGGAGAAGCTGTCGCACGGCTCCCGGCTGAAGGCGCCCGGGCTGGGCGTGGACGGGCCGATCGCGGTGTTCGGGCCGGACGGGCGCTTCCTCGCGCTGGTCGAGGAGAAGGGCGGCCAGGCGAAGCCGGTCGCGGTGTTCGTCGGCTGAGGCGGCCCTCCGTCGTACCGCAACCCCCGTCGGGAGCCCTCCCGGCGGGGGTTGCGCGTTCCCGTCCGGGGTTCCCCCGGGGGGGTCCTTCACCCCAACGGGGGGCGTCACCCGCACGGGGGAGCGCGCGAGGTGAACCGCCGTGGTGAACGGCGCGGGCGCGGTCGGGGCGCCCCCGCGGGGGGCAGGCTCCGGGCGGCGAGCGGGCGACGGGCCCGCTCGACGGGTGAGGGGGCTCCATGCCGGCGTGTGCGGAGGGCGATCCGGGGCGGTACCTGCTGCGGATCCGCGACCTCGACGGGCGGCTGCACGGCTTGGGGTTCGCCGCCGACCCGCAGGGCTGGGTGCTCACCGCGCACGAGGCCGTGGCGGGCCTGGACCGGCTGGTGCTGCACACCCCCGGCGGACAGACCAGGGTGCTCGGCACCGACGCGGTGCTGCCGCTGCCCGAGCACGGGCTCGCACTGCTGCGCACCGACGCGGTCGGCGGGCTCCCCGTCCCGCCGCTGCCGGTGGCCGCGCTGGGCGCCGGGCACGAGGTGCTGCTGCCCGCCCTGACCGGCGAGGACGGCCGGGCGGTGGTGCTGCGCTGCGGACTGCTGGGCGTCGGCGGCGCGGCGTACGGCGGGCACCTGCTGGCGGGGGTGCCGGTGCTGGACGTGCCCGCGGTGGCCGGGGTCGTGGTGCCGGCCGGCTCACCGGTGCTGGACGCCCGCAGCGGCGCGGTGGTGGCGCTGGCCGCGCCCGCCCTGCGCGGACCGCAGCACGGGGGAGCGCAGTACGGGGGAGCGCCGTATGGGGGAGCGCAGTACGGCGGCGCGCTGTGGGCGGTGCCCGCCGGGGGCGGCGCGGTGGTCGCGCCGGCGCTGGCCGAGCTGCTGGCGCGCAACGCGGCGACCGTGCCCGGGTACGGCCCCGCGCTGAACCTGGCCGGGGTGCTGCGGCTGACCGGTGCCCAGCTGGCCGCCGCCGGGGCCGGGCCGGGCCGGGTGGCCGGGCTGGCCGCCGACCGGGTGGACCGGCCGGACGGCCTGGCCGGGGACGAGCCGGCGGCGACCGTCACCGCCCTGGTCGGCGCCCCCGGCAGCGGCCGCTCCACCGAACTCGCCGCACTGGCCGCCCGCCGCAGCGACGGCGCCCGGCCGCTGCCCACCCTCTGGCTGCGCGGCGCCGACCTGCGCGCCGAGGACCGCTCGCTCGCCGAGGCGGTGGAACGGGCGCTGGCCGCCGCCGCGGCCGAGCTCGACACCCCGGCGCCCGCGCCCGAGCCGGTGGCGGCGCTGTGCGCGGCGGCCGGGCGCCCGCTGCTGGTCGTCCTGGACGGCCCCGAGGAGGCCCCGGCCGAACTGGACCCGCGCTGGCTGCGCGGCGCCGGGCAGTGGCTCACCGGCTGCGGGGCACGGCTGCTCACCGCCTGCGGCGAGGAGCTCTGGGAACGGCTGGCGGCCGAGCCCTGGGGCAGCGGCGCCGGTGGCGTGCCCCGCCCGGCCGAACCGGGCCCGGACGGCGACCTGGCCAGCGCCCCCACCGTCCGGATGGACGGCGGCGGCCCCGGCACCCCGACCCTGGCCGGGCACCGGCTGGGCCCGCTGCCCGCCGAGGCGGCCGAGCGGGTGCGCCGCCGCTACGGGCTGCCGCCCGGCCGCCCGGCCGCCGCCGAGGACGCCCGGCACCCGCTGGCCGTCCGGCTGGCCGGCGAGCTGTGGGCGCACGGCCTGCACGACGGGCCGGCGCTGCGCAGCGAACTGTTCGGCGCCCACCTGGACCTGCTCTGCCTGCGGGTGGCCCAGCGACTGGCCGAGGACGTCCGGCCGCGCCGCCCGGGCGCCCACCGCCGGGGCGCCGCCCGGCCCGCCGGAGCGCGCCGGGGCCGGGTGCGCCGGCTCGCGGCGGCGGTGGCCGGGCGGGTGCACGAGGCGGCCCGGCGGATGCTCGGCGAGGAGCCGGGCTCGCTCGGCCGGGAGGCCTTCCAGGAGCTGTTCCCGGTCGACGGCGGCTGGGCCACGGCGGTGCTCGCCGAGGGGCTGTTCGTCCCCGCCGGGCCCGGTTTCCGCTTCGCCCACGGGGAGTTCGCCGACTGGCTGCAGGGCCGACACCTGGACCTGGACGCGGCGCTGCGGATGCTGCTCGGCGAGGCCGAGGACACCCCGCCCGGACCGCAGGGCCCCGCACCGGCCGTCCCCCGGCACCGGATCGGCCCGGTCGCCGCCGCGCTGCGCCGGGTCGCCGAGACCTGGGGCGCGACCGCCCTGGACCCGTGGCTGCACCGGATCTGGCGTGCGCTGGACCTGCGCCCGCCCGGCAGCGAACCCGCCTGGTGGGCGGCCCGGTTGCTCACCGCCGGACTCGCCGCCAGCCCCGACCCGACCGAACACCTGGCGCTGCTCGACCAGTTGGCCCGCCGGACGGCCGAACGGGCGGCCACCGCGGGCGGTTGGGAGGCGCTCGACGGGCTGAACCGCTTCGACCCCGCGTTCTGGACCGGTCTCGGCCTGCCCGTCGAGGCCGAACTCGCCCTGCTGCGCCGCCTGGTGGCCGCCGACGGCCCGGGGCAGCAGTTCCTCGCGGCGGCGGCCGAGCGGCTGCGCGCCGACCCGGTCGCGGTGTTCCCGCTGCTCTGCACCTGGTTCGACGACCCGGCCGGCCTGCCGGGCCGCCCGGGCCGCACGGTGGCGGACCTCGCCCACGAGCTGCTGTACGCCCACCGCCGCGCCGCCCTGGACGAGTTGGCCGACGCGCTGGCCGACGCCGCGCACCCGCGGGCGGACGCGCTGCTCACCGCGCTCGCCGCCGAGGAGCCGTCCGCGCTCTGTCGCGCGGTGGACCGCTGGAGCCACGACCGCCGGCCCGAACGGCACGTCGCGGCCGCCGTGCACGCGCTGCGGACCGCCCCGTACGCGAGCGGTGCCGGGGCCGAACTGCTGCGCTTCACCGCGCTGACCCTGCTCGCCCGGGAGGACGAACCGGCCCTGCACGGCGCCGCGCTGGCCCTGCTGGTCGCCGACCCGGTGACCAGGGCCGGGCACCTGGACGCCGCGCTCGCCCGCCACCGTGCGGGCGGCGACGCCTTCCTGACCCCGCGGGCCCTCGCCCCGGCCCTGGAGAGCGACCCGGAGCCCGTGCTGGCCGCACTCGCCGACGCCCTGGCGGCGCCCGGCGCGGCCCCCGCCGAGACCCTGCGGGTGCTGGCCGACGCCCGCGCCCCGGTGGCCGCCCGGCGCAGCGCCGACC
Source organism: Kitasatospora sp. NPDC028055 (assembly GCF_040637885.1). Classification (NCBI taxonomy): domain Bacteria; kingdom Bacillati; phylum Actinomycetota; class Actinomycetes; order Kitasatosporales; family Streptomycetaceae; genus Kitasatospora; species Kitasatospora sp. NPDC028055. The sequence continues at coordinate 30,525 of NZ_JBEZXE010000062.1, read as the reverse complement.
TGGCCGCCCGGCTGCTGCGCCGCCACCCGGCGCTGGCCGGGCCGGTCGCCGTCGACTACCTCGGCCGTCGGCTGGGGCGGGCCGCGATCGACGGGCCGGCCGCCCGGTTGGAGCTGCGGGTGCTGCTCGGCGGTGTGCTGGCCGCCCCCGAGGCGGCGGTCCGTACGCCCTTCGCCGAGGCGCTGTCCGTCCCGGTGGCGGACCCGGCGGCGGACGCGCTGCGCTGCGAGCTGCTGGACACCCTGCTCGCCACCGAGGCCGACCGGGCGGTGCTCACCGCGGCCGTGGAGCGCCTCGCCGAGCACTGCGCGGCCGAGAACCCGGCCCGGGCGCGCGCCGTGCTGGCCCGGGCGGTGCCGGGGCTGGCGGGCGCGGACGAGCTGCTGGTGCGCTGTGCGGGGCGTTCGGCGGCCTTCGCCCGGCTGCTCGCCCGGTGGCCGGTCGACGCCGCCCCGACCGCCCCGGACGGGCCCCGGCTGGCCCGGATGCGGGCCCTGGTCGCGGCCGGCCGGGACGCCCAGTACGCCGCCGCCGAGGCGGAGCGGACGGCGGCCGTGCGGGCCGTCCGCGCGCCGGTGCGCCCAACCCCCATTCCGGTGCCTGAGCCGGGGCAGGCGCATGGCACGCTATAGGGGTTCGGTTGTGAGCGTTTGAGCGTGCCGAGGGCACGCACCGTACGGAACAAGGAGCAGTCGGGTGCAGCGCTGGCGTGGCCTGGAGGAGATCCCCGGTGACTGGGGACGCAGCGTCGTCACCATCGGCTCGTTCGACGGGGTGCACCGCGGGCATCAGCTGATCATCGGGCGGGCCGTCGAGCGGGCCCGTGAACTCGGCCTCCCCTCGGTCGTGGTGACCTTCGACCCGCACCCGCGCGAGGTGATCCGCCCGGGCAGCCACCCGCCGCTGCTCGCGCCGCACCCGCGCCGGGCCGAGCTGATCGCCGAACTCGGCGTGGACGCGGTGCTGGTGCTGCCGTTCACCACCGAGTTCTCCCAGGAGTCCCCGGAGACCTTCGTCCGGCAGGTGCTGGTGGACGCGCTGCACGCCCGGGTGGTGATCGAGGGCCCCAACTTCCGCTTCGGGCACCGGGCCGCGGGGGACGTCGCGCTGCTCGCCGAGCTGGGCGGGGCGGACGACTTCGAGGTGGAGGTGGTGGACCTCCAGGTGTCCGGCACCGCCGGGGACGGCGAGCCGTTCTCCTCCAGCCTGACCCGCCGCCTGGTCGAGACCGGGGACATGGCCGGTGCCAACGAGGTGCTCGGCCGCCCGCACCGGGTCGAGGGCGTGGTGGTGCGCGGCGCGCAGCGCGGCCGTGAGCTCGGCTACCCGACCGCCAACGTGGAGACCGTGCCGCACAGCGCCGTCCCGGCCGACGGCGTGTACGCGGGCTGGCTGACCGCCGAGGGCGAGCGGATGCCGGCGGCGATCTCGGTCGGCACCAACCCGACCTTCGACGGCACCGCCCGTACCGTCGAGGCGTACGCCATCGACCGGGTCGGGCTGGACCTGTACGGGCTGCACGTGGCCGTGGACTTCCTGGCCTACCTGCGCGGGATGGAGAAGTTCGACTCCATCGAGGCGCTGCTGGACCGGATGGCCGACGACGTCAAGCGCGCCCGGGAGCTGACCGAGGCCTGAGCCCGGTCCGGCCGCCGCTGCCGGGGAATGCCGAAGGGGCCCGCCGACTCGAAGTCGGCGGGCCCCTTCCGTTCGTCACTGCGGGGGCGCCTGCGGCGGGTAGCCGTAGCCGGGGCCCGGCTGCGGGGCTCCGGGCTGCTGCGGCCACGGGGCTCCGGGGGCGGGCTGCTGGGGGTAGCCGTACCCGGGCGGGGGCGGCGGGGCCTGGCCGGGCTGCGGAGCCCACGGCGCCCCCGGGGCGGGCGGGGCGGGGTAGCCCTGCTGCTGGGGATCGGCGTACGGCTGCGGCGGGCCCGGCTGCTGGTGGCCCGCCTGCGCCTGCTGCTGCCAGCCGGCCTGCTGGGCGGCGGCGTGCTGGGCCCGGGCGATGTCCTCGCCGACCAGGGTGGCCAGCTCGAAGTACGCCTCGCGGACCTTGGGCCGCATCATGTCGAGGTTGACCTCGGCACCGGCCGCCAGGCTCTCGTCGAAGGGCACCACGATGACGCCGCGGCAGCGGGTCTGGAAGTGCGCGACGATGTCCTCGACCTTGATCATCTTGCTGGTCTCGCGCACCCCGGAGACCACCGTGATGCTGCGCTGCACCAGGTCCGCGTAGCCGTGCGCGGAGAGCCAGTCCAGCGTGGTGGAGGCGCTGGAGGCGCCGTCCACGCTCGGGGTGGAGACGATGATCAGCTGGTCGGCGAGGTCCAGCACCCCGCGCATCGCGCTGTACAGCAGGCCGGTGCCGGAGTCGGTCAGGATGATCGGGTACTGGCGGCCCAGCACCTCGATGACCTGGCGGTAGTCCGAGTCGTTGAAGGTCGTCGACACGGCCGGGTCGACGTCGTTCGCCAGGATCTCCAGGCCCGAGTTGAGGTCCTGCGAGGTGAACTGACGGATGTCCATGTAGCTGCGCAGGTGCGGGATGGCCGTCACCAGGTCGCGGATGGTCGCGCCGGTCTGGCGCTTGACCCGGCGGCCCAGGGTGCCGGCGTCCGGGTTGGCGTCGATCGCGATCACCTTGTCCTGGCGCTCGCTGGCCAGGGTGGCGCCGAGCGCGGTGGTGGTCGTGGTCTTGCCGACACCGCCCTTGAGGCTGATCACGGCGATCCGGTAGCAGCTCAGCACCGGGGTGCGGATGATCTCCAGCTTGCGGGCCTTCTCGGCCGCCGCGGCCTTGCCGCCGAACTGGAACCGCGGCTGCTGGCGCTGCTGCTTGGGCTGGCTGCGCAGCAGCCGGTCCGAGGACAGCTCGACGGCGGCGGTGTAGCCCAGCGGCGCCCCGTGGGCGGTCTGCTGCGGGGCGGCGGCCTGCTGGAACGCGGCGGGCGGCGGCGTGGCGGCGCCGCCCTGCGGCGGCCAGGGCTGGGCGGGGGCGGGCTGCTGCGGCTGGCCGGGCTGGCCGGGGTAGGGCTGCCCGGGGTGGGGCTGGCCGGGGTAGGGCTGGGCGGCGGCCGGCTGCTGGTAGGCGCCGGGCTGCGGCCAGCCGCCCTGGCGCGGGTCCACCGGAGCGGGCGGCGCGGGCTGCGGCTGGACCGGCTGCGGCTGCGCGTGCTGCTCGGGCTGCCCGGGGTAGGGCTGGCCGGGCTGGGGCTGGCCGGGCTGGGGCTGGGCGGCGGCCGACTGCTGGGCGGCCCAGGCGGCCTGCGGGTCCCAGCTCACCTGCGGGTCAGCCGCCGGAGCGGTCGGGCCCTGGGGCGGTCCGGGCTGGGCCGGCGGCTGCTGCGCGAACTGCTGCGGCGGCACCGGCGGGCCGGGCTGGGCGGGCTGCGCGGACGGTCCGGGCTGCGCGGGCGGTACGGCCTGCGGCACCGGCGCGGCTGCCGGGTACGGCTGCGGCCCGCTCGACTGGGCCGGCGCCTCCGCAGCCGGCGGCCAGGGCTGGGCGGCGACCGGTGCCTGCGGCTGCTCCGGCGTCACGGCCGGGGCCGCCACCGGGAAGGGGACGTGCTGCGCCTCGGCCTGCACGGGCGCGACCGGCGGCACCGGGGCGGGGAGGGGCGCCTGCTCGGCCGCCGGGGCGGGCGCGGGCGCCGGGGGCGCGGCCGGGTCCGGTGCGGGAGCCGCGACCGGCTGGGGAGCAGGGGTGGGCTGGGGTGCCTCCGGCGTCTGTCCGGCCGTCGGCACCGGGGCCGGTGCGGGAGCGGCCGACTCCGGCGCCGCAGCCGCGGCCGTCGGAGCCCCGCCCGCCGGAGCCCCGGCCGCCGCGCCGTCAGCCCCCGGGCCCGGTGCGGCGGGCGCCGCCGCCGGGCCCGACTGCACGTACCAGGACGGGGGAGTGTAATCGGGCGCGTCGGACCAGTCGTCGTCGTCCTCCGCCGCGTTGTCGCCGACGTAGACGCCGTCCCGATCGCTGCTCACTAGGGCTCCCTCGTGTTCGCCGCCGCTTGTTCAGCGGTGCCGTTGCCGCAACAAAGACTAGGCCGTTCGGCTGCCCCTGTTGAAGGCGGCTTCGGTTCCGGACCGGGAACGACCGGCCCGGACGCGCCCCTCAGTCCATCCGGCGCGGGCCGCCGAGCACCTGCTGTTCGGCCTGGCCGGCCACTGTCCGGACGTACTGGCGCCGCATCCGGGTGGCCCACAGGGTGAGGTCGTCGCCGAGGCCGGGCAGCGCGGCCACGTCCTCCGGCGGCAGCGACAGCACCCGGCCGACCACCTCCGCCTCCTGGGGCATGATCCGCTGCACCCCGACCAGGTCGGCCGCGTTGAGCACCCGGGAGGCGTTCGGGCCGAGGTAGGGCAGCAGGGTCAGCGTGGTCTGCCAGGGCGCGGCGGAGAGCCGGGTGCGCGGCGGGCGGGCGCCGAGGTCGCGCACCACCAGGACGGGCGAGGCCACCGAGGCGCCCTGCGGGCCGAGCCGCCCGACCTGGTGCACCGTCACGCACGGCTGGCCGCCGCCGGCGGCCTGCGCCATCGGGCCCCAGAGCTGGCCGCGGGCGGTCTCCACCGCGACCCGGGCGCCGATCGCGGCCGCGCGCAGCGCGATCACCTGTGCCGTCCACACGCCGCCGACCAGCACCAGGTCGTACGCGCTGGGGCGGAACAGCCCGAGCACCGCCGGCAGGCCCTGCGGGTCGACGCCGATCACCACGCCGTCGTCGCCGACCGGGAAGGCCAGCGCCGCCAGGTCGGCGGCCTCCAGCACGTGCTTCTCCCGGCGCGGTCCGCGCAGCCCGAAGCCGGGCAGGATCCGCGGTCGCGGCCGGCGCTGCTCGGTGCCGGGCGTCGGACCGGGGGCGGGGTAGGTCTGGTACGCCATCAGGACGCTCCTCCCAGCGGCAGGGTGGCGAGCATGCCGGGGGCCTGTTCGAGGTCGAGCCGGACCAGGCCGAGGCCGGCGCTCTGCGCCCGCGCCTCCAGCTGGCGGCCGATGTCGCCGACCTCGCCCTCGCTGCGCCCGGTCACCCGCAGGTGGCCGCTGACGGTGACCGAGCCGCCGGTGCCGTGCCCGGCGGTGAGGCTGAACGTGCTGGCCAGCGCGGGGGAGCCGGTGATCAGGTTGACCAGGTCCGGGGCGCCGATCCGGCCGGCCGCGCCGCCGGGGCGGGTCAGCTGCGGCCAGCGGGAGATCCAGTAGGTGCTGTGCCAGCGGTCGTCGATCCGCCAGAAGCGGTTGCCCTCCTGGGTGCGGCGGGTGGTGCCGCCGCCGCTGCCGGTGCCCTGCCGCCCGGCCACCGCGATCGGGTTGGCGCAGGTGGCGATGGCGAGGGCGGCGATCAGCTCGCGCTCGTCCAGCACGGTGGCTTTGAACCCGGCGCTGTTGAGCCGTCCGGCCAGCTGGTCGGTGACCCGCTGGAGGGCCTTGCGGGCGCCCTCCTCGCCGCCGCCACGGGCCCGGACGGCGGTGGCCGCGCGCTCCGGGTCGAGCTTGAGGGCGACCCAGGTCAGCCGCAGGCCGGGGGTGGCGGTGCCGTCGGGCAGTTCGCGGTAGCCGCGGGCGGCCAGCGACTGCTCCGGCACGTGCTGGGCCGGGGCGGGCTGGGTGTGCTGGACCAGCTGCACCGACTCCAGGGCGATGTCGTCCACGGTGAGCGCCGAGCAGATCACGTCCAGCGGCAGCGGCAGCGCGGTGCGCACCGGGCGCAGCGGCTGGTCCTTGGCCTGGACGAGCAGCACCGAGCTGAGGAAGGTGCCGTCGCCGACCATGCCGGTCTCCCGGCGGACGGGGCGGCCGCCGAAGTCGGCCTCGGTGGCGTGGGTGCAGGTGCGCAGTGCCGGTTCCAGCTCCAGCGCGGGCGCCAGCGCCGGGTCGGTGCCGGGCGGCGGCAGCAGCGACTTCGCCTGCTTGCGGCGGGACTTGAGGGCCGAGCGGACCCGCAGCAGCTCCGGGATGGTGCGGCCGCGCAGCGGGACGACCGCCAGCACCAGCAGGACCAGCGAGACCGCGCCGAAGCCGGCCGCGACCGGGCGGCTGATCGTCCAGCCGACCGCGACCAGGGCGACCGCGACCTCGACCAGGACCAGCTGCTGGAGCTTCAACCGGCCGCCGAGCAGTCCGGGCCGGGGGTTGACGCGCACCTGGACGGGGCCGCCCTCGCCGCCCGTCGGCGGCCGTCCGGCCGCGGCCCCGGTGGGCGCGGCGCCGCGACGGGCCCGCCCGGACCGGTGCGACCTCCCGCCGCCCGCGCTCGCGCGGCGTTCTGGAGCGGTCTGGCTTGGCATCCCCCGATGGCCCTCTCTGATCCGTTGCCGCGGCCCGGCTGGCTGGTTCGCGGACCGTACCCGTACCGTACTCACCGTCTGCTGCCGCATCGTAGAGGGTTCGGGCCGGATCCCGCCCGGCGGGTGCGGACCACGGGCAGGTCGGGCCGACGGGAGGCCGGGCACCGCCGGCACGGCGCCGGCACACGTCTGACAGAGGGGGACGACGAGGATGGCATCGCGCCGGGACGAGCTCAACGCGTACACCTTCGCCCGCAAACGCACGGTGGGGGCGTTCCTGCTGCCCTCCGGCGGCGGCAGTGACGAGGACGCGCCGCGCCCGGTGAAGGCGGTGCTGCCGAGCGTGCTGGTGGGGGCCGTGGTGGTGGCCGGGTTCGGGCTCTGGGGGGTGTTCAAGCCCGCCGCCCCGCTGCAGTGGGACAGCGGCAAGAACATCATCCAGGGCAAGCAGTCGACCACCCGCTACGTGGTGCTGACCGACCCGGACGGCCGGACCAAGCGGTTGCACCAGGTGCTCAACATGTCCTCGGCGCGGCTGGTGCTGCCGGTCGACGCCAAGGTCGTGGTGGTGGACGACGGGGTGCTGGACCGCTACCCCAACCACGGCCCGACCATCGGGATCCCGTACGCCCCGGACAAGTTGCCGGGCAAGGACAACGCGAGCCAGCCGATGAAGTGGGCGGTCTGCGACCGTCCGGGGTCGGACGACAAGCGGGAGACCGTCAACCAGGCGGTGTTCGTGGCGGCCGGGGCGGACGCGGCGGCGCTGTCCGCGAAGGACCGGATGCTCGGCCCGGACCAGCTGATGCTGGTCCAGCAGGCCGACGACCAGCAGGTGTCGACCAGCTCGGCGGCGGGCCAGGCGGTGGCGAGCCTGTTCCTGGTCGACGCGCAGGGCCGCAAGCACGCGATCGGACCGAAGTCCGACGACAAGGAGCGCCGGGCGCTGGTCACGGCGGTCTTCGGGCCCAACGCGGTGCCGCAGCGGGTGAAGCGGGAGTGGCTGGACACCCTGGTGCCCGCGAGCCCGATCGTCTTCCCCGACGTCAAGGACATGGCGGACAGCCAGGGTCCCAACTCGAACGTGGCCCTGGGCAACGCGGCGGACCGCCGGATCGGCCGGCTGGTGCACTACCAGGACCGCAACTACGTGGTCGGCAAGGACGGCCTCTTCCTGATCACCCCGTTCCAGGCGGAGCTGATCCGGCAGAACCCGGCCTACCAGATGCTCTACAAGTACGACCAGGACAAGCGGCCGCGCAGCGACGAGATGACCCCGGACGACCAGTCCAGGTTCAACACGGATGTACGGCTGCCGAACACGCCGGACGACTGGCCGTTGAAGTCCGGTGCGCCGGTGAACAACTGGACGGACCGGCAGGACCCCCGCCAGGTGGTGTGCAGCACCTTCGACGGCATGGCCGAGGACGGTCGCACGCCCAGGCGCAGCGTCTGGGCCGGGACGTCCTACCCGGCGGCGTACAACAACGGCGCGGGCGCGGCGTACGTGACGCCCGGCCACGGGCTGTTCTACCGGGCGGTGGACAACGCGGCCGGTGCCGCCGCGACGGCGGCCGCCGGTGCGAACGGCAACGCCAACGCCAATGCCGGTGCGAACGCCAACGCGGGGGCGAATGCCAACGCCGGTGCGGCCGACGGCTCCGGCACCGACTTCCTGATCACCGAGACCGGCCTGCGCTACTCCGTCCCGGCCAACAGCGACGGCGGCCACGGCCCCAGCCCGTCGGCCACGCCCGGCGGTGCGCCGAAGTCGGCGACCCCGGCGCCGGGCGCCCAGAACCCCGGCACGGGTGGCCAGCCGACCCAGAACCCGGACGACCAACCCGGCGGGAACCAGGCGCGGTTGGGCTACCAGAACGTCCAGCCGCTGCCGGTGCCCAAGGAGTGGTCGAACCTGGTCCCGGCCGGCCCGCCGCTGACCGCGAAGAGCGCCGCGCAGCCGCAGAACGCCTGATCGGCCAAGCCCGGCAACGGAATTGGCCCCAGTGTCATGGTCTGGTAACTAGTGGGCGCTCGATGTTGGGTGAGTTGCGTGTGCCGACTACAGTGCTGCTGGACATCACGACGGGTGATGCGACGGCGGGGCCCCGGGGGGCCCTACGTACACACAATGTTTGTCTCATGGGGGATGGTGGAGCATGAGTGACGGCCAGTTCACGGTGACCGCGCAGGAGATGATGGACTTCGCCGGGAAGATCGAGACGGCCATCGGCCAGATCGAGGCGGAGCGCAAGGCGCTCCAGACCACGGTCGACAACATCACCAGTGGCTGGAAGGGCCAGGCGGCGGACGCCTACAAGGTGCTGCAGAACCAGGTCAACACGGACGTCGACGAGCTGCGCAAGTCGCTGACCGCGATCAAGCACGCGATCGAGTTGACCACCAAGCACTACGCGAGCGCGGAAGAGGAGCAGAAGGCGCTGTTCGGCCCGCAGGGCTGAGCGTCGAAGAGCTGACCAGCACTCTGTTCCGACCGTCCGTTCGACGGGGCGCCCGCGGCTGAGCGCCGGGTGCTCCGCATCCTCGTCAAGGGAGACATTGTGACCGACCACATCCTCGTCAACTTCCAGACCCTCCACCAGGCGTCGCAGGACGTGCAGAACTCGGCCAACAAGATCGAGAGCATGCTGTCCGAGCTGCGCAAGGAGGTCACCAAGATCTCCCAGGGCTGGCAGGGCCAGGCCCAGCAGGGCTACAACGCCCAGCAGGCCAAGTGGGACTCCGCCGCCCAGAACCTCAAGGACACCTGCGCCAAGATCTCCGGTTCGCTGGAGAGCGCCGCGCAGAGCTACAACGCGACCGAGAAGAAGAACGCCGGTCTCTGGCAGTAGCGGTCGACCGACCGTTCCCGGACGGGAACGACAGGGGCGGGCGCCCGGGATCCGGGCGCCCGCCCTTCGGCGCGCGGCGCGGCACGGGGTGGCGAACATGAGGGGTGGCAGGGTGTCCGGACGCGGGTTCCGCAGGACGGCCGCGGCGCTGGCCGCGCTCACGGTGCTGGGCGGTCCGCTGGCCGCCCCCGCGCACGCGGACGGCGGGCCCGGGCTGGCCGCCGCCGGTGACTGCCCCCGGCCCGCGCCCGACGTGCCGACCGTGCCGTGGTCGCTGCAGCGGATACTGCTCGACCAGCTCTGGCAGGGCGGGGCGACCACCGGCAGCGGCGTGACGGTCGCCGTCATCGACACCGGGGTGGACGACACCAACCTGCAGCTGCACGGCAAGGTGGACGCGGGCCCGAGCCTGCTGATCGACAAGCAGAGCAACAAGGCCGTCGACGGAACCTCGCTGACCGACACGGTCGGCCACGGCACCAAGGTGGCCGGCATCATCGCCGCGAGCCGCAGCGACCGGACCGGCTTCGTCGGACTGGCCCCCGACGCCAGGATCTACGCGATCCGGCAGAACGACAGCGCGGGCAACGGCGACGTCTCCACCCTGACCAAGGCCATCAACGACGCGGTCGACAGGCACGTCGGGGTCATCAACATCTCCCAGGACGTGCGCGGCGCGGGCGACGCCCGGTTCGGCGGCTACCAGGAGTTGAAGGCCGCGATCGAGCGGGCCGAGCAGAACAAGGTCGTGGTGGTCGCCTCCAGCGGCAACGACGGCAACGAGGGCGACACCTACCCGGGCGCCTTCCCGACCGTGCTGTCCGTGGGCGCCTCCGACCGCAACAACGAGCGCGCCCCGTTCTCCCAGTACGGCTCCTTCGTGAAGGTCGCCGCGCCCGGCGTCGAGATGCTCTCCACGGTGCCCGGCGGCGGCCAGTGCGTGGACAACGGCACCAGCTTCGCCGCCCCGTACGTCGCCGGGCTCGCCGCGCTGCTGGTCGGCGCGCACCCGAAGTGGACGCCGGCCCAGGTGCGGGCCTGGATCGAGCAGACCGCCCAGCGCACCGAGCGCGGCCCGAACCGGTTCATCGGCTGGGGCGTGGTGGACCCGGTGAAGGCCGTCACCACGGCGCCGGAGGACCCGCCGTCCGAGCCCGCCCAGGACGCCCCCGTGAAGCTGGCCGCGGCCCCGATCGTGCCGGCCCCGGTCGGCCTCGGCGAGACCCAGGCCGACCGCGACGGCCGTACCGCCACCTATGTGGTCGGCGTCGGCGCGCTGCTGGTCGCCCTGCTGATCGGCGGCGGCGTCGTGCTGCGCGACCGGCGCCGCGGCTCCGCCGACTGACCCGCCCGCCCGCGCGCCCCTGCGCGGTCCGGAAAAGATCCTGCGGAACACCCGTAACACCGGGGCCGGTTCACCGCATCCATCAAGTGTCGGCGGGGCACACGGACGCGGGGGAGCGACGGGCACATGGGGTGGATCGGGGGCGGCCGGGAGGCCAAGGACGCCGAGTTCCTGGAACTGGTCTCCAGCCGCACCGGGCACCTGTACCGCTCGGCCTGTCTGCTCACCAGCGGCGACACCCACTACGCCGAGGACCTCGTGCAGGAGGCCCTCAGCCGGATGTACGTGCTCTGGCGGCGCAGCGCCTTCACCGGCGGCCGCCACCGGATCGACAACCCGGCGGCCTACACCCACACCGTGATGGTGCGCACCTTCCTCGCCCAGCAGCGCCGCCGCTCCAGCGGCGAGCGCCCGACCGAGGCGTTGCCGGAGGCGGTCGGGCCGGACGCGGACAGCAGTCTGCGGCTGACCCTGCTGGACGCGCTGGGGCGGATGTCCGCCGCGGACCGGGCCGTGCTGGTGCTGCGCTACTGGGAGGACCGCAGTGTCGAGCAGACCGCCGAGGTGCTGCGGCTCTCCTCCGGCGCGGTCCGTACCAGGACCACCCGGGCGCTGGCCCGGCTGCGCACCCTGCTCGGCGACTCGCTGGCCGAGCTCTCGGCCCGCTGAAACGTCCCGCCCACCGGCACACCCCGCCCACCGGCACACCCGTCGGTACGTCACACCCATCGCTACGCCGCACCCACCGGCACGCCCCGCCGACGCCCCCCATTTCCCCGGCACTTTCGCGACGCAAGGAGACGGTGATCCGCCATGCCCGAGCAGGACAAGTTCGAAGACGATCTCCTCTACGCCCTCACCCGCACCGGTGAGGCTTTCCGCCCCGAGCAGGCCGACCAGGCCGGGATGGTCGCGGGCGGGTACCAGCGCGGCCGCCGCCGCTGGCGCAGCCGTTCGGCCGCCGCGGTGGTGGGCGGCGCCGCCGCGCTGGCCCTGGTGGGCACCGGAGCGGTGTACCTGACCGGGTCCGGCTCGCCCTCCGGGACGGCCACGCTGGCGGCCGCCTCCACCGGGGCCGCGTCCGGGAGTACGGGCACGAGCGCCGCCCTGACCCCGGCTTCGACGGGTACGCCCACCCCGAAGGCGGTCAGCGGCGACGAGGTGCTGGCCGCCTTCCAGGCCCTGCTGCCCAAGGGCCAGGTCACCGACGGCAAGGGCACCGGCACCGAGCCGGCGGCCGGCAAGCCGGGCGGCGGCGGCAACGCGGGCGCCACCCTGCTGTTCGACGACGGCAAGGGCAAGGCCGCGATGGGCATCTCGCTCACCCGGCTGGCGCCGAACGACCCCAACCGGGCGCAGAATGCCTGCCCGGACAAGAAGCTGGTCCCGTACGACGCCTGCACCAGCACGAGTCTGCCGGGCGGCGGTTCGCTGACCGTGCTCCAGGGCTACGAGTACCCGGACAAGCGGGCCACCACCAAGTCCTGGAGCGCCAGGCTGATCGGCCAGGACGGCCGGCAGGTCGAGCTGTCGGAGTGGAACTCCCCGGCCGAGAAGGGCGCGCCGGACAGCCGGCCGACCCCGCCGCTGTCGCCGGACCAGCTCAGGGCGATCGTCACCGACAAGTCCTGGGACCCGGTGATCGCCGCGATCCCGGAGCCGAAGCCGGTCCCGGTGCGCGACACCTCCAGGGAGTACAGCGGGCAGGAGATCCTGCAGAACGTCGCCGCACTGCTGCCGAGCGGGCTGACCGAGACGGAGGCCATGGGCAGCGGTTTCGGCTACGCCAACTTCGTGCTCGACGACGGCAAGGGCAAGTCCATGGTGCAGCTCAACGTGCAGGACTGGAGCGGTGACCGGGGGGACTCGTTGTTCGGCGACGCCAGGACGCTGCCGGACGGCACCAAGGTGGTCGTCCGCCATGGGAGCGACAAGCCGGGCGTGGGCATGTGGACCGTCGACACCCTGCACCCGGACGGCCTGCGGGTGGTGATCAGCTCGTTCAACAGCGGCACCCAGACCAGCCCGGCGACCCGCAAGGCCCCGGTGCTGACCGACGACCAGATGCAGGCGATCGCCGCCGCCCCGGTGTGGAAGCTGAGGAAGTAGCGCAGGCGGTGCGGACATGGCGGTGCCCCGGGCCTGGGGGAGGGCCCGGGGCACCGCCGTGTGGGGGAGGGGTGGGGGTTCGGGGTGGGGGTTCGGGGGAGGCGGGTCAGCCCTGCTGGTCCTCGGGGAGGCTGATCACCCAGCGGGTGTCCTGCCGGGGGCGCAGGTAGAACAGCCAGTAGAGGGTGGCGACGGCGGTGATGCCGCCGGTCCACAGCAGGGGTTCGGCGTCCAGCTGGGTCATCACGTACACCAGGACGATGATCAGCAGCACCGGGACGGCGGGCCACAGCGGCATCCGCCAGGCGGCGGCGTGCTTGTGGTGGCCGCGGCGGGAGAGCAGCGAGGCGATGGCGACCAGCAGGTACATCGCGGTGACGGCGACGCCGGTGATGTTGCTGAGGAGCGCGCCCTTGACGAAGCAGAGCGCGGCACCGGGCAGGCCGACCGCGAGGGTGGCGATCCAGGGGGAGCCGAAGCGGCCGAGGGTGCCGAAGGCCTTGTTGACGGGCTCGGGCCAGGCCTTGTCGCGGGCGGAGGCGAACAGCACCCGGGAGTTCTGGATGACCATGACGATGCCGGCGTTGATGATCGCCAGCGCGATGCAGAGGCTGATGAAGGTGCCGACGGCGGAGTTGCTCCAGGCGGTGACCATGCCGGAGATGTCGCCGGAGGTCAGGGTCTGCAGGTCGGGGGCGCCCAGGGTGATGGCGGCGACCGGGATCAGGATGATGGCGCTGGAGAGGCCGAGGGTCCACAGCACGGTGCGGGAGACGGTGCGGCGGGGGTTCTCCAGCTCCTCGGAGAGGTAGACGGCGGTGGAGAAGCCCTGGGTGGCGAACAGCGCGATGCCGAGGGCGCCGATGATGGCGCCGATGCCGACCGGGCTGGCGGCGCCGCCGTCGGTGGAGACCAGGCCGTGCAGCAGGCTGGGGTGGGACGCGTTGGTGTGGGCGAAGCCGAGCACCGAGACCACGCCGGCCGCGATGACCTCCAGGACCAGGAAGATGCCGGTGATCCAGGCGTTGGCGCGCAGGTCGAGCAGACCGGCCAGGGTGGCGGCCAGCATCACGGCGGCGCCGGCGATCGGCTTGTCGACGTGCAGGACGGGCGCCAGGTAGTCGGCGGTGCCGAGGGCGATGACCGAGGGGACGATCATCACCACGATGAGCGACTGGATGAAGACCAGCCAGCCCGCGAGCCGTCCGGCCAGGGTGCCGACCATCGCGTACTCGCCGCCGGCGCTGGGGATCAGGGTGCCGAGCTCGGAGTAGCAGAACGCGACCGCGATGCAGAGCACGGAGCCGATGGCGATGGCCAGGGCGGTGGCGCTGCCGATGCTGGAGAACAGTTCCGGCACGATCACGAAGAGCGTCGACGCGGGGGTGACGCAGGACAGCGTGAGCAGGGTGCCGCCCACGACGCCGATCGAGCGCTTGAGCTGCTGGGGTGCGGCCGCGCCGTCCGCCGTGGCGGCTACGTTCTGTGGCGGGCGAAGCGTGTCGGTCATGTGGATTCCGATCGGCTCTGTTCGGTCCTGGGACGGGAGCGGTATCGCCTCCGCTGGCTCGTTGCTCGGGTCTGGTCCGGTCGCTCCCGGGCCGCCATGGAACCTTGGGCGTATTGATTGCGTCAACGCCGGAACTGCTTCGGAATCCGTTGCGGTGAAAGGCATAAGCATGCGATCCGATGATCACTTAGGGTCATGGCATCGTTTGTCCGACTTGTTACTTTGGCAACATCGGGCATGAATCAAAGGTGAACGGAGTGTTGCGGGCCACCATTCAAAGGCCGTGGCTCGGTCGTACGGCGACACGCCAGGTGTCACCCGGCCGCTCGGCAACTGCCCAGGTGGGTACGGGAACCGCAGCCCCGGCCCGGAAAGATCTAGGTAACGTTTCAGCACGTGGGACGCCGAAGGGGCCGGACTCCGCAGAGTCCGACCCCTTCGCTCACTGTCCGTAGCGGACGGCCTGGTGCCGCGCCCGGTCAGTGCACCGTCGCCGCACGGTCACTGCACGGTCACTGCACCGGCAGCCAGCCCGTCTGGACCATCTGCCCGTTGGTCGCACGGCGTGACACGTACACCCCGCGCCCCGGCGGCAGCGCCTGCGGCTTGACCGTCCCCAGCAGTGCGCCCTCGTCCCGGTTGCCGGAGAGGATGACGCCCTGCCCGCCCAGCTCGCGCATCCGCTGCATCACCGGCTCGTACAGCGAGCGCCCGGCGCCGCCCGCGCTGCGGGCCACGATCACCCGCAGGCCGATGTCCCGCGCGAACGGCAGGAACTCGGCCAGCGGTGCCAGCGGGTTGCCCGAGCCGGTGGCGACCAGCTCGTAGTCGTCGACGATCACGAACATGTCCTTGCCGGTGTACCAGCTGCGGTTGCGCAGCTGTTCGGCGGTCACGTCCGGACCGGGCAGGCGGCGGGCGCAGGCCCCGCGCAGCATGTCCACGATGGCGGTCATGGCCGGCTGCGCGGCCGCGTACTCCACCAGGTACTCCGGCGGGACGGTGCCCAGCAGGGCGCGCCGGTAGTCGCCGACCACGATGCCCGCCTGGTCCGGGGTGTAGCGCTCGGTGATCTGCTTGATCAGCATCCGCAGCAGCGCGGACTTCCCGGACTCGGTGTCGCCGAACACGATGAACAGCGGGTCGGTCTCGAAGTTGACGAACACCGGCGCCAGCTCGGCCTCGTCCACGCCGAAGCACAGGCCGCGCTCCGGGTGCTCGAAGCCCTTCGGCAGCGAGGTCCCGTCCAGGACGGCCGGCAGCATCCGCACCTGCGGGGCGCGCGGGCCGGCCCAGGCCCCGTCGACCGCGGCGACCAGTCCGGCCACGCCGTCCTGGAGGTCGTCCACCGAGGAGGAGCCGTCCAGTCGCGGCAGGCCGCTCAGGAAGTGCAGCCGCTCCGCGGTGATCCCGCGCCCGGCCAGCGGCGGCACGTTCTGCGCCACCCGGCGGTCGACCTCGGACTCCATCGCGTCGCCGAGCTTGAGCTCGATGCGGTTCTGCAGCAGGTCCTTGAGCGCGGGGCGGACCTCCGCGTACCGGGCGGCGGTGATCACCAGGTGGACGCCGTAGCCGAGGCCGCGCTGGGCGATGTCGCCGATCACCGGCTCCAGCCCCTCGAACTCCTGCTTGAAGGTGTTCCAGCCGTCGATCATCAGGAAGACGTCGCCGAAGGCCTCGTCGGGCAGCTGCCCGGCGGCCCGGCGGGCCCGGTAGGTCGCGATGGTGTCGATCCCGGTCGCCCGGAACAGCTCCTCGCGCCGGTTGAGCACCGCGTGCACCTCGGAGACCATCCGGCGGACCTTGTCCACGTCCAGCCGGCCCGCCACCCCGCCGACGTGCGGCAGCCCGAGCAGCGACTGGAAGCTGCCCGCACCGAAGTCCAGCAGGTAGAACTGCACCTCGCGCGGGGTGTGGGTGAGGCCGAAGGCCGCCGTCATGCCGCGCATCACGGTCGACTTGCCCGAGCGCGGGCCGCCGACGACCAGGCCGTGGCCGGCCGCCCCGGAGAAGTCGACCTCCAGGATGTCGGTCTTCTGCTCGCGCGGCTTGTCCACGATGCCGATCGGCGCGCGCAGCCGCCCGCCCGGGTAGCCGGGCGCGGTCAGTCCGCGGTCCGGGACGAGCTGCAGCGGCGGCAGCAGGTGGTCCAGGCTCGGCGCCTCCTCCAGCGGCGGCAGCCACACCTGGTGGGCGGCCGGGCCCTGGCCGGACATCCGCTGGACGAAGACGTCCAGCACGGTGTCCACCAGTGCGTCGTCCTGTTCCTGGACCTGCGGCGCCTCCTCCTCCACCGGGGCCGGCGGCAGGTCCACGAAGGCCGAGGTGAACTCCACCGGCCGGGCGTTCACCCGCCGGCCGCCGGTGGACCGCTGCTGCCCCGGCGCCCGGTAGGGCCCCGAGACGTACGCGGCCTTGAACCGGTCCATCACGTCCTCGCCGAACTTCAGGTAGCCGACGCCCGGCACCGGCGGCAGGTGGTACGCGTCCGGCACGCCGATCGCCGCCCGCGACTCGGCCGCCGAGAAGGTGCGCAGGCCGATCCGGTACGAGAGGTAGGTGTCCAGGCCGCGCAGCTTGCCCTCCTCCAGGCGCTGCGAGGCCAGCAGCAGGTGCACGCCCAGGGAGCGGCCGATCCGGCCGATCTGGATGAACATCTCGATGAAGTCGGGCTTGGCGGTGAGGAGTTCGGAGAACTCGTCGATGATCAGCACCAGCGAGGGCAGCGGGTCCAGGGCCGCGCCGGCCGCCCGGGCCCGCTCGTACTCGTGGATGTTGGCGTAGTTGCCGGAGCGGTGCAGCAGTTCCTGGCGGCGGTGCAGCTCGCCCTCGATCGCGTCGCGCATGCGGTCGACCAGGGTGAGCTCGCCCTCCAGGTTGGTGATCACCGCGGAGGTGTGCGGCATGTCCGCCATGCCCAGGAAGGTCGCGCCGCCCTTGAAGTCGGCGAGCACGAAGTTCAGCGTCTCCGAGGAGTGGGTCATCGCCAGCGCCAGCACCAGGGTGCGCAGCAGCTCCGACTTGCCGGAACCGGTCGCGCCCACGCACAGGCCGTGCGGGCCCATGCCCTCCAGCGCGGCCTCCTTGATGTCCAGGTAGACGTGCTCGCCGTTCGCGCCGACGCCGATCGGCACCCGCATCCGCTCGTGCTGGGCGCGCGGGCGCCAGCTGCGGGCCACGTCGAAGGAGCCCGGGTCGCCCGAGTTCATCATGTCGGTGAAGTCCAGGTTGGACAGCAGCGGCTCGTCGTCCCCGCCGGCCGAGGCCCGGTACGGCGCCAACTGCCGCGCCAGCGCCTCGGACTGCCACAGCGAGAGCAGGTCCGGCTTGCCGCTGTACGTCGCCCCGGAGGCCGAACGCAGCACCAGCTCCTGCGGGTTGACCGTCACCATCAGGTGCCCGCTCGGCTCGTCCACCTCGCCCGGGACGACCTCGATGACGGTCACCCCCTGCACGCCCTCGGGGCCGGCCAGCACCGAGTCGTGCGGGACCCCGGCGCCGTCCATGATCACCACCAGGTGCGGCTGGTCCGCGGCGGGCGCCGCGTCCCGGACGAAGCGCTGGCGGCCGGCCAGCTCGTCCTGCAGCAGGTACTCCAGTTCGCCCAGGTCGGTGGCGCTCAGCCGGCGCGAGCCCGCGCCGTCGCTCTCCTTGCGGTGCTGGTTGTGCGGGAGCCACTTGGTCCAGTCCCACTCCTCGGCCGCGCCGGGTGCCGCGGCGACCGCGACCAGCAGGTCGTCCGGGGAGTGCAGGGTGGTCAGCTGGGCGATCATCGCGCGCACGTTCCCGTACACCGAGTCCGGGTCCCCGCACACCGTGATGTGGTAGAAGGCCCGCAGCGAGACCGCCAGCGGCAGGTCCTGGAGGGTGCCGTGCGCCTTGAGGAACGAGTGCATCGCGGCCGCCGACAGCGGCTCCAGCTCGTCCATCGGCGCGGTCTGCGGCGCCACCAGCGGGGTGGACAGCTGCACCGGCCCGAGGCCGACCCGGATCTGCGCGAAGTCGCCGTCGGCCGTCCGCCGCTCCCACAGCCGGCGGCCGTCCTCGACGATCGACCAGAGCTGGTCCGGCGCCGGGTTCAGGAACAGCAGCGCGCCGCGCTGGCTCTCCGCCGTGCGGCGCACCTGGCGGCGGGTCTGCTGGAGGTACTTGAGGTAGTCGCGCCGCTCGTCCGCCATCGCGGTCGAGCCGCCCCGGCGGGCCCGCACGATCTGGGCCAGCACCATGCCGACCGTCGAGACGATCATCAGACCGCCCATGATCTTCATCGGCGCGGCCGCACCCGGCGAGAAGAAGAACACCGCCGAACCGCCCATGCCGAGCATCGGCAGGACGCTCATCAGCCAGTCCTCGCCGCCCTGCCGGGGCAGCTCCGGCGGACTGACCAGCTCCACCGGCTCGTCCGGCACCGTCGGCGGGTAGGCCCTGGCCGGTCGCTTGACCATGATCACACCCATGCGTCACCCACCCCGCGGCGTCGATCGATCACTTCGGCATCAGCCCTCACGCGACTGCGCTCGGCCCGGTACGGGATTCCCGTGACTGAGGACGCCCCACACAGCGCAGCCCCCGTACCACCTCGCGCAGGCGCCGATCCTACATAGGGGCGTGCCCGCACCGACGGGGGCCGCACCCCGCAGCGGCACCGGGCACGAACCGAGCGGGTAGGGTAACGCCGCGCCAACTCGCGGCCCGGCCGGGCCGGTTCCACAGCCACCCCGCGCGCCACCGTGCCGCGGCACCGTCCACACAGGGGGAGCGTCAAGTGCGTCGAATGATCGAGGTGGGGTCATGACCACGTCGGCCGCTACTGGCTACTGCCGGGTGACCGTCGTCGCCCCGGACCGCCGGATCGACGTCGCCCTGCCCGAGGACGTCGCCCTCGCCGACGTCTACCCCGAGGTGCTGCGGCTGGCCAACCAGAGCCAGCCCGACGGCACCCCCACCGGCTTCCACCTGGTCCGCCGCGACGGCACCGTCCTCGACAGCAGCCTGTCCCTGGCCGCCCAGCAGGTCCGCGACGGCGACCTGCTGGCGCTGCGCCCCTTCGCCGAGTCGCTGCCGCCCGCCGTCTACGACGACGTCGCCGACGCCATCGCCAGCGCCGTCGAGGCCGACCGCCGGTTCTGGACCGTCGACCTCATGCGCGGCTTCGGCCTGATCGGCGCCGGGGTGCTGCTCACCCTGCTCGGCTTCGCGCTCTGGTTCTCCGACCTGCGCCACGACATGCACAGCCTGCCCGGCGTGCTGGCCGGCGTCGCCGCCGTGGTGCTCACCGCGCTCGCCGGGGTGCGCGCCCGGGTCTACCAGGACGCCCACGCCGCCGTCGCGCTCGGCCTCGGCGCCCTGCCGCACGCCATGATCGCCGGCAGCGGCATCATCGCCGTCGCCCACCCGTGGGACGGCCCCGGCCGGCTCCAGTTCCTCACCGGCTGCGTCACCGTCCTGGTGATCGCCGTGCTGCTCGCCGGACTCCTCCCGGACAAGGACGCGGTGTTCGTCGCCGCCGCCTTCGTGGCCACCGCCGGCGCGCTCGCCACCTTCGCCGCCGTCCTGATGCCCGACACCCCGGCCGGGAACATCGCCGCCGTCACCGGTGTCGCCGCCGTCGCCGCGATCGGCTTCCTGCCCAGCCTCTCCGCCCGCTTCGCCCGGCTGCCGGTCGGATTCAGCGCCCCCGGCCAGACCCGCACCCGCAGCCGCGACTACGACGAGGAGGCCGAGCGCGCCGAGGCCGTCCAGTACGAGCGGATCGCCCACCAGGCCCGCCGCGGCCACGAGGTGCTGGTCGGCCTGGTCGGCGGCTGCGCCGCGGTCGTGGTCGGCGCCTGCGCCGTCCTCTCCTTCACCGACCGGACCTTCCCCGAACTGCTCGCGCTCGCCCTCGGCATCGCCGCCATGCTGCGCGCCCGGCTGTTCCGCTACACCGCGCAGGTCCTCAGCCTCACCGTGGCCGGCCTGCTCGGCCTGTGCCTGCTGATCGTCGGGCTGTCCCTGCACACCCCGCAGTTCGTCCTGCGCGCGGCCGGCTCCAGCACCGAGCTCGACCTGCGCACCATCTGGCTGGCCGCCTCGGTCGCCTTCGGGGCCGCGCTGCTCACCGCGATCGCCCTGGTGGTGCCCCGGCTCGGCGTCTCCCCGTTCTGGGGACGCATCCTGGACCTGGTGGACAGCCTCACCCTGATCTCGCTGGTCCCGCTGGCGCTCGCCGTGCTGAACGTCTACCGGCTGGTCCGCGGCGCCACCGGCTGACCGCGCCCGGCCCCTGCCGCCGGGCGCCTTCCACCCGCCGACCGGCCGGGTGGTCGGCACTGGTACCCTTGGCCTTCGAGCGCAGCCGTGTGTCCACCCCTTCGTGGGCCGTCGACCACGGACGACGCTCGAGACACCGAGTTCTCGCAGAGTCCTGTGCTGTCGACCAGGACCGCTCGGTAGACCTTGAAGGAGTTGCAGTGGCTCTCGCCTCTGACGTCAAGAAGCAGATCTTCGCCGAGTTCGGCCAGAAGGAGGGCGACACCGGTTCCCCCGAGGTCCAGGTGGCCATGCTCTCCCGCCGTATCTCGGACCTGACCGAGCACCTCAAGTTCCACAAGCACGACCACCACTCGCGTCGTGGCCTGCTGATCCTGGTCGGCCAGCGCCGCCGCCTCCTGCAGTACCTGGCCAAGAAGGACATCGAGCGTTTCCGTACGCTCGTCGACCGCCTGGGCATCCGTCGCGGTGCCGCCGGCGGCGCCCGCTAAGACCGCCGCAGGGGGCGGCTCCCCACACCGGGGAGCCGCCCCTCGCGCGTATGCCGCGGCGGTTCGAACGCGGCACCCTGACATAACAACTCGCGCGCACCTCCCCAGGTGGCCGAGGATTGCACCGTAGGGTTGTGGGCATGCCGGGTGATGGCGCAGGAGCGCCACCCGGGCAGCAAGCCCGAACCCCCCGCGGGACGAAGGCTTCAAACGGAAGCCGCCCGCATCCGAGAGAGCGTCCAGACGCGGACCGCCCGTCCCGGCCCGGCAGCCGTGAGGCGCCGGTCCTCGGTAGTGGCCCCCGGAACCCCCGCCCGACGAGCGGGGCACCCCGGAGGCTTCGATCGAAGACCGGCCCGACTGCCGCCCTCCTGGCAGGAGGGCCCCAAGGGCCAGCCCGAGGCAGTGCGCGGGGACGCTCTCCCGGAGAACGTACGAAAGAGGAGATCTTCCAGGTGGAAGAGAACGTGTTCTACGCCGAAGCCGTGATCGACAACGGTTCCTTCGGCACCCGTACCATCCGCTTCGAGACCGGCCGTCTGGCCCGTCAGGCCGCCGGCTCCGCCGTGGCCTACCTGGACGACGACACCATGGTGCTGTCGGCCACCAGCGCGTCCAAGCAGCCGAAGGAGCACTTCGACTTCTTCCCGCTGACCGTGGACGTCGAGGAGCGGATGTACGCCGCCGGCCGCATCCCCGGCTCGTTCTTCCGTCGCGAGGGTCGGCCGTCCGAGGACGCGATCCTGACCTGCCGCCTGATCGACCGCCCGCTGCGCCCGTCCTTCGTCAAGGGCCTGCGCAACGAGGTCCAGGTCGTCTGCACCATCATGGCGCTCAACCCCGACCACCTGTACGACGTGGTCGCGATCAACGCCGCCTCCGCCTCCACCCAGCTGGCGGGCCTGCCGTTCTCCGGCCCGATCGGTGGCGTCCGCGTCGCGCTGATCAAGGGCCAGTGGGTCGCCTTCCCGACCCACAGCGAGCTGGAGTCGGCCGTCTTCGACATGGTCGTCGCCGGTCGCGTCCTGCCGGACGGCGACGTCGCGATCATGATGGTCGAGGCCGAGGCCACCGACAAGACCATCAAGCTGGTCGAGGGCGGCGCCGAGGCGCCGACCGAGGAGGTCGTGGCCGCCGGCCTCGACGCCGCCAAGCCGTTCATCAAGGTGCTGTGCGCCGCGCAGGCTCAGCTGGCCGCCCAGGCCGCCAAGCCGACCGCCGAGTTCCCGGTCTTCCTGGACTACCAGGACGACGTCCTGGCCGCGCTGACCGCCGCCGTCAAGGACGAGCTGGCCAAGGCCCTCACCATCCCGGGCAAGCAGGAGCGCAACGCCGAGCTGGACCGCGTCAAGGCGGTCGCCGCCGAGAAGCTGCTCCCCGAGTTCGAGGGTCGCGAGAAGGAGATCAGCGCCGCCTACAACGCGCTGACCAAGAAGATCGTCCGCGAGCGCGTCATCAAGGACAAGGTCCGCATCGACGGCCGCGGTGTCACCGACATCCGCACCCTGGCCGCCGAGGTCGAGGCCATCCCGCGCGTCCACGGCTCGGCCCTGTTCGAGCGCGGCGAGACCCAGATCCTGGGCGTCACCACGCTGAACATGCTCCGGATGGAGCAGCAGCTCGACACGCTCTCCCCGGAGACGCGTCGCCGCTACATGCACAACTACAACTTCCCGCCGTACTCGGTCGGCGAGACCGGCCGCGTGGGCTCGCCCAAGCGCCGCGAGATCGGCCACGGCGCCCTCGCCGAGCGCGCCATCCTCCCGGTCCTGCCGACCCGCGAGGAGTTCCCGTACGCCATCCGCCAGGTCTCCGAGGCGCTCGGCTCCAACGGCTCCACCTCGATGGGCTCGGTCTGCGCCTCGACCATGTCGCTGCTGAACGCCGGTGTGCCGCTCAAGGCCGCCGTCGCCGGCATCGCCATGGGCCTGATCTCCCAGGAGATCGACGGCGAGACCCACTACGTCGCGCTGACCGACATCCTCGGTGCCGAGGACGCGTACGGCGACATGGACTTCAAGGTCGCCGGTACCCGCAACTTCATCACCGCGCTGCAGCTCGACACCAAGCTGAACGGCATCCCGGCCTCCGTGCTGGCCGCCGCGCTCAAGCAGGCCCGCGACGCCCGCCTGCACATCCTCGACGTGATGAACGAGGCCATCGACTCGCCCGACGAGATGTCCCCGAACGCGCCGCGCATCATCACCATCAAGATCCCGGTGGACAAGATCGGTGAGGTCATCGGCCCCAAGGGCAAGATGATCAACCAGATCCAGGAGGACACCGGCGCCGAGATCACGATCGAGGACGACGGCACCATCTACATCGGTGCCGCCGACGGCCCGGCCGCCGAGGCCGCCCGCACCACGATCAACCAGATCGCCAACCCGACCATGCCGGAGGTCGGCGAGCGCTACCTGGGCACCGTGGTCAAGACCACGACGTTCGGCGCGTTCGTGTCGCTCATGCCGGGCAAGGACGGCCTGCTGCACATCTCGCAGATCCGCAAGCTGGCCGGCGGCAAGCGCGTCGAGAACGTCGAGGACGTCCTCGGCGTCGGCGCCAAGGTGCAGGTCGAGATCGCCGAGATCGACCCGCGCGGCAAGCTCTCCCTGATCCCGGTCATCGAGGGCGAGGAAGGCGGCGAGGCCGCTTCCGAGTGAAGCGCCGCTAGCTGACCCTTGCGGCCCGTACGCCTCCCGGCGTGCGGGCCGCACCCTGTTGTCCACGCGTTCGTCCGTACGTGCCATTCCACGTGCGTTTCCTCTGGAGGTACCCCCCGTGGCCCAGGCCCCGGCGGTAAAGCAGCGTCCCGGCTCCACCCGGACCCTGCTCAAGGGCGTCGACGGCGCCGGCACGGTGCGCCGCACCGTCCTCCCCGGCGGCCTGCGGGTCGTCACCGAGACCCTGCCGACGGTGCGCTCCGCGACCTTCGGCATCTGGGTCGGCGTCGGCTCGCGGGACGAGACCCCGCAGCTCAACGGCGCCACCCACTACCTGGAGCACCTGCTCTTCAAGGGCACCGAGCGGCGCAGTGCGCTGGACATCTCGGCGGCCCTGGACGCGGTCGGCGGCGAGATGAACGCCTTCACCGCGAAGGAGAACACCTGCTACTACGCCCGGGTCCTGGACACCGACCTGCCGCTGGCCATCGACGTGGTCTGCGACATGCTCACCGGCTCGCTGATCCGCGCCGAGGACGTCGACGCCGAACGCGGCGTCATCCTCGAGGAGATGGCGATGGCCGAGGACGACCCGGGTGACGTCGTCCACGACCTGTTCGCCAAGGTGATCTTCGGCAACGGCCCGCTCGGCCGCCCGATCCTCGGCACCCAGGAGACCATCAAGGCCCTCACCCGGGACCAGGTCGCCGGCTTCTACCACCGCCGCTACCGCCCGGAGAACCTGGTCGTCGCCGCGGCCGGCAACCTCGACCACCGCAAGGTCGTCAAGCAGGTGCAGGAGGCCTTCGCCCCGGTGCTGGCCCGCTCCACCGCGGCGCCCGCCGAGGCCCGCCGCGGCGTCAAGGCGCTGCGCACGGCCGGCAAGGTCGAGGTGCTCAACCGCTCCACCGAGCAGGCCCACCTGGTGCTGGGCGTGCCCGGGGTGCCCCGGCACGACGAGCGCCGCTGGGCGATGGGCGTGCTCAACGCGGCCCTGGGCGGTGGGATGAGCTCCCGGCTGTTCCAGGAGGTCCGGGAGAAGCGCGGCCTGGCCTACTCCGTCTACTCGTACTCCTCCTCCTACGCGGACAGCGGCCTGTTCGGCATCTACGCCGGCTGCCAGCCCAAGCGGGTCGAGGAGGTGCTGCGGATCTGCCGCGAGGAGCTCGCCAAGGTGGTCGCCGACGGCATCACCGAGGAGGAGCTGCAGCGCGCGATCGGCCAGATCTCCGGCTCCACCGTGCTCGGCATGGAGGACACCGGCTCGCTGATGAACCGCATCGGCAAGGCCGAACTCAGCTACGGGCACCACCTGTCGGTGGACGACATGCTGGAGCGCATCGCGGCGGTGACCCTGGAGGACGTCCACGCCGTCGCCCGTGATGTGCTGGGCGCGTACCGGCCGTCACTGGCGCTGATCGGCCCGGTCAACGACAAGCGGGCCGCCAAGCTCGCCGATCTGCTGGTCTGAGGATTGTCTTCCCGGAGAGGAACGTCGCTATGACGCTGCGTGTCGCCGTGATCGGCGCCAACGGACGGATCGG
This sequence comes from Kitasatospora sp. NPDC028055, assembly GCF_040637885.1. Classification (NCBI taxonomy): domain Bacteria; kingdom Bacillati; phylum Actinomycetota; class Actinomycetes; order Kitasatosporales; family Streptomycetaceae; genus Kitasatospora; species Kitasatospora sp. NPDC028055. The sequence goes on along the minus strand of NZ_JBEZXE010000062.1, from coordinate 5,477 downwards.
CTCGGAGGCGGTCAAGGCCGTCGAGGCCGCGCCGGACCTCGAGCTGGTGGCCACCCTCGGCCGCGGCTCGAAGCTGGCGGAGCTGACCGCGGCCGGGGCCCAGGTCGCCGTCGAACTCACCCACCCGGACTCGGTGATGGGCAACCTCGACTACTGCCTCCACCACGGCATCCACGTGGTGACCGGCACGACCGGCTGGACGGACGAGCGGCTGGCCACCGTCGAGGGCTGGCTCTCCGAGGCCCCTGGCCTCGGGCTGCTGATCGCGCCCAACTTCTCCATCGGCGCCATCCTCGGCATGAAGTTCTCGCAGATCGCCGCGAGGTACTTCGAGTCCGTCGAGGTGGTCGAGATGCACCACGACAACAAGGCCGACGCCCCCAGCGGCACCGCCACCCGCACCGCCCAGCTGATCGCCGCGGCCCGCGCCGAGGCCGGCCGCCCGAAGCAGCAGGACCCCACCACCCACAGCCTGCCCGGCGCGCGCGGCGCCGACGTGGACGGGGTCCCGGTGCACGCCGTACGGCTGCGCGGCCTGCTCGCCCACCAGCAGGTGATGTTCGGCGACACCGGCGAGACGCTCACCATCCGGCACGACTCGCTGCACCACAGCAGCTTCATGCCGGGCATCCTGCTGGGCGTGCGCAAGGTCGTCGAGACCCCGGGGCTGACCTTCGGCCTCGAACACTTCCTGGAGCTGTGACCGTGTCGACCTCCAGGAGCGCGGAATGACCTCCCGTACCGGTTTCTTCGTCCTGTCCGGCGTGCTGCTGCTGGTCGCCCTCCTCTGCGTGGGGGAGGGCGTCCAGCTGGTCGCCACCGGAAAGCCGCTCGGCATCGGCATCGGCCTCTGCGCCTTCGTGATCCCGGTGATCGGCATCTGGTTCCTGCGCCAGACCGTCCGCTTCGGCCGGGCCAGCGAGCAGCTCGCCCGCGAGCTGGAGGCCGAGGGCGGCCTGCCGGTGGACGAGCTGGAGCGCACCAGCGGCGGGCGGATCGACCGGGCCTCGGCCGACGCGGTGTTCACCCGCCGCCGGACCGAGGCGGAGGCCGCACCGGGCGACTGGCGCGTCTGGTTCCGCCTCGCCGTGGCGTACGCAGACGCCGGCGACACCCCGCGCGCCCGCAAGACCATGCAGCACGCCATCAAGCTGCACAGCACCGAACCCGCAAGGAGTAACGCGTGAGCGACGAACCGACGGCCCCCAGCTTCCGGAGCGACGTGACGGTGGAGCTGGTCCGCAGCGCCGCCGCCGATTCGGACGTCATCTGGTCGGCCCGGGTGTCGACCGCGGGGGAGCAGTCCCTGGAGGCGCTCCAGCAGGACCCGGAGAAGTCCAAGGGCCTGATCAACTTCCTGATGCGCGACCGGCACGGCACGCCGTTCGAGCACAACTCGATGACCTTCTTCATCAGCGCGCCGATCTTCGTGTTCCGCGAGTTCCACCGGCACCGCAGCGGCTGGTCGTACAACGAGGAGTCCGGCCGCTACCGCGAGCTGGAGCCGGTCTTCTACGTCCCGGGCGCCGACCGCAAGCTGGTCCAGCAGGGCCGTCCGGGCAAGTACGAGTTCCACCAGGGCACCCCGGAGCAGCACGAGACCACCACCGCGGCGATGGAGGCCGCGTACCGCGAGTCCTACGCCCGCTACCAGGAGATGCTGGCGGCCGGCGTGGCCCGCGAGGTGGCCCGGGCGGTGCTGCCGGTCGGCCTGTTCTCCTCGATGTACGCGACCTGCAACGCGCGCTCGCTGATGCACTTCCTCTCGCTGCGCACCCGGCGGGAGAACTCGGCAGTGCCGTCCTTCCCGCAGCGCGAGATCGAGATGGTCGCGGAGCGGATGGAGGAGCAGTGGGCGCAGCTCATGCCGCTCACCCATGCGGCCTTCGAGAAGCACGGCCGGGTCGCGCCCTGACCTGGGACGACAGGCATATGGGCAGAGTGTCGGGCATGTCTGGATTGCGGCTTTTCTAGCCGCTCCCTACATTCGTGACCACGGATCCCGGTGCTGCCCGAACCCCCGAGCGGGCAGCACCGGGATCCCATTCCCCCGCCTCCTGGCCTGCGCGCCTGTCCGAACCCTGGACCGGCATGGGTACCGCCCCACCGCCTACGAGTAGCTTTGGACGCATGGCTCCGACCTCCACCCCCCAGACGCCGTTCGGCCGGGTGCTGACCGCGATGGTCACCCCGTTCACCGCCGACGGCGCGCTCGACCTCGACGGCGCCCAGCGCCTCGCCACGCACCTCGTCGACTCCGGGAACGACGGCCTCGTCGTCAACGGCACCACCGGTGAGTCCCCGACCACCAGCGACGCCGAGAAGGCCCAGCTCGTCCGCGCCGTGGTGGAGGCGGTCGGGGACCGTGCCCACGTGGTGGCCGGGGTCGGCACCAACGACACCCACCACAGCGTCGAGCTGGCCCGCCAGGCGGAGGCGGCCGGGGCGCACGGCCTGCTGGTCGTCACGCCGTACTACAACAAGCCCCCGCAGGAGGGCCTGTACCGGCACTTCACGCAGGTCGCCGACGCCACCGGCCTGAGGGTCATGACGTACGACATCCCGGGCCGCAGCGGTGTCGCGCTGAGCCACGAGACCCTGGTCCGGCTCGGCGAGCACCCGCGGATCGTCGCCAACAAGGACGCCAAGGGCGACCTCGGCGCCGCGGCCTGGGCGATCGCCCGCTCCGGCCTCGCCTGGTACTCCGGCGACGACATCCTCAACCTGCCGCTGCTGTCCGTCGGGGCCGTCGGCGTGGTCAGCGTCGTCGGGCACGTGGTCGCCGGTGAGTTGAAGGCGATGATCGAGGCCTACCTGGCCGGCGATGTGGCCAAGGCCACCGCCGTCCACCAGGGCCTGCTGCCGGTGTTCACCGGTATGTTCCGCACCCAGGGCGTGATCCTCACCAAGGCCGCGCTGGACCTCCAGGGCCTGCCCGCCGGGCCGCTGCGCCTGCCCCTGGTCGGCGCGACGCCCGAGGAGATCGACCGATTGAAGCAGGATCTCGCCTCCGGCGGGGTACACCTGTAGCAGACACAGACGTGCGCGCCCCGGCTCGCCGGACCCGACCGGGTCCGCCGCTGGACCGGACCGAAGGCGCGAGAGCACAGACCCAGTAGGAAGAACGACACTGAGTACGCACGCCATATGTCTCCAGGGGGAGGACCCCGGGCATATGGCGTGCGTCGTGAGGAGAGTCTTTTGAGCCACCCGCACCCCGAACTCGGCGCGCCCCCGGCCCTCAAGGAGGGCGCCCTCCGCATCACTCCGCTCGGCGGCCTCGGCGAGATCGGCCGCAACATGACGGTCCTCGAGTACGGCGACCGCATCCTGATCATCGACTGCGGCGTCCTCTTCCCCGAGGACGAGCAGCCCGGCGTGGACCTGATCCTCCCGGACTTCAGCTACATCCGGGACCGCCTCGACAAGGTCGACGGCATCGTCCTCACCCACGGCCACGAGGACCACATCGGCGCCGTCCCGTTCCTCCTGCGGGAGAACCCGGACATCCCGCTGATCGGCTCCAAGCTGACCCTCGCCCTGATCGAGGCCAAGCTCGCCGAGCACCGCATCCGGCCGTACGTGCTGGAGGTCAAGGAGGGCGAGCGCGAGCGCATCGGCCCCTTCGACTGCGAGTTCATCGCGGTCAACCACTCCATCCCGGACGCCCTCGCCGTGGCGGTCCGCACCCCCGCCGGCATGGTCGTGGCCACCGGTGACTTCAAGATGGACCAGCTGCCGCTGGACGGCCGCCTCACCGACCTGCCGACCTTCGCCAAGCTGGCGGAGGAGGGCATGGACCTGCTGCTGGTGGACTCCACCAACGCCGAGGTCCCCGGCTTCATCCCGCACGAGCGCGACATCTCGGCCGCGCTGCGAAACGTTTTCGCGAACGCCGACAAGCGCATCATCGTCGCCTCCTTCGCCAGCCACGTGCACCGCATCCAGCAGGTGCTGGACGCCGCGCACGAGTACAAGCGCAAGGTCGCCTTCGTCGGCCGCTCGATGGTCCGCAACATGGGCATCGCCCGCGACCTCGGGTACCTCAAGGTCCCCGGCAACATGATCGTCGACGTCAAGCAGCTCGACGACCTGCCGGACAAGGAGGTCGTACTGATCTGCACCGGCTCCCAGGGCGAGCCGATGGCGGCGCTGTCCCGGATGGCCAACCGCGACCACCAGATCCGCATCGTCGAGGGCGACACCGTCGTCCTGGCGTCCTCGCTCATCCCGGGCAATGAGAACGCCGTCTACCGCGTGATCAACGGCCTGACCCGCTGGGGCGCCAAGGTCGTGCACAAGGGCAACGCCAAGGTGCACGTCTCCGGCCACGCCTCGGCCGGCGAGCTGCTGTACTTCTTCAACATCTGCAAGCCGCGCAACCTGATGCCGGTCCACGGCGAGTGGCGCCACCTGCGGGCCGCCGCCGAGCTGGGCATCGCCACCGGCGTGCCGCGCAACCGCGTGGTCATCGCCGAGGACGGCGTCTGCGTCGACCTGGAGAAGGGCGTCGCCCGGATCGTCGGCAAGGTCCGGGCCGGCTACGTCTACGTGGACGGCGCCTCGGTCGGCGACATCACCGAGGCCTCGCTCAAGGACCGCAGGATCCTCGGCGAGGAGGGCTTCATCTCGGTCTTCGTCGCGGTCGACACGACCAACGGCAAGATGGTCGGCGGCCCGACCATCCAGGCCCGCGGCTCCGGCATCGACGACAACGCCTTCGTGCCGGTCATCGCCAAGCTCCAGGAGGCCCTGGACCGTTCGGCGAGCGACGGCGTGCTGGAGCCCCGCCAGGTGCAGCAGCTCGTCCGCCGGACCATCGGCAAGTGGGTCGCGGACAACTACCGCCGCCGGCCGATGATCCTGCCGGTCGTCGTCGAGGTCTGAGCCCCGCTCGAGACCCTCGTCCGGCCCCGCTGAGGCCGGTTTGACGTGGGGCGACCCGGTGCGTAATGTTCTCCGGGTTGCCCCACGGGACGAGCCCCAAGGAAGTCCTCGAATGCGAATGCGAATTCGAGAACTACCGGGAAAACGGACCGAGAAACTCTGGTAGAGTTCGGGAGCGCCGAAAGGCAAAAGCCTAATCGGATGAATGAAACTCCGGAAAACGGAGCTGAAAACATCTGATAAGCTGGAAACACGAAAGAACGAAGCGCCCGGAGGGCCCGCTGGAAGGCGGTCCGAAGGAAGCGTCCGTTCCTTGAGAACTCAACAGCGTGCCAAAAGTCAACGCCAGATATGTTGACATCCCCGGCCTCAGGTTTCCTGGGGTTGGAGATTCCTTTTGAAACAAACACTAGCGAGGACGCAGTGCGCGGGATCACCCTATTCCGGTGGTTGCCGTGCCGCTCAACGCGGGTGTGAACCGGATAGACCGGTAAACATTCACGGAGAGTTTGATCCTGGCTCAGGACGAACGCTGGCGGCGTGCTTAACACATGCAAGTCGAACGGTGAAGCCCTTCGGGGTGGATCAGT
>NZ_JBEZXE010000061.1:0-44854 GCF_040637885.1 Kitasatospora sp. NPDC028055 | reverse complement strand
ACCTCGCCGCGTTGTCGTCGGTCGCCAATGCGCTGCATTGGGCTCCCTCCTCCGCCTTGCGATGCACGCACCCCAACGCCGCCCCGCCCGCCCTCCGGGCGAACGACGGGAGTTCGAAGACAGGCCTCAGGCCCAGGAGAGGTGCTCGCGGTTGTGGGCGAGCAGCCGGTCCGTGAGCCGGTCGGCGAGTTCGATCTGGCCGACCAGCGGGTGGGCGAGCAGGGCGTCGAAGGCCCGGTCGCGGCCGCCGCGCAGGGCGGCGTCGAGGGCGAGGTGCTCGTACGAGGTGACGGCGGCGATCAGCCCGGCGAACAGCGGCTCGACCGGTCGCTGCGGCAGCGGCCGCACGCCGCGGGCGTCCACCTCGGCGGGCACCTCGATGACGGCGTCGTCCGGCAGGAACGGCAGCACGCCGTCGTTACGGGTGTTGACGACCTGGACGGAGGTCCCGCCGCCGGTGCCGAGCAGGGCGGCGATCAGCTGGACGGCGGCCTCCGAGTAGAAGGCCCCGCCGCGCTGCCCGAGCAGCTCCGGCTTGGTGTCGAGGGCCGGGTCGGCGTACAGCTCCAGCAACTGCCGTTCGATCTCGGCGACCTGGGCGGCCCGTGAGCCCTGCGCCCTGAGCTCCTCGACCACCGCGTCGTGCTGGTAGAAGTAGCGCAGGTAGTAGGAGGGCACCACGCCGAGCCGCTGCACGAAGGCCTGCGGCAGGTGCAGGTCCTCGGCGATCTCCTTGCCGAAGTCCCGCAGCAGCTCCGGCAGCACCTCGCGGCCGCCGGCGGCGCCCGGGCCGTCCAGCAGGGTGACCCCGCGCTCCCAGGTGAGGTGGTTGAGCCCGACGTGGTCCAGCCGGACCAGCTCCGGGTCCACCCCCAGGTGCCCGGCGAACTTGCGCTGGAAGCCGATGGCGACGTTGCACAGCCCGACGGCCTTGTGCCCGGCGCTCTGCAGGGCCCGGGTGACGATGCCGACCGGGTTGGTGAAGTCGACGATCCAGGCGTCCGGGTTGGCCCGGCGGACCTGCTCGGCGATGTCCAGGACGACCGGCACGGTGCGCAGCGCCTTGGCCAGCCCGCCCGCGCCGGTGGTCTCCTGGCCGACGCAGCCGCACTCCAGCGGCCAGGTCTCGTCCCGGTTCCGCGCGGCCTGGCCGCCGACCCGCAGCTGCAGCAGGACGGCGTCGGCGTCGGCGACGCCTGCCGTCAGGTCGGTGGTGACGGTGACGGTGGCGGAGTGCCCCTGCTTGGCGAAGATCCGCCGGGCCAGCCCGCCGATCAGCTCCAGCCGCTCGGCGGCCGGGTCGATCAGGACCAGTTCGCCGATCGGCAGGGTGTCGCGCAGCCGGGCGAAGCCGTCGATCAGCTCCGGGGTGTACGTCGACCCGCCGCCGACGATTGCCAACTTGAGTGCGGACATCAGCCCTTGACCCCTGTCAGTGTCACGCCTTCGATGAAGGCCTTCTGTGCGAAGAAGAAGAGGACGATCACCGGCGCCATCACCAGCAGGGTGGCGGCCATGGTGAGGTTCCAGTTGGTGTGGTGGGCGGCCTTGAACGACTCCAGGCCGTAACTGAGCGTCCAGGCGTCGTGGTTGTTGCTGGCGTAGATCTGCGGGCCGAAGTAGTCGTTCCAGCAGTAGAAGAACTGGAACAGGGCGACGGCGGCGATGGCCGGTTTGGCCATCGGCAGCACGACGCGCAGCAGGGTGCGCAGGTCGCCGCAGCCGTCGATCCGGGCGGCCTCCAGGTACTCCTTGGGGATGGTCAGCAGGAACTGGCGCAGCAGGAAGATGGAGAAGGCGTCGCCGAAGGCCATCGGGATGATCAGCGGCCAGAGCGAGCCGCCCAGGCCCAGCTGCTTGGCCCAGAACAGGTACATCGGGATGACGGTGACCTGCGGCGGCAGCATCATCATCGCGATGACGGCCATCAGGGCCAGGTTGCGGCCGCGGAAGCGGAACTTGGCGAGCGCGTAGGCGACCGGCAGGCTGGAGACGACGGTCAGCAGGGTGCCGGCGCCGGCGTACACCAGGGTGTTGCGCCACCAGGTGAGGAAGCCGGGGGTGTTCCAGACCTTGGCGTAGTTGCCCCAGTTCCAGGAGGTGGGCCAGTAGTCGGTGGTGAGCGCCTGCTGGTCGTTCATCACCGAGGTGAGGAGGACGAAGACGAAGGGCAGCAGGAAGAACAGTGCGGCGGCGATCGCCAGCGAGTGCACGGCGACCCAGTTGAGCAGGGCGCGGCGCCGGGCGGCCCGGGCCGCGGCGGTGCCCGCGGCGCTGCGGGTGGTCGGCTTGGTCAGGGTGGAGCTGAGAGTCATGTCGGAGTCCTCATCCGTCCGCTAGTCGTCGCTCGCCATGAAGCCGGACCGGCGGCGGAGCAGGACCGAGGTGACGGCCATCGAGATGGCGAACAGCACCAGGGCGACGACGCAGGCCGCGCCGTAGTTGAAGCGCTGGAAGCCGAGGTTGTAGACCATCTGCGGCAGGGTCCAGGTGGAGCCCTGGGGGAACCCGGGCTCGAACTGCTGGCCGGAGTTGCCGGCGATGCCGCTGGCGACCTTCCCGGCGACGTACGCCTGGGTGTAGTACTGCATGGTCTGGATGACCCCGGTGACCACCGCGAACATGATGATCGGGGAGATGTTCGGCAGCGTGACGTACCGGAACCGCTGGAACGGGCCGGCGCCGTCCAGTTCGGCCGCCTCGTACTGCTCCTTGGGGACGTCCAGCAGCGAGGCCATGAAGATGACCATCAGGTCGCCGATGCCCCACATGGCGAGCAGGGTGAGCGCGGGCTTGGACCAGTTCGGGTCGGCGAACCAGCCGGGCTGCGGCAGGCCGAGTTCGCCGAGCAGGTGGTTGAGCGGGCCGGTGCCGGGGTTGAGCAGGAAGGCGAAGGCCACGGTGGCGGCCACCGGCGGGGCCAGGTACGGCAGGTAGAAGGCGGTGCGGAAGAAGCCGGCGCCGGTCTTCACCTTGGTGATCAGCATGCCGATGCCGAGGCCGAAGGCGACCCGCAGGGTGACCATCACCAGCACGAGCCACAGGGTGTTGCGCAGGCCCTGCCAGAAGGTCGGCAGCTGGTTGAGGACGTAGTCCCAGTTCTTGAGGCCGTTGAAGGTCGGCGTGCCGAAGCCGTTGTACTGGGTGAAGGAGAAGTAGGCGGTGGAGACGAGCGGGTAGACGAAGAAGACGCTGAACCCGATCAGCCAGGGGGAGAGGAAGGCCAGGGTGCGGGCCGCCTCCCGGCGGCGCTTCCGGCGCAGCAGGTGCTGCGTGGAGGGCGCCGCCGGGTCGGCCGTCCCGGCCCCCTTGCGGGTGCCGAACGCGAGTGACATGGGGAGCTCCGTGGACCGTTCCCGTTACTTCGCCTGGGCGATGTCGGTGTCGATCTGCTTGGCGGTGGCGGCGAGGCCCGCCTTGAGGTCGGTCTGCTTGCCGGACTCGTAGTCGTAGCCCAGGTTCTGCAGCGAGACGATGTAGCCACCGCCGTTGACGCTGGCCGGGGTGGTGCCCGAGTTGGGGTTCTTGGCGACGTCCAGGAAGGTCTTGAAGTTCGGGTCGCTGACCAGCTTCGGCGAGTTCAGCGCGTCGAAGGTGCTCGGCACGTTGTGGATCGCGTTGGCGAAGTTGACCACGGCGTCGGTGTCGGTGGTCAGGAACTTCACGAACTCCCAGGCCGCGGCCTGCTTCCTGCTGGTGCTGGCGATGCCGACGATGGTGCCGGTCTGGTAGCCGCGGCCGTAGGTGTCGGCCTGGTCGTCCGGCACCGGGAAGGGCGCGGTGGCCCAGTCGAAGTCGGGCTTGTTCTCGGCGAGCGAGGCGGTCCGCCACTCACCGTCGATGGCCATCGCGACCTGGCCGGTGTGGAAGGGGTTCTTGGCGCTGAACTCCTCGCCGAAGGTGGCGCGGTACCGGTCCAGCTTGGTGTAGCCGCCGAGCTGGTCGACCATGCCCTTCTGCCAGTCGAGCATCGCGGCGACCTTGGGGTCGGCGGCGAGGTTCGACTTGCCGTCGGCGCCGAAGTAGGTGGCGCCGTACTGGCCGAGGAAGTGCTCGGTGGTGGACTCGTAGCCGTGGTACAGCGGCATGAAGCCGAGCTGCTTGTACGAGTCGCCGTCGGCGATCGTCAGCGCCTTGGCGTCGGCGGCGAACTCGCTGAAGGTCTTCGGCGGGGCGGAGATGCCGGCCGCGGCGAAGGCCTTCTTGTTGTAGTACAGGCCGTACGCGTCGCCGAGCAGCGGCAGCGAGCACTGGTTGCCCTGGAACTGGGTGTAGTTGAGCATCGCGGCCGGGAAGGTCTTGGCCGCGTCGATGCCGCTCTTCTGCAGCTGGGGCTTGAGGTCGACGAACGCCTTGGTCGAGCAGAACATGCCGACGTTGTTGGTGGTGAAGGAGGACACCACGTCCGGCGCGTCGTCCCCGCCGGCCCGCAGGGCCTGGCTGACCTTGTCGTCCGCGACGTTGCCGACCGGCTTGACGTGGATGTTGGGGTGGGCCTTCTCGAAGGCGGCGATGGTGTCGTTGATCGCCTTCACCTCGTTGTCCTGGCTCCAGCCGTGCCAGAAGGTGATGGTGACGTCCTTGCCGCTGGCGGAGTCGTCGGTGCCGCCGGACTCGCTGGAACCGGTGCAGGCGGAGGCGAGCAGGGCCAGGACGGCGCTGCCGGCGACGGCGGCGACGGTGCGGCGGCCTCTGCGGGAGGTGGTGGCGTGCACTTCGAGGTCCTCCTGGGGGTGCGCGGGCAGGCGTCATTGCCTCTGGGCCCGCGTAGGGGTTGGGGGAGAGGTGGGTGCAGGGCGTCTCAGGGAGCGGGGGAGCGCTAGTGGGTGGAGAAGACCGCCTCACGGGCGTCCGTGAGGGCGCGTTGCAGGGCGCCGAGCAGGACGGGCGAGCCGGACAGGGCACTGCTGCGGATCTCCGGCCGGGCGGGGCAGACCCGGGCCAGTTCGTCCTCGACGAGCGCGCGCAGGCGTTCGCCGCCCGCGCTCGGCACCGCGCCGGAGAGGACCACCAGCTGGGGGTCGACCACGGCGACGATCACGGACAGCCCGACGGCGAGCCGCCCGGCCAGTTCGGTGAGGAAGGCGTCGCCGGCACCCGGGGTCTCCAGGGCCTTGGCGACCGACTCCTCGGCGGTGGGCGCGCCGAGTCCGTGCTCGCGGGCCAGGGTCCGGACGGCGACCGCCCCGACCTGGTCCTGGAAGCCGCCGAACTTGCGGCGGCGGGCGTCCCACTCGACCGGTGAGCCGGGCACCGGCATGTAGCCGACCTCCCCGGCGCCGCCGGTGAAGCCGCGGTGCAGCCGTCCGGCGATCACGACCGCGGCGCCGACCCCCGACTCGGCCCAGAGCAGGACGAAGTCCTCGAAGCCGGCTGCCGCGCCGGAGGCCTGCTCGGCGACCGCGGCCAGGTTCACGTCGTTCTCGATCGACACCGGCGCACCGATCGCCCCGGTCAGCTCCTCGACCAGCCGGGGCGAGTGCCAGCCGGGCAGGTGGGAGGCGTAGCGCAGCTTGCCGGTGACCGGGTCGGGGGCGCCGCCGACACCGATCGCGACGGTGCGCAGGCACCCCTCGGGCAGCCCGGCGGCCCGCACCGCCTCGGCGACGGCGGCCGCCACTCTCGGCACGGTCTCGGCGGCCGGGACGCCTCTGGTCGACACGGTGTGCTCGGCCAGCGTGCCGCCGGTGATATCGGCGATCGCGACCCTGATCCCACTGTTGGTGACGTCCAGCCCGGCGACGTACCCGGCGGCCGGATTTACCTGGTACAGCTGGGCGTTGGGCCCCGGCCCACCCTCGGTGGTCCCGACCGGCACTACCAGCCCGGCCGCCTCCAGCCGGGCCAGCAGCTGCGAGGCGGTCGGCTTGGACAACCCGGTCAACGCGCCGATCTGGGTCCGGGACAACGGCCCGTTCTCCAGCAGCAGTTCCAGCGCGGCCCGGTCGTTGATGGCCCGCAGGAGGCTCGGAGTGCCGGCGAGGGGCGCCTTGGCAGTGCTCTTGGTCATGCCCGGAATCCTCCCCTCCCGACCGATCGACGTGAACTGTTAGGAAACTTTCCAGTCGCTTGGCACAGGACCGTACGGTCCCCGTCAGCGGAGTGTCAATGCCCCCTACCCCCTCGGATGCCGAAGCGTTACCGGTCGGCCCGCACGAAAGACGGGCGCGGCGACCTCCTCAGATGAGGAGGTCGCCGCCCCAAGGCCCAGCAGGCCACGTCCTGACGCCCGTCGCCGCTTCGGCACGGCCGAAGCGGCGACGGCATTTCCGAACCCTGTCCCTTGCGGCCCACTCGCGCCCGCTCCTCCTCGACAGGCGCGAGAGGAGGCCGGAGGTCAGGCGGCTTCGGCCCGGTCCAAACCGGCTGCGCCCGGTTGCGCGAGCCAGACCAGCTGCGAGGTGATCCCCGGTCGCCCGGCGAAGTGGCGCAAGGCTCGTTCGGGAGACGCGAGGGTCATCCGCGCCCGCCCGTCGATGCCGATCACGTGTGTCGGCCCGTCTCGGTCGACGAGCCCCCAGGCCACGACCCACCCGTCGGCATCTGCGAGGCCCGATCCGCACACCTGGACGACGGCGAACAGCCGGGGTGCGGTGTCGAGCACGAGCTCGCACAGCTCCTGGTCGAAGGTCGGGCCAGCCACCAGCCCAGGCGTGACCGGGTAGGGGTTTTGCGAGGGCGTAGCGGTCATGGAAGTCTCCTACGTAAACGGGAGTTGGACGCCGCGCTGCCGACACCACGGGTAGCGATCGTCCCTGACGCAGGATCAAAAGTAGCCAGTCGGTAGTATGTAGTCCACTGCATCTGAGGAATCCATATCACCGCCACTCCAATGGGTGACGGTACCGACGATGGCGATCGAGAGTGAGGAGGCAGCGAGTGCCGCCCAGCAAGATTCCGCCGAGCATCCGGCAGCGGCGACTCGGCGCGGAGCTGCGTCGGCTGCGCGAGCAAGCAGGGCTGTCGGTCACACGAGCCGGGGAATTGCATGGCACCCCGCAGTCCCGGATCAGCAACATCGAGTCCGGGGGATACCCGGTGAGCGCGGACCGGGTACGGGCCCTGGCGCGTCTTTACGGCTGCGCGGACGAAGCCCTGATCGACGCCCTGGCCCGCATGACCGGTGGCCGCACGCGGGGCTGGTGGGAGGAGTACCGCGAGATCCTTCCGGCCGGAGCGCTCGACCTGGCCGAACTCGAACACCACGCACAGTCGATGCGGATCGCCTCAGCTATTCACATCCCCGGACTTCTTCAGACCCCGGAACACGCTCGCGCGCTCTTCCGGGATGTTGTCCCCTCCTTCTCGCCGCCGGAAGTGGAACACCTCGTCTCCCACCGCATCAAACGGCAGGCGGTGCTCTACGGCCAGCAGCCGATCCCGCTGTCGGCCGTTGTTCACGAGGCTGCCTTGCGAATGGGCTTCGGCGGTCCGAAGGTTTCCCGGGAGCAGCTGGAATGCCTGCTGACTGCCAGCGAGCAACCTCACATCGACCTGAGGGTGATCCCGTTCGGTACCGGCAGCTACCCGAGCTCCGGCGCCGGGATCGTGTACTTCAACGCCGAGGTCGCGCGATTGGACAGTGTTCAGGTGGACGGAGACAGGTCCGAGTTCATCGACACCGAGCCGCAGTTGATCAAATATCGAGCTGTGATGGACCGGTTGGAGATGAGCGCGCTCAAGCCTGACGCATCCCGCGACCTCATCCGCCGTATCGCCCAGAGCATCTGAGACAGGACCGAGCATGGCCGTTCACAACTGGCAGAAGTCCTCATTCAGCGGCGACGCCGCCAACTGCATATACGTTGCAGCAACCGCCGACCGCGCCATCAAGGTCCGCGAGAGCGACGACCCCGACACTGTCCTCACCACCACGCCCGACGCACTCCACGTCCTCCTGCGCGGCATCAAGGAAGGCGAGTTCGACCACCTGACAACGTAGTAGGGCGGGTGCATCGGTCCGGAGCCGAGTAGCGGGCTATCGGACCATGTAGCGGTACACCGGGGCCCCTTCCCAGGCCGGGGGCTTGGCGCCCAGGTCCCGGTAGCCGATGGCTTCGTACATCCTCATCGCAGCCTCCGCTTCGGGCCGGACCGCATGCGTCACACGCTCCACCCGGGCCCCTTCGAGTACGGCTGCGTGCAGTTCCCGGCCCAACCCCCGCCGGCGCTGCTCCGGAGCCACGGCGATCTCCCGGATCACGAACGTCCGGCTTCCGTCTTCGCGGGTGAAGCTCTCGTCCACGTCGAGGCCGTTCCACCAACGGCTGTCCGGCTGGAGCAGGACACCGAAGGCGAACCCGACCAACGCACCACCTGAGCGCGCCAGCACCAGTCGGAAGCCGGGCATGGTCCGGAACGCCTCGTATCCCTCCAGGAACCCCGCCAGGTCGCGGGGCCCCTCCAGGTAGGGCGGTTCCGCGAACACCCGCTCGTACAGCGGCGTGATCTCGTCCAGCACCCGGGCAGCGGCATCCGGATCCGTGAAGGTCTCGAGGACGGGTGTCTGCACGATTCTCCCCCCGAACTGTGCCGCGACGACCTCACGCCCGACGAGCGCCTGAGCTTCCGGAGCGCCTACGACGAGGGGCTGCCGGCCGTCCGCTACCTCATGCGCGAACTCGAACTCCTGCGTGAGCACTTCTCCCCGCACGGGGTGGAGCTGTTGGCCGACCTGCGCGACCAGACCGACCAGCTGTAGTGCCACGCTGAGCAGAGCCGAACGACGGAGGGTCACGTGCTTGATCACCTCATCACTCACGACGACAGCCTGCGGATGGTCCCCACCGACCGGAACGAGTTGACCACCGCGGTCGGCCAACTCCAGGAGGAACTGCGGGCCTTGCCCGAGGGGAGCGACCCCGCGCGTGCTCGGCTCCTGACCAGGTGGATCGGCATGGGCCAGATGTGCCTGGGCAACCACGAGGAGGCCCGTGCGTTCCTCCGGCAGTCGCTCGACCTGGCCGCGGCGATGGGCAACACCCGGGCCGTCGTCGCCACCGGTCTCAACCTCGCCGACGCGCACCGCTACGCCGGTGACGTGCAGACTGCGGACGCGCTCTACCGCAGCGCCCTGAACACCGCGCGGAGCCGACACCCGGAACTCGTTGACTTCGCGCTCCAGCACACCGGCAAGCACCTCATGGAGCGCGGCGACCTCGCGGGCGCCCGCACCTATCTCCAGGAGGCGCTGCGCCTGCGGCTCGCCAAGGAGGACGCCGAGCTGGTCGAGTCCACGCAGGCCGCACTCGCCCGGGTCGAGCTGCTGACCGGCCAGGCCGCACCATCAGCTGCAGGCAGCGCGGTGCCGCGCCAGTGGAGCGGCCAGTGGACCTCATGGCTCCAGTCCCGCACCACGGCGCGGACGCCGGCCCGATGGGCAGAGGATTTCCCCAACCTCCGGGACGCTGTGCGCGGGCTCACCGCACACCAGCGCGTTCACCCGAGCCTCCTGCGTGATCAGTCGTTCCCCGCTGAGCTGATCGCCGCCATGGCGGCGGAGGCCGATAAGGCCGTCGCCGCTGACGGATACCTCCACAACGGCAAGTGGAACGCGCCCGTCGGCGACGCCGCGAACCGCTTCGCCGCACAGGTCGATCTCGCCGCAGTCGTAGCACGCTCCACCGGCCTGGACGTCGAGCAGTCGCACACCGGCGTTTACATCGCCTACCTGGAGGAGGGGGAATTCCTCGACTTCCACATCGACGAGTTCGGCTTCGGCGAAGCCAACCTGATCCTCTGCCTCGAGCACGAACGCCCCATCGGCCGGTCCGGGGTCAGCACCACCGTCTTCATCACCGCCGACGGCTACCTCGAATGCGATCTCGCCGCAGGTGACTGTGTCGTATTCGACGGCGCGCTCACGCCGCACGGCCGGACGCCGCTCAGTCCCGGAGAGAGCGTCACCCTCATCAGCTTCGGCTTCCGCGCGCGTGATCAGGCCCTGCGCACGCTCACGAACCTCCCGCCGGTCCCTCGGTAGGGCGAGCGCCCCCGCCGGACCGCTACGGCTTGGTCAGGTCGTCCGTCGGTGGCTTCGGGAGGGGGATGGGCTCCGTGGCGCGGTAGCGGGGGGAGGTGGGGTCGGAGAGGGCGGAGGGCGGGGCGGGCTCCGCGGCGGTGATCGAGACGCCGGTGGCGACCGCGGCGGCCTCCTCCTTGACCTTGATCCCGGCCAGGTCGAAGGCCGTCTTGAGCCGCTGGCGCAGCGCCCGGGAGACCAGCGGCGCCTTGCCCGGCGCCGTGCGGGCCTCGATCCGGACCACCACCGAGTCGGCCGCCACCGACTCCACGCCGAGGATCGAGACCGGCGCCCAGATCAGTTCGTCGTACGGGGCCTCCTTGGACAGCCCCTCGGCGGTCTCCTGGATCAGGTCCTCGACCCGCTGCAGGTCCTCCTTGTACCCGACCTGCACGTCCACCGAGGCGGTCGCCCAGCCCTGGCTCATGTTGGCGATCCGCTTCACCTCGCCGTTGCGGATGTACCAGATCTCGCCGTTGGCCCCGCGCAGCTTGGTCACCCGCAGGCCGACCTCCAGCACGGTGCCGGTGGCCACCCCGGTGTCGATCTCGTCGCCGACGCCGTACTGGTCCTCCATGATCATGAAGACCCCGGACAGGAAGTCCGTGACCAGGTTGCGGGCGCCGAAACCGATCGCCACACCGGCCACACCGGCGCTCGCCAGCAGCGGCGCCAGGTTCATCCCGAGCGCGGAGAGCACCATCAGCGCGGCCGTGCCCAGAATGGTGAAGGAGGCCAGGCTGCGCAGCACCGAGCCGATCGCCTCCGAGCGCTGCTGCCTCCGCTCCGGGTTGACCACCCCGTGGTTGGCCAGCAGCCCGCCGAGCCGGCTCTCCTCCCGGTGCTGGTCGTGGCTGCGCGCCATCCGTGCTATCAGCTGGGTGATCAGCTTGTTCACCATGGCCCGCAGCACCAGGGCCAGCACGATGATGAGGACGATCCGCAGGCCCCCGGCCAGCCAGCCCTGCCAGTGGGTGTCGAACCAGCTGGCCGCCTGCTTGGTGGTGTCGGTGACCTCCTGCGCGCTGGTGGGAATGCGCAGGTCCGGCAGCTGCGGCGTGGTGGCGGAGGGGGCCGGCGTCGGGGTGGAGAGCGTCGAGGACGCGTCGGTCGGACCGGTGGCGCCGGAGCGGAACACGTGCGGGACCTTCCTTGCAGGGGGCGTGACCCGGTCCCGCGCCGCACGAGCGGCCCGCGGACCGTGCGCGCCAGCCTATCGGGCACCGAACACCAGCCCGGACACACCGACGGGCGCGCGGCCCGCCCCGGACGCCCCGTCAACGCCCCGGTGCGCTCCCTCCGGGCACCGCCCCGGCACCCTCCCGCCGCCACCCCCGACCACCCCCGCACCACCGGCCCCACCTCCCCGCACCACCCCGCACCACCGGCCCCACCTCCCCCGAACGGCCGCGCCCCGCCCGCCGTACGGCCCCCGGGGTTGCTCCGAGCGGCCGAGCCGCACTCCCCCCGGCGGTCCGCCCGCCCCGCCGCGCCCCGCCCCGGCAGCGCCGGGGTGCAAGTGGACCTTCCCCCGGGCATACCGGGTACTACGGGGTATGACGGAGACCACACCCGGAGTTCACGTCAGGTCCGTTACACAGGAGTGGTGGCGCCGTACGAAGGCGTAAGGCGACACTGGGGGAGATCACGCACTCGTTGCGCGATCCAACCGCTCGTCCCGGCGCGAGCCACGCGCCGCAGGCGTCCAAGGAGGCATCCGTGCCGCATGTCCTGGTCCTCAACGCGTCCTACGAGCCACTCGGCGTCGTATCGATGCGCCGCGCACTCATCCTGGTCCTCAACCACAAGGCGGTCAGCCTGGAGGACTCGGGAGTCACTCTGCACAGCGCCACCAGCGCCCTTCCGGCGCCGTCCGTCGTCCGCCTGACCCGCTTCGTACGGGTCCCGTTCTGCGGGCCCGTCCCGCTCACCCGCCGGGCGCTGTTCGCCCGGGACCACGGCCGCTGCGTCTACTGCGGGGCCGCCGCAACCAGCGTCGACCACGTCATCCCGCGCAGCCGGGGCGGCCAGCACCGGTGGGACAACGTGGTGGCGGCCTGCCGCCGCTGCAACCACACCAAGGCCGACCGCCACCTGACCGAGCTCGGCTGGCGGATGAAACGCCCACCGGCACCGCCCAGCGGCCTCGCCTGGCGGATCATCGGCACCGGGATCAAGGACCCGCGCTGGCGGCCCTACCTGGAGCCGTACGGCGGCGGTGACCAGCTGCGCGCCCCCCAGTGGGGCGAGTACGAGCACCACGACCATACGGAGACCCACTCCGTCCCGATCGGCCGGGCGCACGTCGCCCACCCCGCCCCCGCCCGCCGCGGCGAGCAGCCCGAACCGCTCTCCGCCTGACCCCCGCACCACAAGGGCCCGCCCGTCACACCGTCGGTACGCGCCTCATGGGCCGCCGCGCCCCCCGCGAAGGGGAGCCCGGCGGCCCGCCGCGTTCACTGCCTGGAGGCGCCGCGGGGGTCCCCGGCTGCGCCCCGGGCGGTCACTGCTTGGGCGGCACCGCCGGCGTCCCCGGCTGCGCCCCGGGCTGGCCCGCCGGGGCCACCGGCGCGGTCGGCGGCTGCGGCGGAGCGGCCGGCGCCGTGACGGCGTACAGCTCGATCCCGTACAGCGAGTAGCCGAACTTGGTGGCCCGCGCCACGCCCTGCATCCGGACGTACCGGACGTTCGAGGCGTCGAAGCGCACCGTCTCGTCCCCGCCCTTGCCGTTGTCGACCGTCGCGGCGTCCGTCCAGCTGCTGCCGTCCGCGGAGACCTGGATCTTGTACGAGGAGGCGTACGCGGACTGCCAGTGCAGCACCGCCGCGCCCAGGTGGACGGCCTGCGGCAGTGCCAGCTGCACCCAGGCGTCGTCCTTGGCCGGCGAGGACCAGCGGGTCTTCGGGTCGCCGTCGGCGACCGCCGAGGCCGGGAAGTTCGGCGTCTCGTCGCCCGAGGAGGAGGCCTGGGAGCCGGGCGCCAGGTCCGGCCCGCCGGTCGGCGGCACCACGTGGACCTGCAGCACCTGCTTCACGGTGGTGCCGCCCGCCACGTAGGACACCGGCACCTGGTACGTCCCGGAGGGCGTGCCCGGTGCGGCGGTGACCAGCAGCGGCACGCCCACCCGGCCGCCGCGCGGCACGGTGACCGGGCCGGCCGGGGTGACGGAGAGCCCCTTGGCGGCGGCCGGCACCTCGACCCGCAGGTCGCCGGTGGTGCCCTCGGGGCGGCCGGCCTCCACGGTGGCCTGGGTCCTGGCGGGCGCGGCGGCGCCGGTGACCACGTCCAGGGCCGGGTCGGCGAGGCTCAGCCGGGCCGCCGGGGTGTCCGCGTACCAGGGGATGACCTGGTTGACCACCGGCGGGTCGCCGCCGGGCTTCCAGGTGATCCGGAACGCGTCGGCGACCTGCCCGCCGGCCGCCAGCTCGTTGTAGCCGGGCTGGACGACGCCGATGTCCGTCCAGCTGCCGTCGGCGCGGCGCACCGCGACGGTGGCGGAGGCGTGCACGTTGGGGTCCGTGAGGACGGTCAGCCGGTCCAGCGGGCGGGCCGCGCCGAGCTCGACGGTGAGCGGCTCGTCCTGCGCGGTGGGCGGCTTGGCGGCGCGGTACGCGGTGTCCGGGTTGCCGTCCAGGACGGCGGCGGCCGAGGAGCCGGGCAGCGCGGCGGGGCCGCCGGTGACGTTGGCCGGGGACTCGTCGGGAGCGGTGACGGTGAACTCGCGCACCGCGACGGCGGTCTTCTGGGCGGAGGTGGCCCGCAGCCGCACCGCCCGCACCACGGTGCCGGGCGGCAGCTGGGCGCTGACCGTCTTCTGGTTCTTCACCACGGCGAGCTGCTGCCAGCCGCCCGCGCCGGTGCTGTACTCCAGCACGCCGTCGCGGATGTAGTCGTCCACGGCGGTCCGGGCGTCGGGCCCGTTGCCCCAGCCGCCCATCAGCACGGTGACGCCGCTGATCGGCCGTCCGGCGCCGAGGTCGACGCCGACGGAGTCGCCGGGCTGCGGGGGAGCGGAGCTCCAGTAGAAGGTGTCGGCCTGGCCGTCGGTCATCAGCGCGGGCAGGTGGTCCTGCGCGGTGCCCATGCTGGTGGTGGGGGTGACCCCGCCGCTGACCACGCCGGACCAGTTGTCGGCGGCGCGCACGGCCCGGTCCAGGAAGGGCGCGAGCACCCCCGCGCCGATGGTCGCCGGGGCCTGGGCGAGCTGGGCACGCAGCCGGTTGAGCTGCACCCGGGCCTTCCAGGCGGCCGCGCCGTCGCCGCCGTGCTGGGCCAGCAGCATGTCGAGGGCGGCCTGCCCGGCCAGCCCGTAGTCGCGCAGCGGGCCGAGCCAGGGGCCGGCCTCGGCGGCCAGCTGGGCGGTGGCGTCGGTGCCGGCCAGGGTCTGCTGGGCGCCGGCCATGGCGGCGAAGGCGTCCCGCAGCGGGCCCGCGGCCGCTATCAGCTTGGCGAGGTCCGGGGCGGCGCCGGAGGTGGGTTCGGCGTTGGCCCAGAACTGGTCGAGCAGCGGCTGGAGGTAGCCGGACTCCTGCTTGGACAGCGGGGAGGAGGTGCTGTTGCCGGCCAGCGCCCGGACGGCGGCCAGGGCCGAGCCGGCGGGGGTGGCGTTGGCGCCGGTCGGCCCGGCCAGCGAGCGCACGGCCGCCTGCCAGGAGTCCTCGGGCTTGTAGCCGGTCGGGTTCCAGGCGAAGTCGCCGGCCGTGGCGAGGGCTATCCGGGAGGCCACCGGCTGCTGCATGGCGCCGGTCAGCAGCACCGCGGAGCGGGTCGCCACCTCGGGCTCGCGGCCGGTGTAGGCGCCGAGGAAGAGCCGGTCCGGGCTGGCGTCGTTGACCGGGTAGTTGTCCATGGTGACCAGCGGGTGCCCGTACAGGCTGCCGGTGTCGGAGGCCTGGGCGCCGGTGATCTTCTCCGGGATCGCCCCGCCGCCGCTCCAGGCGACCTGCACGCCGCCGGGCAGCGCGTCGGCCAGGGCCTTGCGGTAGGGCGTGGAGCCCTGCTTGTGGTACTCGGTGGGGACGATCGACAGCGGCGCCAGCCCGGGGTTCCTGGCGATCAGCCGGTCCTGGACCTTCCTGACCAGCGCGGCCTGCGCCTTGGCGGCGGCGGCCGGGCCACGGCCGTACTCGTCCTGGTCGTCGTCGCAGTGCCACTCGTCGTAGCTGACGTCCAGGAACTGGAGCTGGAACGCGGTGAAGCCGAGCTTGCGCAGCCCGTCCAGCTTGGCGACCAGGGCGTCGACGTCCTTGCCCGAACTGAAGCAGAGGGACTGCCCGGGGTCGATCGCGTAGCCGAGGGTGACGTGGTTCTGCCGGGCCCGGTCGCCGAGTTCGCGCAGCTCGGACTGCTGGTTGGCGGGGTAGGGGTCGCGCCAGCGGCTGAGCCGGAACGGGTCGTCGCCCGGGGCGTAGAGGTAGAAGTTCTGCTTGGAGCGGCCCAGGAAGTCCACCTGGTCGAGCCGCTGCTGGGCGGTCCACGGAGTGCCGTAGAAGGCCTCCGCGGTGCCGCGCACCGGCGCGCCGCTGGGCCAGTCCCGCAGGGTGATGCCGGGCAGGCCGAGTCCGGCCGCGCCCGGGCCCTGGCCCTGACCGGCCGGTACGGCGGCGAGCAGCTGGCGCAGGCTCTGCGCGGCGTAGAAGGTGCCGGTCGCGTCGGCGCCCGCGAGCACCACCGCGCCGTACGTGCCGCCGCCCTGGGCGGGCAGCTGGCCGACGGACAGCACGTAGCCGCCGGGCGGCATGCCCGCGGTGGACGGCGCGGCGCCGTCCTTGCCGCCGGCCGCGGCCGCGAGCTGGCGCAGCGTCCGGTCGGTCTCGCCCTCGGCGCCCTCGGCGGGCCCGCCGATGTACACCACCAGCGAGCCGGCGGCGGGGGTGCCGCCGTCGGCCTGCGGGGTCAGCGCGGTGGCCCCGGCGACGGTCATCACCTCACGGACGGCGTCCACCGCGCCCCGGTCCACCTTGGGCGCGGTCACCAGCGTCACGGCGCTCGGCACGGTGACGGCCCGTCCGGCCACGGTCTGCTCCTGCGGGCGCGGGAACACCTGGGGGTCCGTCACGCTGCCCAGCGGCGTCTGGGGCGCGCTGCTCACCACGTCCGGCCCGGGGGCCGCCGCGTACGCCACCGAGGGCATCGGCCCGGCCAGCAGCCCGCCGACCACCGCCGCGGTCACCACCCCGGCCGCGATCTGCATGGTCCGCCGCCCCGGCCGCCCGGCCGCGCGCTCCGCCCGCACCGACGCCAGCAGCGGCTCCGTCCCCTTGAGATCGGCGATCAGCCGGTCTGCGGTCCGCGGCACCAGCTGACGGCACGTCCGCGCCGTCGCCCGCCGGGCCGCCAGCGCCGTCGGATGGTCCAGCACCTCGCGCAGCACCGGACTCTGCTCCAACTGCTGACGCAGCCGCCGCCCGGCCACCACGGACACACGGGCTTGCACAGGGGCCTCCTCGCCAGGCCTGGACCACAATGCGAGCAACCCCACCAGCTACCCGAACCGGTGTCAACGTCACCGACTGGTATGACTGCTTTGCCCGGATTCATCCGCCTGTCGGCCCTGCCCCTGACAACAAACCGGGCCCGTCCCGCCAGGTGGCGGAACGGGCCCGAGGTGCGGCGATCAGGACACGGAGTCAGGAACGCGGGGGCGCGGGCAGCACCGCCGTCCGCAGGTTCGGGACGGACCACTGGTGGTTGGGCCCGAGCTGGTCGAGCTGGCAGTCCCAGAGCCCGAGCCGGGTGCCGTTGTCCGTGCGCCCGTTAGGGAGGTCGAGGCAGCGGCCGGACGCCGGGTGGTACAGCACCTCGTTCGCGAGCGGGATCCACTTCTGCGCCGCGGTGCCGTCACAGGTGCGGTACTCCATCGGCGTGCCGTTGCCCGTACCGGCGTTCGCCGGGGCCATGCACCCGTTCATGACCCGGACGGTGCCGTCACCGCCCAGCGAGAACTGCTGGGCGGTGCTGCCGTTGCAGTCGTACAGCTGGATCGCCGACCCGCTGGCGGCCACACCGCCGTTGAGGTCGACGCACTTGTTCGCGTCGACGCGCGAGCGGATGACACTCGCGGCGCCCGGCGCGGTGGGCGCCACCGCGAACGGGTAGGCCGCGGTGCTGCTGATGCTCCCGTCGAAGCTGTCCGTCGGCTTGGACTGGTACTTGTACCGGCCCAGCACGAACGGCCCCGAGGGCGGCGGGCTGGTGCTCGCCCGGTGGTAGCCGGTCGTGGCGAGCACGCCGTCCACGTACAGCGACATGGCGCCGGTGTCCGCGTTGTAGGAGGCGGTGAGCCGGGTCCACACGCCGGGCCGGAAGTAGGCGGAGGCGTTCCGGGTGTCCGTGTAGTCGTACGACCAGCTGTCGTCGTCACTGACCGACAGGGCGAAGGCCCAGAAGCCGTACTTGGCGTCGGCGTACAGGATGAAGTTGCTGCTGTGCACGGCGTCCTGGCTGGCGACGATGCCGCCCTTCGGGCCGGTCCTGGCCCAGGTGGAGACCGTGAAGCTCTTGCGGGCGTCCACCACCGGGCGCGACATCGTGACGGTCGAGCCGGCTCCGGGGCTGAAAGCGCCCACGGTGGCGGCGCGGCCGTCCACGGTGTCCTGGACCCAACTCACGCCCACGGCCGTGCCGTCGGCCTTCTTCTGGCCGTCCTTGACGGTGTTGCCGCCGTCGGGCGCGGCCAGCCAGTTGCCGATCGGGCGGTTGAGGTTGCCGAGCACGACCGGCGTGGTCTCCAGACCGGTCACGGTCGGGCCGCTGTTGACGTCCGCCGCCTTGGTGCCGACGCCGGCCCAGGCGACCAACTGGTTGTTGGTGTCGACGGCCCAGAGGTCCGGGACGCCGTCACCCGTCACGTCGCCGTTGGAGCCGACCTTCGGGTACAGCTTGGCGTCGACGCCGTTGGCCAGCCAGCCCTTGGTGGGTTCGGAGAACGCGGAGGCGTCAACCGCACGCCCATCACCCTGCCCGCGGTGTCCTTCCAGCCGCAGCAGATCGCCAACCGCGTGGCGGGCAAGATCGTCCGCCCGGACGGGCGGTCCGCACGCGCTGATGAAGTCCACCCGGACCGCCCCGGCCGGCACCGGGGTGACCTCGTACACCTACGACGCGGCCGGCAACACCACCGCGATCACGGACACCCCGGGCACCAGGACGCTGACCTGGAATGCCCAGGGCAAGCTCGACCAGATCACCGGCACCGGCGAGAACGGTGCCACCAGCTACCTGTACGACGTGTCGGGCAACCAGCTGATCCGCTGCGACGCCGGCAAGACCACGCTCAACCTGGGCGCGGACCAGATCACCCTGGACACCAACTCCGGAGTGGTCACCAACGTCCGCAGCTACCCGGCCTCCAACGGTCTGTCCATCACCCGTACCACCAGCAGTGGATCGTCGACGCTCGCCTACCAGAGCGCGGACCCGCACGGCACCAACGGCGTCCAGTTCGACGCGGGGACCCTCGCCCACGTCCGCCGTCCCACCGACCCGTTCGGCAACGACCGCGGCACCCAGCCCGCGGCAGGCGTCTGGGCCGGCGACAAGGGCTTCGTCGGCGGCACCAAGGAGAAGGCCACCGGCTTCACCCTCCTCGGCGCCCGCGAGTACGACCCCAAGACGGGCCGCTTCATCAGCCCCGACCCCATCACCGACCCCGGCGATCCGCAGCAGTGGAATGCCTACGCGTACGCCAACAACAGCCCCATCAACAAGTCCGACGCCAACGGCCTGCGCGTCGACTGCAACCAGGAAACGGAGTGCACCGGCTGGTACGGGGACTCCAACGGCAACCTCACCGACATCGACCACGTCGCCCCGAAGCGGAAGCTCCCCACGGCACCGCCCACCCCGGCGGAGCAGCACGCGAAGGACGCCCTCGACGATGCGAACAAGATCGTCAACGAGAACAAGCGCAAGCGCGATGAACTCGTGCACAAGGTGGTCGACATCGTCGGCGACCTGATCGGCTTCAACGACGCCCGCGACTGCTTCACCAAGGGCGACGTGATGGCCTGCATCAACACCGCCCTCAACACCCTGCCCTGGGGCAAGATCTTCAAGGCCATCAAGGTCGGCATCCAGGCCCTGAAGATCTACAAGGAGATCAACAGGATCTACGACGCCATCAGGGGCGGCGAACGCGCAGCGAAGGAAGCCGAAGCCGCCTATGTCACCGCCAAGACCGCCGCATCGGAGGCCCGAGCGGCCGAAGCGGCGGCAGCCAAGGCGGCCGAAGGAAAAGCAGCAAAAGAATCAGCGGCCGACGCGGCAAGCACCGAAGCCAAACCAGCCAAGGCCGAGGCGGATTCATCCCCGACTCCCGACAAGTGCAACAGCTTCCCGGCAGCGACCATGGTCCTGATGGCGGACGGCACCACGAAGGCCATCGGTGAAGTCCACGACGGTGACGTCGTCATGGCAACGGACCCCCAGACCGGCGAAACCCGTCCGGAAGCCGTCACCGCCACCATCACCACCCCCGACGACAAGGACTTCACCGACCTCACCCTCACCGACGACGCCAACCCCCGCGGCCCGCCGGCCGCCGACCAGTCGAAGATCACCTCCACCCACCACCACCCCTACTGGAGCGAGACCCGCAACCAGTGGGTCGACGCCGGCGACCTCACCCCGGGCGAACAGCTCCGCCAGCCCGACGGCACCACCCGGACCATCAAGTCCGTCCGCAACTACGCCTACGCCATCACCACCCACAACCTCACCGTCAGCCTGCTCCACACGTACTATGTGCAAGCAGGCGCCACCGCGGTCCTCGTGCATAACTGCGGGAACGGCGAGGAAGCGACCGCGGTCACCAAGGGTGCGGGTCGGGCGTCGTTGGACCCTGGTGAGCTACCCGACTTCGTGGCACCCGATTCGGGCGGCTACGCCCGTCCGGCGGGCACGAAGTTGACCGATGCGCAGGGGACGACCCGCCGAGCCAGCCAAGCGGTCGCAGACGAGGCGCAGACTCGCTCGTCGACGGTATCCAGGGCGCCTAGCAATGTCGAGCAGGTGCTCAACTCAACGCCTCACGGCGGCGCCGCTGCGGACGTCGCATCAGCAACAATCGCTGCGGGCATTACCCTTCACCGAGGGCTGAAGTTGATTAAGGGGTGGCGGAATGGGCGACGTTAGTATCGCCGCGAGGCTGATTCTTGAGGAGTTCGGCCGTAGTGGCACCTTGTCCGACGCGGCCGTGGCTCGGGCTGGATGGGAGGAACGACCGGAACGCGTCACGCCGGCGTTGGTACTGGTGTTCGCTGCCAAGATCCTGGTGCAACTTCGGGAAGAGGACGGTGAGACGTTTCCGGTCGACGCGCCTGCCGTGACGTCGCAGGGCCTCGGGGCGGACGACGTGGCGACGATGATCTCCGCACTGACAGGCGATCTGCACGCCGTCGAGGCCGGACGGCTGACCGGGCTGTTCTCGTTGCTGGGCATCGTCGCGGTCCTCGTGGCATTGACGGACGCGGAGAACATCCGAGGAGAGGATCTTGACCGTTTGATGGGGGCCGCGGAGGAAATCGCTAGCGACTTCGTGCGAATGGAGGATCCGTTTAGGCTGGTTGAGCGGGGTGTGGAGATCGGCCCTTGGGACGCGAGCGAGACCGGCTGGCAGGGTATTGACCTCATCGACCTCGGTGGCCTCAGGATCCCCCGAGAGCCGGGTCTCAAGATCCAGCTGAACGAGGGCAGAGGGTCCTCGGACCTGTTGGAAGCTGTTGTCCTCCGGGGGGCGACGGGAGTACAGCTCCAGGCCTTCCACGCGAGCCAGGATAGTGGGTGGGCCAGGGCTCGCGAGATCCTCGCGCAGCGGGTTCGCGGCCTGGGGGGTGAGGTCCGAGAGTGGGCCGGGCGCGCCGGCATCGAACTCAGGTGCGATGTCCCGGTGCAGCAGGACAGGGGTTTCCGGCGACTGCAGACCATCCGAATGCTCGGGTGTGACGGCCCGGGCTGGCTGCTGAGAGCGACTGTGACTGGCGAGGCGGCCACCTCGGGGAGCCACGACGACTGGGTCTACTCATACGTCGAGCGCGTCGTCGTGGTTCCCTTGTTCCAGTGCGCTATGTCCCTCCCGCTGTCGGCGACCGATTTCGGCTCCGGACGCCCCTGGGAGGATGGTCAGCCCATTCGGTTGCGCATGCCTGGCTGATATGCTGGCGGATGTTGTCGCGTCAGCTGGCTTGGGTGACTGGGGTGAGTTCGTGTCCCTGACCCCCTCCGAGGCTGCCATCACGCGGACATGGGTGATGGCAGCCCGGACGGCGTCGCTGAGCACCGTCACGTCGGCAGACGAGGATGGGGCTTCTCGGCAGGGGCCATCAGCCGATAGCTGACCCGAATACGCAAGATGGAATCTACGCTCGGGTACTGGCGAGTTGCGTGGTATAGCGGATGGGCATGGCAACGCACTTTGGCCGATCGATTAGCTACTCACGCATGGCGCCGGCGGGCAAGGCTCCGAGTCTGGGGACTGACCCACCAGCCGACGTGTCAGGGGACCCGGGCGGCAGCATACGATGCCGAGTAGGTCGTCCGCCTGCGGATGGAGGCAGCTCCAGAAGACGGGCAAGCAACTGGAAGTCGAGCGGCCGTCTGACCAAAGAACTTGAGAGGCGAGGCCAGGGCAGACCGCGGGCGCCCGTACATGCGGCGGACGGGTCGATGGGGCGAGCTGTTCAGAGTTTCTTTACTGGATCAAGGCGGCCCGCTGTCGCGGGCCGCGCGCGCTCCGGCCCGGCGGGGCCGCCGTCCGCTCCTGTCTCCGCCCCGCTCAGCGGCGCCCCCGCCCGTCCGGGCGCGCAACACCAGCGAGAGCAGCGCAGTCCGCAGAGCTCTACCTCACCCCAGGCCCTCCCTCCGAGGGGCCCGGGGGCCGAGCATTGGTGCGGCGCCGTCGTGGTGAGAGGTCGCGGGTCGCGGGGCGTGTCCCTCGCCGGCCGGTCCCCGGAGGCGTACCAGGAACCCCCGGGGGCCGCCAAGTCCGAGCGCAAGCGTCACCTGGTGAGCCTTGGCGGCCCCCGGAGAACCCTGGTCCGGCGAAGCTGCCCGACCGACGAGGGACCCGTCCCGCTCAGGCCCGCAGCCTGCCGGAAGCTCCGGTGCCGCGCCGTTCCCGGCAACCGCGTGCCCGACGCCGCGCGTGGCGGTGGGTCACCGTCTCGGGTGGGTATCTGCCCACAGAGCCCGGTCAGTTCGCCCACCAGGCGTACCGTGGCGCTGGAGGTGGTGAGCAGATGACGATGGAACTCGCGGACAACGTACGGAAGTACCGGCGCCGCTCCGGGATGAGCCAGGAAGAGCTTGCCCACGCAGGGGGCCTGTCCCCGGCGACTGTCCGGAAGGTCGAGCAGGGCGGAACGGTCCGCATGGAGACGCTTCACGCGCTGGCTCGCGCTCTGGGCATCCCCACGGCGGCACTCGTCGCGTCCGACGCACCGGAGCCCGTGGGACGGGCGGAGGAGCCGAACCGGCTCAACCTCATCCAGCTTCGCGCCGCGCTCACCCCGGCGGTGGGGCTCGTGGACCAGGACGCCCAGGCCGTGGGCGAGGAACCGAACCTGCGCGCCTACGCTCGAACGGTTCGAGACGCGAGGGTGCTGTACTTCTCCGACAGCTACAAGAGCGTCGCCGCCCAACTGCCCGGCCTGTTGCGGGACGCCGCGCGGGCCGTCGCCCACTACGACAGCGGCGAAGAACACCAACAAGCTCTGCTCGCCCGCGCCGAGGCGTTGCGCCTGGCCGGCACGTACCTCACGCAGGTGAGGCAGTACGACATTGCCTACACGGCCCTGCGAGGTGCTATCGCGGACGCCCGGGAGGGCGGGGACCTGCTCGCGGCCGGTTCCGGAGTCGGCTGCATGTGCTGGCTGCTGGTGCGGCAGGGCCGGCTGGAGGAGGCGGAGCGGATCGCCGCCCAGAGCATGGACGTGGTGGAGCCGAAGATCACCGGCGCCGAGCCCGACCACTACGCGGTGTGGGGAGGGCTGGCCATGGAGGCCGCAGCCGCGGCGGCACGCAACAACCGCCCAAACGAGGCCAAGGAGTACCGCAAGGCGGCACGGGTGGCGGCAACCGCCGTCGGCACAGCGCACCGCAACGTCTCCCGCCACTGGTCCGTCTTCGGACCGGTGACCGCCGCCATCAAGGCCCTCGAAGACTCCATGGTCATCGGCGACGCCCGCACGGTGGTGCGCAAGGCGGGTGAAGAGGTGGAGCTGTCGCCGAAGGCGTGGAAGCGACTGGGCAGGCCCAGCACGAATGACGGGAACCGCTTCACCCTGGACGTGGCGCGCGCCCACACCCGAACCGGAGACCTTTCGGCGGCCATGGACGAGCTGACCCGCGCTCGGGAAGCCGCCCCCGAGTGGCTGAGGCACCAGAACTCGGCGGCCGAGACCATGCAGGAGATCCTGAGCAAGCGCAAGCGCACCCTGACCAGCGATATGCGCGAGATGGCCGGCTACCTGGGCGTCGTCGGATAGCTGCTACGTAGCGTGGCAGTTCGCTGACCTTGCGTTGTTATCTGCCCTGCTGGGTCCGTGGATTGACGTGCAGTCAGGTCGTTACGGTCGCCGTGTTCTGTTCCAGCGACCGAGGCCGGGGATCCACTGTGGGTATGCCGAGGAGCGACGCGGACCGTCTGCGTCGCAGGGAGTTGTACGAAGCGGCGTCGGGCATGGCGGGACCCCGCCTGCTGCCGTGGACCACCGAGGACGGGCGCCCCTGCTACCTGAGGACCGACGGCAAGGGCTACATCTCGACGCTCGCCGACGGCATCGAAACCGTGCAGCTCGGCATGGGTCAGGAGCTGCTGGAGTACGCCCGGGGCATCCTGGCCCCCGGAGCCAAGGCGCAGTCGGCCATCGAGTACCGCTGGCTCGCCTGCCGACTGACCGAGGCCCTGTCGGACGCGCTCAGGGTCGCCGAGTCGCGCGGAGAGCGTATCCCGGTGCCGCAGGAGGAGGGTGAGGCTGCGAACGCCAGCCCCCTTGATGGGCAGGGGGAAGGCTGATGGGCAAGGCCACCCGCTACCGCTTCCGCGACTACCACGTGACCACCGTGACCGACCCCATGGCGCTGCCGACCTTCGAGGCGATCTGCGTCACCGGCGAAGGGCAGGACTGTGCTGCCGCATCCGGCGAGCTGCACACCCCCGAGGAGTTGACCCGCTGGATCGCTGGACACTGCGCGCAGACCGGCCACCAGTCGTACGAGCAAACCACGCGCGCCGTCGTCCGCGCCAAGCCCGGAGCGTGGCAGTAGGATCACGCGCGCGGCGGACAACAGCACGACTGGTCTATACCTCTGACGGCAGTAGCGACGGCAACAACCACGGACTTCAGCGCACATCCACGGACCTCGACGGACCGTCAAACCATCGTTGACTCGCGAAAATGCAGGTGGAGAGGGGCCGCGTAGCACACGTACTATGTGCTGGCAGGCGCGACGCCAGTACTTGTTCATAACTGCCCCGAGGGGCACGCGGACGCCTATTTCGATGATGTCGAGGGGCACGCCTCGATCGCGGTTACGCATGAAGGAAATACGGTCCACAGCGATGCTGGCTGGAGGGCAAATTCTGGAGACCACCTTGTTGCTGCCATCCGTCCTGAAGGCGCCTCGCATGCGCCTGGAACAATTGTTGTCAGGGT
Source organism: Kitasatospora sp. NPDC028055 (assembly GCF_040637885.1). Taxonomy (NCBI): domain Bacteria; kingdom Bacillati; phylum Actinomycetota; class Actinomycetes; order Kitasatosporales; family Streptomycetaceae; genus Kitasatospora; species Kitasatospora sp. NPDC028055. The sequence goes on along the minus strand of NZ_JBEZXE010000061.1, from coordinate 20,179 downwards.
TCCGCTTCCAAATGCCGAAAGGGCGCAACATGCCCAGAGGGCCATGGATGACTTCAGTCTGGGGCCCTATGACAGGAATACAAACAATTGCGTGACCTACTGTGCTCGAATCCTTGAGATTGGCGGATTCAAGGTGCCCACAGAGGATTCGCAGAATATTGCAGGATGGCTGCTAAATTCTTCGTATCCACAGAGGAGGCTGTAGATTTGGCTGCTAGCGGTTGGGAATCGCTCAAAGGAAAGCCAATGAAGTGGGAAGCTCCGGATAGGCTGCGGTCTCCAACGGCTTCGGCGACGATTAATCTCGCTGTTCAGATGATGGGCAGCAATATGATCGGCAACGAACTCATTGAAGTTGTTGCAGGATTTGTCTCCGCCAAGGCGCGAGTTGAACTGTGGGCGAGTCGCAGTCGGCCGCCGCTGACGCTTGAGCAGAACTTTGCTGTGGGGCAGGCCGCCTCGGATGCGCTGCGAATCGTCTATGAATCTTGGGTTGTATATGAGCGGGCATACAATTCGACTGGTGGGAAGATCTTTCGGCCGGAGAAGGAGGCGAGTGCTCTCATTCTTGCGCTTCGGGAGGCTACGGCCATTCTCACCCGGGTGAGGGAAGAGGGTGGCGGAGATGCAGTGCCTGAGTAAGGCGTATGCAGGAGAAGGTGAGCCGGGAATCCGATGCGGGATCATGTCCACGGTGCATGTGGGCGATACGCCCAAGGGTGATCACGGTGCACCTGCCTCCCCTTGCAACGCATGCTGGCGGGTGATGGATGGCTTGGGGGTGAATTACTAGTGAGCGGCGAACCTGCGGACTTTACCTCCCGATTGAATCCGGCAACGGTTTCTTGCCCTGCGGCTGGTCGGCTGGTACCCCGGGCGACATGTCGACGTGTCCTCCGATACCCAGTCCCTGGAGGCACAGGGGGTACATCCCGAGTCCAGTGGCAATCGACTTTCTCGAATCCTTCCGTGGCCTCAAGGTTGGACCAGCCCGTGAGGACGGTCCAAAATTCATCAACGGTAAACCGTTTTCGGTCGACGCCGTGGGGGTCGGCAGCAGGCATGAGGAAGAATCCTTGGCGATCGGCTCAGCCATCGGCGGCACCTGGTTTTCCTGTCGGCTGATGGCTCAGCTATTCGCATATCTTCATGCGGCAGGACGGCGCTCTGGCTGCTTACGCGAATGGCCTGATCTGGAGTATCGGAAACACCTTACGAGGGCTTGGGCCTCATGGTGAGTGTGGATCGCCCGCTGATCTGCGTTCATGCGCCTAGGGGGGATGAAGCCGTGGCCCAAGTAAGACTCACGTCCCACTGCCGCTCGGCGAGTTGGCCTGATGTGCGGCGTCGCGGCTGCTCCCAGCCTTCGAGTTCTTCTTCTTCAAGATCTCCAGGAGACGAAAACCAAGTTCCGGTACTGGCAGTTCTACGGGGAATTTTCTAAAAGCGCTAGCGGCCCCGCCGGAGTCGTCCGGTGGGGCCGCTGGGGTGTTTGACGGCAGTAGTTGACGGCAACGTCAGTGGACGGGTGCTGCACAAAATGGTGGCAGGCAAGGGGTGGGAGTTCTCGGCAAGATGCGAAGGGAGCTGGCTGGCTGATGCCGGATGATGAGGGGATAGGAGAACGAAGTGAAGGAACCGATGGAGGAAGATCACGAATTCCTTCCGGCAGGCGAACCGCTCCGTCAGGCGGTGAGGGGTGTCGATGTCGGACCGTGGGACGTAACGGAAAAGGATCGGTGGGAAGCGGATCTCATCGACCTCGGTGGCTTGATGATTCCTCGCGAGCCAGGTGTCACGATCGAATTCAGTAGCGTGCCGTCCAGAGGTCTGGTCGGAGTTGCTGCCAGAAAAGGGCGTGAGGTGGCGCTGCAGCTTCAGGCCTTCCATGTCACCGCGCAGGATCCGTGGGCAAGGTCTCGCGATCAGTTTGAGGCCAACGTGCGGCAGCTCGGCGGACAGTCGCGGGCCTGGACGGGTCGAGCCGGGATCGAACTCAGGTGTGAGGTTCCGGTGAGAGAGCCGTCCGGTCGGGCTGGAACGCAGACCATTCGCGTACTCGGCTGCGGTGGGCCGGGCTGGCTGCTGCGGGGAATCGTGAGCGGGAAGGGTGCCAGGGCGGAGAGTCGCGACGGGTGGGCCTATGACTTCTTCGAGCGGACTGTGGTGGTTCCGTCGTACGGGCAGGTGTCTGCGGCGATGTTGTCTCCGGCTGGGTTCGCCGGTCTGAGGCCGACTGCCGACGACCAGCCGATCCCGCTGCGCAGGCCCGACTGACGACAGGCCCGCACTCGTGTCGCACAGCGTGATCGAGGCGTCACCCGGGTAGGACTGGGCTGTCCTACCCGGGCGTTGCCGAGACATCGCAGGAGCCGCGAGTGGCCGCTTACCACGACAGTGACGGAGCCGACGGACGGAAGGTGCCGGCGCAGGACGCGCCGCCGCCGCCCGCCGAACTGGTCGCGCTGGCACGGGCGTACGGGGTGGACACCCGGTACCCGGGGGCCGGTGGGCAGACGGTGGGGGCGCGGACGCTGGTGGCCGTGCTGGGGGCGCTGGGGGTGGCGGCCGGGTCGCCGGAGGAGGTGCGGGAGGCCCTGGAGCGCCACCGGGCCGAGCAGCGGGAGCGGTTGCTGCCGCCGTGCGTCGTGGTCCGGCAGGGCCGCCGCACCGCGCTGGACGTGCCGGCCGACGCCCGGCTGCACGTGGAGCTGGAGGACGGCGGCAGTTGGGAGCTGTCGCGCGGTCACTCGCACTGGCTGCCCGCCGACCTGCCGCTCGGTCGGCACACCCTCACGGCGGAGAGCAACAGCAGGAAGGAGCGGTCCGCGCTGATCGTCGCCCCCCAGCAGCTGCCCCGACTCCCCGGCCGCAGCTGGGGGTTCCTCACCCAGCTGTACTCCGTGCTGTCCGACCGCTCCTGGGGCATGGGCGACCTCGGGGACCTCGCCGAACTCGCCCAGTGGGCCGGCGCAGAACTCGGTGCGGGCTTCGTGCAGCTCAACCCGCTGCACCAGGCCCTGCCCGCGACGCCCGGCACCCCCTCCGACCCGTCCCCGTACCGCCCCTCCTCCCGCCGCTTCGCCGACCCGGTGCACCTGCGGATCGAGGCCGTCCCCGAGTACGCCTACCTGACGGCAGCACAACGGACGGAAACGGACGACCTCACCCGCCGCGCCGCCCGGCTGCGCGACGAGGTCCTCGCCCACGACGGCCTGGTCGACCGGGACGCCGTCTGGGCCCTCAAACGCGAGGCCCTCCAGCTCCTCCACGAAGTCCCGCGCGGCCCCGGCCGCCAGGCCGGCTACGAGGCGTTCCAGCGCCGCGAGGGGGAGTGGCTGCGCCGCCACGCCCTCTGGAACGCGATCGCCGAGGTGCACGGCGCCGACTGGCACCACTGGCCGAAGGGCCTGCGTCACCCGAACGGCCCACAGATCGACCAGGCCGCCAAGGAACTCGAACCGAGCGTCGAGTTCCACCGCTGGCTCGCCTGGCAGGTCGACCAGCAGCTCGCCGCCGCCCAGCGCGCCGCCCGCGACGCGGGCATGCCGGTCGGCCTGATCCACGACCTCGCCGTCGGCGTCCACCCGGACGGCGCCGACGCCTGGGCGCTCCAGGACGTGCTGGCCGGCGGCATCTCGACCGGCGCCCCGCCGGACGCCTTCAACGCCCACGGCCAGGACTGGGGCCTGCCGCCCTGGCGCCCGGACGCCCTGGCGAAGGCCGGCTACGCCCCGTACGCGGAACTCCTGCGCGCCGCCACCCGCCACGCGGGCGCGCTCCGCATCGACCACGTGATGGGCCTGTTCCGCCTCTGGTGGGTGCCCGAGGGCCATCCCCCCACCGAGGGCGCCTACGTCCGCTACGACGCCGAGGCGATGCTCGGCGTGCTGGCCCTGGAGGCGCACCGGGCCGGCACCGCCGTGATCGGCGAGGACCTGGGCACGGTCGAGCCCGGCGTACGGGAGGAACTGGCGGCCCGGGGCATCCTCGGCACCTCCGTGCTCTGGTTCGAACGGGACTGGCAGTCCGACGGCGGCATCCTGCCCCCCGACCGCTGGCGCCCCGGCTGCCTGGCCACCCTCACCACTCACGACCTGCCCAGCACCGCCGCCCGGCTCTCCGGCGAGCACGTCGAGCTGCGCCACCGCCTGGGCCTGCTGGCCCGCCCGCTCGCGGAGGAGCAGCAGGAGGCCGCCGACGAGCTGGCGGCCTGGCGGGCCGAACTGACCGCCCTCGGCCTGCTCGCCCCCGACGAGCCGCTCTCCGTGCCCGCCCTGTACCGCTTCCTCGGCCGGACCCCGGCCGAGCTGGTCGGCGTCTGGCTGCCGGACCTGGTCGGCGACCCGCGCCCGCAGAACCTGCCCGGCACCTGGGACCAGTACCCGAACTGGCGCCTGCCGGTCGCCGACGGCACGGGCGCCCCGGTCACCCTGGAACGCCTCGCCGCGGCCCCCACCGCCCGCCTGCTCGGCCGGCTGTTGGCCGCCGCCCAGCCCCCCAGCCCCCCGACCGCCAGGACCCCCTGACCAGGAACCCGGATCCCGCAAGCGGAACCCCCAGCACCACCCCGACGCGCGCCCTCCCGTAAGCGGCGGGTAAGTTGGAATCGTGGACAAGAGGAACGCTTTGCGAGCCGGCGCGGTCTCCGCAACGGTCACGCTGATGATGCTGCTGTCGTCGCCCGCCATGGCCCTCACCAGGGACGACGGCGACGACCCGGGTACCGGCCTGAGCGCCGGCCAGACCATCGGCCTGTACGTGCTGATCCCGCTCGCCGTGTTCGTCGTCATCGCGGCCTTCGCGGGTCTGCCGTACGGCAAGAAGAAGAAGTAACCGCGAGGAACCGCCGCGTCCACCGAGGACAGGCAACAGGTCCATCAGGACCCGCAGGAACCCGAAGGGGCGCCGGACGATCCGTCCGGCGCCCCTTCGGGCATTCGTCACCGAGCAGCAGGCCCCGGCCTCAGCGCGCCCCGGCCTCAGCGGGCCCCGGCCGCCTTGTCGACCGCCTGGGCCTTGAGCGCGCGCTCGATCCCGGCCCGCGACTCGACGACCTGACGGCGCAGCGCGGGCGCCGGCTCGGCCGAGGCCAGCCAGGCGTCCGTGGCGGCGAGCGTCTCCTCCGACACCTGGAGCGCCGGGTACAGCCCGACGATGATCTGCTGCGAGATCTCGTGGCTGCGGGTCTCCCAGATGCCCTTCACCGCGGCGAAGTACTTCTCCGCGTACGGCGCCAGCAGCTCCCGCTGGTCCGACTGCTGGAAGCCCGCGATCACGGCCTCCTGCACGTAGTTGGTGAGCTTGTCCGACTCCACCACCGAGGCCCAGGCCGCGGCCTTGGCCTCCGCGGTCGGGCGGGCGGAGCGGCAGCTGGCCGCGTGCTCCTGGCCGGCCGCGGTGTTGTCCCGCTCCAGCTCCGCGACGATCGCGGCCTCGTCGGCGCGGCCGGTGGCGGACAGCCGGGCGAGCAGCGCCCAGCGCAGCTCGGTGTCCACGGCGAGGCCCTTGAGCTCGACCGAGCCGTCCAGCAGCCCGGCCAGCAGGTCGAGCTGAGCGTCCGTACGGGCGACCGAGGCGAAGGTGCGGGCCCAGGCCAGCTGGTGGTCGCTGCCGGGCGCGGCGGCGCGCAGGTGCTCCTCGGCGGCGGCGGCCCAGCGGAGCAGGCCCTGCTCGCGCCAGTCCGGGTCGGTGTAGGAGTCCAGGGCCAGCTTGACCTGGCGCTGCACGGACTGGACGACGCCGATGTCGCTCTCCCGGCCGATGCCGGACAGGGCCAGCGACAGGTAGTCACGGGCGGCCAGTTCGCCGTCGCGGGTCATGTCCCAGGCGGAGGCCCAGCACAGCGCGCGCGGCAGCGACTCGGTGAAGCCGCCGAGGTGCTCGGTGACGACGGCCATCGAGTCCTCGTCCAGCCGGATCTTGGCGTACGACAGGTCGTCGTCGTTGAGCAGCACGACGGCCGGGCGGTGGCGGCCGACCAGCTCCGGCACCTCGGTGCGCGGGCCGTCGACGTCCAGCTCGATCCGGTCCGTGCGCACCAGCGAACCGTCGACCAGCTCGTAGAACCCGATCGCGATCCGGTGCGGCCGCAGTACGGCCTCGCCCTTGGCGCCGGCCGGCAGCGCGGGCGCCTCCTGCAGCACGGTGAAGGACTCGATCTCACCGTCCGTGTTCAGCACCACCGACGGGCGCAGCACGTTGATGCCGGCGGTCTCCAGCCAGGACTTGGACCAGGCCTTGAGGTCACGCCCGCTGGCCTCCTCCAGCGCCCCGAGCAGGTCACTCAGACGCGTGTTGCCCCAGGCGTGCCGCTTGAAGTAGGCGCGCACGCCCTCGAAGAAGGCGTCCTGGCCGACGTACGCCACCAGCTGCTTGAGCACCGAGGCGCCCTTGGCGTAGGTGATGCCGTCGAAGTTGACCTGGACGTCCTCCAGGTCGTTGATGTCCGCCATGATCGGGTGGGTCGAGGGCAGCTGGTCCTGCCGGTAGGCCCAGGTCTTCATCTGGTTGGCGAAGGTGGTCCAGGACTGCGGCCACTTGGAGCCGGGGGCCTCGGCCTGGCAGACGGCCTCGGCGAAGGTCGCGAAGGACTCGTTGAGCCAGAGGTCGTTCCACCACTCCATGGTGACGAGGTCGCCGAACCACATGTGGGCGAGCTCGTGCAGGATCGTCGCGGCGCGCGCCTCGTACGCGGCGTCGGTGACCTTGGAGCGGAACACGTACTGGTCGCGCAGGGTGACGGCGCCCGCGTTCTCCATCGCGCCGGCGTTGAACTCCGGGACGAAGAGCTGGTCGTACTTGGGGAACGGGTACGGGAAGTCGAACTTCGCCTGGAAGTAGTCGAAGCCCTGCTTGGTGACCTCGAAGATCGCCTCGGCGTCCAGGAACTCGCGCAGCGAGGGGCGGCAGTACACGGCCAGCGGCACGCGCTGCTCGCCGTTCTCGTAGGTGTCGAAGACCCCGACGTACGGGCCGGCCACGAGCGCGGTGATGTAGCTGGAGATCCGGCCGGTGGGCTCGAACTCCCAGACCTGGGTGGCGCCTTCGCCGACCGGCTCGGGGGTGGGCGAGTTGGACACCACGACCCAGCCGGTGGGGGCCGTCACGGTGAACCTGAACGTGGCCTTGAGGTCGGGCTGTTCGAAGTTCGCGTAGACCCGCCGGGCGTCCGGCACCTCGAACTGGGTGTAGAGGTAGGTCTCGCCGTCGACCGGGTCGACGAACCGGTGCAGGCCCTCGCCGGTGTTGCTGTAGGCGCAGTCGGCGACGACCCGCAGCTCGTTCTCGGCCGCCAGGCCGGGCAGCGGGATGCGGCTGTCGGCGAAGCTCGCCGGGTCGAGGGCCGTGCCGTTGAGGGTGATCTCCTCGACGCTCGGGGCGACGAGGTCGATGAAGCTGTCGGCGCCGGGGGTCGTCGCGGAGAACCGGACCACGGTCGTGGACCGGAAGGTACCGCCCTCGCGGGCCGAGCCGAGGTCGAGCTCGATGTCGTACGCGTCCACCCGGATGAGGTCGGCCCGGGTGCGGGCCTCGTCGCGGGTCAGGTTGGTGCCGGGCACTCGCTGCGCTCCTTCGTCAGGCTGATGGACCGAATCCTCGCATGCCCGACGAGCGGCCCGACCGGAAATCCGGACCGGAAATCCCGACCGCAGAACGGGGGCGGGGCGGGCCCGGGCCCACCGGCCCCGACTCGCCCCGCCCCGCCCTCACCGACCGGAGCGCGTCACTTCCGCCACTTGGTCAGCGGACCGTCGGTGTTGGTGTACCGGCGGAACGCGTACACCGCGTTGCCGTCGCCCGAGACGAAGTACACCGAGGTGCTCATGCTGATGTCGAACTTCCCGTTCGCGTTCGCGACGGTGCCGATGTCGGTCATCGACCCGTCGGTCGGCGAGAGCGTCACCAGCCGGGACGGCTTGTCGTAGCCCTGCGAGACCAGGGCGCGCACCTTGCCGGCCTTGTCGGTGCCGGTGACGAGCCGGATGTCGCTGCCGCTGCCCGAACCGGGGCTGGCCGCCCACAGGCGCTTGCCGGTGTTCAGGTCGTAGGCGTTGATGGCCGGCTTGGTCGGGTTGACCTGGACGTACAGGGTGCTGCCGCTCACCACGTTGCGGGTGAAGGCGGTGTCCTGGCCGGAGAGGCGCAGGCTGTCCGAGCCGGCCTCCTTGACGGACATCTGGTTGCCCGGCTTGTTGTCCTTGTCGAACGGCAGGATGTAGTCGCCGTTCGGGCCGTTGGTGATCAGCAGGACCAGCGGCTTGTCCTGGATGACCGAGTCGACCTCCTCGATCGTGCCGGTCAGGGTGACCGGGGAGCTCACGGTCTTGCCGGAGTCGGCGTTCACGATGACCAGTTGCGACTTCGGGCCGCTGGTCATGTAGCAGCGGTCGCTGATCGCGATCTGGTCGCCGGCCGCGCGGGCCCGCATGGTGCAGTCCTTGTCCCGGGGCTGGTACTGCCAGGCGGGCTGGCCGTTGGAGATGTTCAGCCCGGCCACCGCGTTGCCGCCGACGGCGACGACGTTCTCGGTGACGCTCAGGGTCGGCTGGGACAGCCGGTCGGCGGTGGCCTTGACGGTCCACAGCAGCTTGCCCGAGGTGAGGTCCACGGCGCCGATGGTGGAGCAGTCGTAGTCACCGGTGTTGAAGGCGACGGCGGCGACGTTCTTGGAGTTGGAGGAGTACGAGGCGCTGCACACCTCCTTGCTGCCGGACGGCACCGGGATGTTCCAGGCCTGCTTGCCGTCGGTCAGGTTGTAGGCCTTGACGCCGTCGCTGTCGACGCGGACGGCGTACTTGTCGGTGCCCCAGATGCCGAGCAGCTGGTTGGTGGCATCGGTGTTGGAGGGCGTCGGGGCGTTCCAGGCGACGTTGAACGTGGCCTTGCCGTCCGGCGCGGGCACCGGCGCGACGCTGTTCCCGCCGTTGTCGCCGTTGTCGCCGCCGACGGTGCTGGTGCCGCCCGAGTTCGCCACCGGGCCGGGGCCCGGGTCCGGCTTGGGGTCGGGCTTGAGCAGCACGACCAGCCCGATCACGATGGCGATCGCCAGCACACCGCCGATGATCCCGCCCCAGAGCATGACGGGGTTGCGCTGCTTCGGAGGCGCCGGCACCGGCGCACCGGGGTAGTAGCCCGGCTGCTGCTGGTAGTTGTAGCCGCCGCCGTAGCCCTGCCCCGCGTCCGCCCCGGGGTAGCCCCCACCGGGCACCGGGTCGTACGGGCCGACCGGCGCACCCGCCGGAGGCTGGGCCGGCATCCCGGCCGCCGTCGGCGCGTACGCGGCGTAGTCGGCTCCACCCGCGGGGGGCTGGGCCGGGGGCGCCGGGGGTGCCGGGGGCATCGGAGGCTGGGCCGGCGGCCCGCCCTGCCCCGGAACCGCCGAGCCGTCGAGCTGGGTCATCTGGTCCGCGACGGCGGCGGGGTCCACACCGCCCGCCGGCCGCCCGAACGAAACGCCCCGATTGCCCTGCGGGCCGCTGCCGGATGCATCGCCTGCACCCGGCGTAGGGTGATCCCCTGCCATCTGATTCCCCGTCATGTCTGGATGCGTCCCCCTGCCGGTACCGACCGCGGCCCGGTGGGACGGGTGAGATTGGGCACCATGCTAGTGGCGGCCGGTTTTCGCCCGCTCCCAGGACCGCCCGATCCGGGCCCGCGCCCCCGCACCGCGCAACACCTTCACCCCCCGGTCACCCGGCCCCCACGCCCCCGGCCACCCCGGCCCCCACCCGGCACCCCCCACCCCGGCCCCCACCCGGCACCCCCCACCCGGCACCCCCCACCCGGCACCCCCCGACCCGTACCCTTCAGGAGTTGAAGGGGACACCCGGCGGAGGGTTCCCCACCCTGGGAGGGTGGATCATGTCGACGGACACACCGGGCTCACAGTCGTCCCTGCACCGGGCGAACCTGGAACGGGTGCTCCGTGCGGTACGGATGGCCGGTTCGCTCACCCAGGCCGAGATCGCCCGCGGCACCGGCCTCTCCGCGGCCACCGTCTCCAACATCGTGCGGGAACTGAAGGAGAGCGGCACCGTCGTGGTCGCCGACACCTCCTCCGGCGGCCGCCGCGCCCGCAGCGTCTCACTCAGCGGTGACGCGGGCATCGTGGTCGGCATTGACTTCGGCCACACCCACCTCCGGGTGGCCGTCGGCAACCTCGCCCACCGGGTGCTGGCCGAGGAGAGCGCCCCGATCGACGTGGACGTCTCGGCCGCGCAGGGCTTCGACCGCGCCGAGGCGATGGTGGCGCGCCTCCTCGCCCAGGCCGGCTTCCGGCCCGAGAAGGTGATCGGCGTGGGCCTCGGCGTCCCCGGCCCGATCGACGTGGAGACCGGCGCGCTGGGCTCGACCGCGATCCTGCCGGGCTGGACGGGCATCGCCCCGGGCCGGGAGCTGGGGGAGCGGCTCGGCATGCCGGTGCACGTGGACAACGACGCCAACCTGGGCGCGCTGGGCGAGCTGGTCTGGGGGGCCGGCCGCGGCCTGAGCGACCTCGCGTACATCAAGATCGCCAGCGGGGTCGGCGCCGGCCTGGTGGTCAACGGCCAGATCTACCGGGGGCCGGGCGGCACGGCGGGTGAGATCGGGCACATCACCCTGGACGAGGCGGGCCCGGTCTGCCGCTGCGGCAACCGGGGCTGCCTGGAGACCTTCGTCGGCTCCCGCTACCTGCTGTCGCTGCTCACCTCCACCCTCGGCCCGGACCTCACCCTGCCCCGGGTGGTGGAGCTGGCCCACCAGGGCGACCTGGGCTGCCGCCGGGTGATCGCCGACGCCGGCCGCCAGATCGGTACGGGCGTGGCGACCCTGTGCAACCTGCTCAACCCGCGCCGGGTGATCCTGGGCGGCGACCTCGCCGAGGCCGGTGAGCTGGTGCTGGCCCCGATCCGCGACTCGGTGGCCCGGTACGCGATCCCCAGCGCGGCCCGTCAGCTGTCGGTGGTCCCCGGCACCCTGGGCGGCCGCGCCGAGGTGCTGGGCGCGCTGGCCCTGGTGATGAGCGAGATGGGTGAGTCCGGGGCCCTCGGCCGGCACTGAGGCCGCCCGGCCCGGGGCCGGCACCGACCGCCGCCCGGCCCGTTCGCCCGCCCGGCCGCAACCGGCGGCGAACATCCGTTCGTCAATGAGGATTGACCCGCGTCCCCCGACCGACCTCCCGGAATGGCGGTAACCGGTCGACGGCACCGGGCGCGCCGCTCGGCGTCCGTGTAGCGGACATTAGACTCGACCGGTCGGTACCGGCCGCGACCACCGGCCTGCCGCCGGACCGGGCAGCGACGCCCGTCGGACCGTCCGTGGTCCGCGAACACTGAACGAGGAGGAACGGGTGGCCCTGCTGACCCGCATTCGGGGACCGCGCGATCTCGACCGGCTCACGCCCGGACAGCTGGCCGCACTGGCCCAGGAGATCCGGACCTTCCTGGTGACCGAGGTCTCCAAGACGGGCGGCCACCTCGGCCCCAACCTCGGCGTGGTCGAGCTGACCATGGCGCTGCACCGGGTCTTCGACTCCCCGCGCGACCGCATCCTCTTCGACACCGGCCACCAGAGCTACGTCCACAAGCTGCTCACCGGCCGCCAGGACTTCTCCCGGTTGAAGATGAGCGGCGGCCTGTCCGGCTACCCCTCGCGCGCCGAGTCCGAGCACGACGTGATCGAGAACTCGCACGCCTCCACGGTCCTCTCGTACGCGGACGGCCTGGCCAAGGCCAACAAGATCCAGGGCAGGACGGACCCGGTCGTCGCCGTGATCGGTGACGGCGCGCTCACCGGCGGCATGGCCTGGGAGGCGCTGAACAACATCGCCGACGCCAAGGACCTGCCCGTCGTCATCGTCGTCAACGACAACGAGCGCTCCTACTCGCCGACCATCGGTGGCCTCGCCAACCACCTCGCCACTCTGCGCACCACCCAGGGCTACGAGCGCTTCCTGTCCTGGGGCAAGGACGCCCTCCAGCGCACTCCGGTGGTCGGCCAGCAGCTGTTCGAGACGCTGCACGGCGCCAAGAAGGGCCTCAAGGACTTCATCGCCCCGCAGGGCATGTTCGAGGACCTCGGCCTCAAGTACATCGGCCCGATCGACGGCCACGACCTGACCGCCCTGGAGTCCGCGCTGACCAAGGCGCGCGGCTTCGGCGGCCCGGTGATCGTGCACTGCCTCACCGAGAAGGGCCGCGGCTACCACGCCGCCGAGAACAACGACGAGGACCGCTTCCACGCCGTCGGCGTGATCCACCCGGACACCGGCCTGCCGGTCAAGAACTCGGGCAAGGACTGGACCTCGGTCTTCGGCGAGGAGATGGTCGCGCTCGGCCACGAGCGCGAGGACATCGTGGCGATCACCGCCGCGATGCTCCACCCGGTCGGCCTGGCGCCGTTCGCCAAGGAGTTCCCGGACCGCATCTTCGACGTCGGCATCGCCGAACAGCACGCCGTCACCAGCGCCGCCGGCCTGGCCACCAACGGGCTGCACCCGGTGTTCGCGGTCTACGCGACCTTCCTGAACCGGGCCTTCGACCAGGTCCTGATGGACGTCGCGCTGCACAAGCTGGGCGTCACCTTCGTGCTGGACCGGGCCGGGGTCACCGGCACGGACGGCGCCTCGCACAACGGCATGTGGGACATGTCGATCCTCCAGGTCGTCCCGGGCCTGCGGCTGGCCGCCCCGCGCGACGCCGACCAGGTCCGCGCCCAGCTGCGCGAGGCCGTCCAGGTCAAGGACGCCCCGACGGTGGTGCGCTACTCCAAGGGCTCGGTCGGCCCCGCCGTCGCCGCGGTCGGCCGGGTCGGCGGCATGGACGTGCTGCGCGCCGCCGGGGAGCCCTCCGGCGCCCACCGCGCGGACGTGCTGATCGTCTCGGTCGGCGCGATGGCCCCGACCAGCCTGGAGGTGGCCGACCTGCTGGCCGCCCGGGGCGTCACCGCCACCGTGGTGGACCCGCGCTGGGTCAAGCCGGTGGACCCGGCCCTGCCGGGCCTGGCCGCCGAGCACCGGGTGGTCGTCACGATCGAGGACAACGGCCGGGTGGGCGGCGTCGGCGCGGCCGTCGCCCAGGCGCTGCGGGACGCGGACGTGGACCTGCCGGTGCGCGACTTCGGCATCCCGCAGGAGTTCCTGGACCACGCCAGCCGGAACGAGATCCTGGCCGAGATCGGCCTGACCGCCCCCGCCATCGCCGAGAAGGTGGGCGCCCTGGTCGCCAAGCTGGAGCCGGCACCGGTCGAGGCCTGAGACGCCCCCGGCGGAACGGGCCGGCCGCCCGCTGCCCCGTTCCGCCGACGACCGATCGTCGTACCGCCCGACGACCGATTGTCGTAACGACGTAACAGTTCGTCGCGGGACGAGCTGACAATCGCACTGAATGGCGGGACCGGCGCTCTCCGCGCCGTTCCCGCCCGGTAGGTTGTCAACCGTGCCCACCCCCACCCGCCTCCGCCTCGACGGACTGGTCGACCGCCTGCCCGCGCGCGCCCGTACCCACATCCGGCAGGGGTACTGGACGAGGCTGGTGCCGCTGCTCACCCTGGTCGCGGTGGCCACCCACATCCCGTCCTTCGCCCGGCCCGTCTGGAGCCCGGACGAGGGCTTCCTGGCCACCCAGGCCCGGATGCTCGCGGACGGCGGGGTGCTCTACGACACCGTGGTGGACCGCAAGCCGCCGCTGCTCCCCTGGCTCTACCAGGCCTGCTTCGCCGTCTTCGGCTCCGCCTCGCTGTGGCCGCTGCGCACCCTCGCGGTGGGGGCCCACCTGGTCACCGCGATCCTGCTGGCCTCGATCGCCCGCGGCCGCTGGGGCAACCGGGCCGGGGCCGGCGCCGGACTGCTCTACCTGCTGGTCTCCATCGGGCTCTCCCCGGAGGACACCCAGGCGGCGACCTTCGAGGTCTTCATGCTGCCCGCGATGGTGGCCGCCTTCCGGTACGCCGAGCGCCGCCGCTGGCTGGCCGCGGGCATCGCGGTCGCGCTCTGCTCGCTGACCAAGCAGACCGGCGGCGCGGTGCTGCTGCCGGTGCTCTGGATGCTCCTCCAGGACGCCCGCCGGCGCGGGGTGCGCTGGCCGCCCGCCCTGTTCAAGATCGGGTTCGGCTTCGCGGTGCCGATAGCGCTGGTGGCGGTCATCCTCACCAAGCCCAAGGGCTTCCTCTTCTGGGTGGTCACCGGCAGCGGGGACTACGCCTCCTTCGGCGGCGCCTGGCTGCAGATGCTCGGCCGGGCCTTCGGCAACCTCGGCATCCTGGCCGCGGCTGGCCTCGGCTTCCTGTTCCCGGTCGGCCGCCGGCTCTGGTTCAGGTACCGCCACCGCCCGCTGCCGGTGGCCGGCGAGGAGCACGGCTCGACCACCGACCTGTGGGTCTGGCTGCTCTCCTCGGCCGTCGCGGTCAGCGTGGGCTTCCACTTCTTCGGCCACTACTACCTCCAGCTGATGCCCCCGCTGGTGCTGCTGGGCACCGGGGCGGTCGCCACCTCGGCGATCCGCTGGAAGCCCGTCCTGGTGTACACCACGGCCGCCGCCACGGTCTTCTGGGGCCTGGCGCTGGCCTGGCCGGGGGAGCAGATGAGCCGCAACACCGAGGTCGCTACCGCGGTCGCCGCCCAGACCACCCCCAAGGACACCGTGCTGGTCTGGGGCATGCACCCCGAGCTGTACTGGCTGGCCGACCGCAAGCCCGCGAGCCGCTACCTGACCGCCGGCTTCCTCACCAACTACAGCGGCGGCAAGGACGGCAGCGGCAACGTCGGCGAGCAGTTCAGCGTCAACAACGCCTGGCAGACCTTCGACAAGGAGCTCGCCAACGGCCTGCCCGAGGTCTTCGTGGACGACTCCGGCGTCGCCCCGTACCAGCCGGTGCTGGTCCCGCGGATCGAGAACCTGCTGGACACCCACTACGAGATGATCGGCGTCATCGGCGACACCGTCGTCTACCGCCTCAAGCACTGAGGCCCGCCGCCGTCCACCGCCTTGCACCCGAGGCCAGGCACGCAACGCAGGAGCCCCCGGCGACCAGGTCGCCGGGGGCTCCGCTCGTACCGCTGCGCCTTACGCGGGCACCGAGGCCACGCCGGGGGCGAGGAACTTCTTGCCGTTCACCCGCTCCGAGACGCCCTCACGGTCCAGGTACGGGGTGATCCCGCCCAGGTGGAAGGGCCAGCCGGCACCGGTGATCATGCAGAGGTCGATGTCCTGGGCCTCGCCGACGACACCCTCCTCCAGCATCAGGCCGATCTCCTGGGCCACGGCCTCCAGGGAGCGGTTCAGGACCTGCTCCTCGGTGAGCACCGTGTCGCCGAAGGTCAGCAGCTCCAGCACCTCGGGGTCCAGCACCTGCTTGCCGTCCACCCAGGTGTAGAAGCCGCGCTTGCCGGCCTTGACCACCTTGCCGAGGTTCTCGGAGACGGTGAACCGCTCCGGGAAGGCGCCGGCCAGGGTCTCCGAGACGTGCAGGGCGATGGCCGGGCCGACCAGCTCCAGCAGCACGATCGGGGACATCGGCAGGCCGAGCGGCTCGACGGCCTTCTCGACGCTGGCGATCGGGGTGCCCTCGTCGATGATGTTCTGGATCTCGCCCATGAAGCGGGTCAGGATCCGGTTCACCACGAACGCCGGGGCGTCCTTGCAGAGCACCGAGGTCTTCTTGAGCTTCTTCGACACGGCGAAGGCGGTGGCCAGCGACGCGTCGTCGGTCCGCTCGCCGCGGACGATCTCCAGCAGCGGCAGGATCGCGACCGGGTTGAAGAAGTGGAAGCCGACGACCCGCTCGGGGTGCTGGAGCTTCGAGGCCATCTCGGTGACCGACAGCGAGGAGGTGTTGGTCGCCAGCACGCAGGTCGGCGAGACCACGGCCTCCAGGTCCGCGAAGACGGTCTGCTTGACGCCCATCTCCTCGAACACGGCCTCGATGACGAAGTCCGCGTCGCCGAAGGCCACGGCCTTGTCCAGCGAGCCGCTGACCAGGCCCTTGAGGCGGTTGGCCTTGTCCTGGCCGATCCGGCCCTTGCCGAGCAGCTTGTCGATCTCGGCGTGGACGTAGCCGACGCCCTTGTCGATGCGCTCCTGGTCGATGTCGGTGAGGACCACCGGCACCTCCAGACGGCGGGCGAACAGCAGTGCCAGCTGCGAGGCCATCAGGCCGGCACCGACGATGCCGACCTTGTTGACCGGGCGGGCCAGCGACTTGTCCGGCGCGCCGAACGGGCGCTTGGCCCGGCGCTGCACCAGGTTGAAGGCGTAGATGCCGCTGCGCAGCTCGCCGCTCATGATGAGGTCGGCCAGGGCCGCGTCCTCGGCGTCGAAGCCGGCCTGGAGGCTGGCCTTGTCGGCGAGGTCGGCGTCCTTGACGGCGGCGATGATGTCCAGCGCCTTGTAGGCGGCCGGGGCGGCGCCGTGCACCTTGCCGTCGGCGACCATGCGGCCCCAGAGGACGGCGTCGTCCCAGGCCTTGCCGCGGTCGATCGCCTCGCGCTCGACGACGACGTCGCCCTTGAGGACCTTGGCGGCCCACAGCAGCGACTGCTCCAGGAAGTCGGCCGGCTCGAAGATCGCGTCGGCGATCCCCAGCTCGAACACGTCCTTGCCCTTGAGCTGCTTGTTCTGGTTCATCGAGTTCTCGATGATGACCTTGACGGCCTTACCGGCACCGATCAGGTTCGGCAGGATGGTGCAGCCGCCCCAGCCGGGGACGAGGCCGAGGAAGACCTCGGGCAGCGAGAAGGCCGGAACGCCCGCGGACACCGTGCGGTAGTCGCAGTGCAGGCCGACCTCGACGCCGCCGCCCATGGCCGCGCCGTTGTAGAAGGCGAAGGTCGGGACGGGCAGCGCGGCGATCCGCTTGAAGACCTCGTGGCCGCCCTTGCCGATGGCCAGCGCGTCGGCGTGCTGCTTGAGCAGCTCGACGCCCTTGAGGTCGGCGCCCACGGCGAAGATGAACGGCTTGCCGGTGATCGCGGCGCCGACGATCTTGCCCTCGGCCGCCTCGGCCTCGACCTGGTCCAGCGCCTCGGACAGCTTGAGCAGCGAGCCCGGGCCGAAGGTGGTCGGCTTGGTGTGGTCGAAGCCGTTGTCGAGGGTGATCATGGCCAGCTTGCCGGCCTGCAGCGGCAGGTCCAGGTGGCGCACGTGCGCGGTCGTGACGACCTCGCCCGGGAACAGCTCGGCGCCCTGCTGGAGCAGCTCAGTGGTGTTGCTCATGCTCACTTACCACCCTCGACCTGAGACGACTTTTCCGCTCCGCTCCAATGCGGGTTCTCCCAGATGACGGTGCCGCCCATGCCGAAGCCGATGCACATGGTGGTCAGGCCGTAGCGGACGTCCGGGCGCTGCTCGAAGCGGCGGGCCAGCTGGTTCATCAGGCGCACGCCCGAGGAGGCCAGCGGGTGGCCGAAGGCGATCGCGCCGCCGAACGGGTTGACCCGCTCGTCGTCGTCCGCGATGCCGTAGTGGTCCAGGAAGGACAGCACCTGGACGGCGAAGGCCTCGTTGACCTCGAAGGCCTGGATGTCGTCGATGGTCAGACCGGCCTTGGCCAGCGCCTTCTCGGTGGCCGGCACCGGGCCGATGCCCATGACCTCGGGCTCGACGCCCGCGAAGGCGTAGGAGACCAGGCGCATCTTGACCGGGAGGCCGAGCTCCTCGGCGACGTCCTCGGCGGCCAGCAGCGAGGCGGTGGCACCGTCGTTCAGACCGGCCGAGTTGCCCGCGGTGATGTTGCCGTGCGGGCGGAACGGGGTCTTGAGGCCGGCCAGCGACTCCATCGTGGTGCCCGGGCGCAGCGGCTCGTCCACGGTGGCCAGGCCCCAGCCGGTCTCGCCGACCTCGGGGTTGGTGTTGCGGATCGTGATCGGCACCAGGTCGGGCTGGATGTCGCCGTTGGCGTACGCCTTGGCGGCCTTCTCCTGGGAGCGCACGGCGTAGGCGTCGCAGCGCTCCTTGGTGATGTGCGGGAAGCGGTCGTGCAGGTTCTCCGCGGTCATGCCCATGAACAGGGCGGACTCGTCGACCAGCTTCTCCGAGACGAAGCGCGGGTTCGGGTCCACGCCCTCGCCCATCGGGTGGCGGCCCATGTGCTCGACGCCGCCGGCCACGACCACGTCGTACGCGCCGAAGGCGATGCCGCCGGCGGTGGTGGTCACGGCGGTCAGGGCGCCGGCGCACATGCGGTCGATCGCGTAACCCGGGACGGACTTCGGCAGGCCGGACAGCAGGGCGGCGGTGCGCCCGATGGTCAGACCCTGGTCGCCGATCTGCGTGGTGGCCGCGATGGCGACCTCGTCGATGCGCTCGACGGGCAGGTTCGGGTTACGGCGCACGAGCTCCCGGATGCACTTGACGACGAGGTCGTCGGCGCGGGTCTCGTGGTAGATGCCCTTCGGGCCGGCCTTGCCGAACGGGGTGCGGACGCCATCGACGAAGACGACGTCCCTCGCGGTACGAGGCACGGGGGCTCTCCTCCCAGGGACCAACATTTCGGGTGTGCAGGCTGCCGCCGGAAGATCCCGAGCGGCGCCGCGTCAGAGTCATGCTACCGGTCGGTAACCAACCTGCCCAGGCCCCTCGGAGGGTTCTGACCATGTGTCCCGCGACACGTCCGGCACCACTGCGACCAGGAAGGCTCCCCGGGAACGCGGTGAGGGGGCGCCGTCCGTGCGGACGGCGCCCCCTCACGGGAGACGGCGGCAGAGCCGGGGCCGCGCGGGCGGGCCCGGGCGCTCCGGCCGGATCAGGCCTCGGCGGTGGCGGCCGTGGCGGCGGTGGCGAAGGCGGCGGCCACCACCGGTGCCACCAGGTCGACCTGCCACTGCCGGGCGCCGAGCCGGCGCAGCGCGGCGGCCACGCCGTCGGCGCTCAGGTCGGCCGGCGGCTCCCAGGAGACCCGGCGCACCAGGTCCGGGGTGATCAGGTTCTCGGCGGGCAGGCGGTGGCGCTCGGCCAGCTCGCTGACCGCGGCGCGGGCACCGGAGAGCCGGGCGGCCGCGACCGGGTCCTTCTCCGCCCAGGCCCGCGGCGGCGGCGGCCCGTCGTGCGGGGCGGCGGCCGGGGGCAGCTGGTTCTCCGGGACCTCCCGGCCGCGCTGCACGGCCGCCAGCCACTGGTCCAGCTGGCGCCGGTGCAGCCGCGGGCCGAAGCCCTGGACGGCCTGGAGCGCGGCGATGTTCAGCGGCATGGCCAGCGCGGCGTTGACGATCGCGGCGTCCGAGAGCACCCGGCCGGGGGAGACGTCGCGCTCCTGGGCCATCCGGTCGCGGGTCAGCCACAGCTCGCGCACCACGGCCAGCTGGCGGCGCCGGCGGACCTTGTGCAGCTGCGAGGTGCGCCGCCACGGGTCGGTGCGCGGGGCCGGGCGGGGCGCGGCGGCGATCGCGGCGAACTCCTCCAGGGCCCAGTCGAGCTTGCCCTGGGCGTCCAGCTCCTGTTCGAGTGCGTCACGCAGCTCGACCAGCACCTCGACGTCCAGAGCGGCGTAGCGCAGCCAGGGCTCGGGCAGCGGGCGGGTGGACCAGTCGACCGCCGAGTGCTCCTTGGCCAGGCTCAGCCCGAGCACGTTCTCGGTCATCGGCCCCAGGCCGACCCGGGCGAAGCCGGCGATCCGCCCGGCCAGCTCGGTGTCGAACAGACGGGTCGGTCTCATGCCCACCTCGGCGAGGCAGGGCAGGTCCTGGGTCGCGGCGTGCACCACCCACTCGGCGTCCGCGATGGCGGCGCCCAGTCCGCTGAGGTCGGGGCAGGCGATCGGGTCGATCAGCGCCGAGCCGGCGCCCGCGCGGCGCAGCTGGATGAGGTACGCCCGTTGCCCGTAGCGATAACCGGAGGCGCGCTCGGCGTCGACGGCGACAGGTCCGGTGCCCGCGGCGAAGGCGGCGACGACGGCTGCCAGCGCCTGCTCGTCCGCCACGACGGGCGGGATCCCCTCCTTCGGTTCGAGGAGCGGGACCGGGGCTGCTTCTTCTGGGATGGCTGCTACGGCGTCGGTCACCCACCAAGGGTACGACGGTCACCGGAACTGGGAGTGTTGTCGGACTGGTCAGACTGCTGATCGCCCGCCCGCCCAGTCGTCCGCCCAGCCACCCGCCCGGCCACCCGACCGGCTGCCCGGGCGCCCGGCTGACGGACCGCCGGGCCCGGCACCCGGGTGCCGCCGGACGAGCGTGCGGCGGCCCAGGAGGAACGTTCCTCCTGGG
>NZ_JBEZXE010000060.1:0-45133 GCF_040637885.1 Kitasatospora sp. NPDC028055 | reverse complement strand
CGGGGCGGCGTTGGGGTGCGTGCATCGCAAGGCGGAGGAGGGAGCCCAATGCAGCGCATTGGCGACCGACGACAACGCGGCGAGGTGCGTGCCCCAGCGTCGCCCCGCAGGCGGGGGTTTGAAGACGGGCCCTAGCACCGCCAGCACCGAGCCTCGACTGCGCGCCTTCTGCCGCATCGTGTGAAGCGCCGGAGTAGGGAGTCCTGATCGTGCCGTCCTTGCTGAACTACGCCATCCTCACCGATCCCACCACGCTCTCGGCGTCGCAGCCCGGGGCACCGTCCGTGGGAACGGTGTACGTGATCGTCTCCAACACCCACCAGTCCCAGGTGCGGTGGGATTTCATCGACGTGGAGATACCGGTCGGCAACGGCCCCGACGACCTGACGGGCGACCCCACGGCGATCAGCGCGAGCATCGAGAAGGACTACACCGTCAACCGGGAGCCGGAACCGGCGTTCGACTGGGACAAGACCCTCGGCCGCTTCCGGGCGCACGACCCCTCCGGGGGGAGGCTGACCCTGCCGGACGCGGAGTCGCTGGTCCTGAAACTGGAGAACATCCCGGTCTCCGACCTGGCGGGGCTGGTCCGGCTGAAGATCCACGAGCGCTCCGGCGGCGGCGACGACAACCTCCCCGTGCGGCGGGCGACCTTCACCACCACGCTCGGGCTGGTGAAGCAGGCGCCGAGGACCCCCCGCAACTTCCGCCCGGAGCGGACCTCTCTGGTCGACGTGGACGCGGGCCAGAACGTCGTGCTGGCGTGGGAGGGGCCGGACAACCTCGACTACTGGATCCGCGATCCGCGCGGGAACGAGGTGCTCGTCCAGTCGGCGGCCCAGGGACCGCAGGTGACCCAGCGGTCCTACAGCTGGTCACCCCCCGCCGCGCCGAGGCGGGGCACCACCTACACGCTCGTCGCCGGGACGACCACCGCCGCGCAGCAGCACCAGGGGTACTTCCTCACCACCACGGTCCACTCGCTCGTCCCCGAGTACGACAGCGGGACGCGCACCCCGTGGGTCGAGCAGGCGCCGAGCAGGAGCCGGGTCGCCTTCTCCGCGACCGGGGTGGAGGTCCACGACGGGACCGGCGCCCCGGGATCCGTCCTGGCCGACCGGGTCGACGCGGACCGCGTGAACGCCAGGACGGTGCACGGCCGCGACGCCGGCGACGGATGGATCGACTTCCCGCAGGGCGGCGTGCACGTGCACAAGGAGGGCAAGCAGGCCCGGGGGACGGTCTGGGCCGACCGGGCCGACCTGAACGGCGTGAAGACCGCGTGGGTGCAGGGGCCGGACGACAGCGACGGGTGGATCGAGTTCCCGCCGAACGGGCTGAACGTGTTCCACGGCCAGGGAAGGGCCTGGGGGACGGTCTGGGCCGACCGGGCCGACCTGAACGGCGTGACCACGCACTGGGCGGAGGGACCGGACGGGAAGAAGAGCCGCATCGCCTTCACCGAAACGGGCGTGAAGATCACCGACCCCGAGAAGAAGCGGGGCACCGTGGTCGCCGGCGAGACCAACGTGCGCAGCGTGGTCACCCCCTGGGTGTCGGGGCCCCAGGCCGGAGCGGGATGGATCTCCTTCCCGAACGAGGGGGTGGACGTGCACCGGGACGGAGAGGTCTCCTTCGGGAGGATTCGCTACGCCTCCTACAAGGAATCGCAGACGGTGAACGACCGCCCCGTGCACCGCAGGCTGCCCCCGTACGAGTGGCCGCCGCCGAAGTCCGGGGAGTGAGGCGGGACTTGTGGACCAGGCCAGGCCCCGCCCTGGCCGCGGGTGATTATCCGCTGGGTTCGCGGTCGGTTCGCGGGATAGCCTCGGCGGCATGACCTGGCTTCCTGCTGACTTCGTCCACCCCGTCCATGTGCCGCTGCTGGACGGGGCGTACCACCTGCGACCGATCCGGGAGGCCGACGCGCCGATGGACTATCCGGCGGTGATGGGGTCGCGGGAGCGGCTGTTCGGGATGTTCGGGCCGGCCTGGGGGTGGCCGGCCGAGACGATGACGGCCGAGGCGAACCGGGTGGACCTGGCCCGGCACGAGCGGGAGATCGCCGCGCACCAGTCGTTCAACTACGTGCTGCTGGACGCGGCCGAGACGGCGGTGCGCGGGTGCGTGTACATCGATCCGCCGGAGCGGGTCGGGGCGGACGGGGAGATCGCCTGGTGGGTGGTGGACGAGCTGGTCGGCGGCGAGGTGGAGCGGGCGCTGGACGCGCTGGTGCCGCGGTGGATCGCCACGGAGTGGCCGTTCCGGCAGCCGCGGTTCCTGGGGCGCGACCTCGGCTGGGAGGAGTGGCTGGCCCTGCCGGAGGCTCCGGGTGCCTGAGCGCGCGCTGAGTTTCGGGACGGTGGCGGCGGCCTACGAGCGCTACCGGCCGGGGTATCCGGCAGAGCTCTTCGACCTGGTCGCGGAGTACGCGGCGGAGCAGGCGGGCGGGCCGGTGCGGACGGCGCTGGAGATCGGGGCCGGAACGGGCAAGGCCACCCGGCTGTTCGCCGGGCGCGGCGTCGCCGTGACCGCGACCGACCCGGACGCCGCCATGCTCGCCGAGCTGCGCCGGCACGCCCCGGGGAACGTCCGGACGGTGCGGGCCGCGTTCGAGGAGCTGCCGCCGGACGGCCCGTACGACCTGGTGTACGCGGCGGCGGCACTGCACTGGACCGACCCGGTGGGCCGGTGGCGGCGGGTGGCCGAACTGCTGCGCCCGGGCGGTGTGTTCGCCTGTTTCGGCGGCCCCGTCCAGCTGGCCGACCCCGAACTGGCGGAGGCCGTACGGGTGGTGCGGGCGCCGTTCCTGGCGAGCGATGACGTGCCGTCCCCGGACGGCACACCGCCGGAGCGGGCGTTGCAGTGGCCGGGCACCGAGCTGCACCGCTCCGAGTGGTTCGACCAGGTCCAACAGCTGGTGCTGCCAAGGATGTTGACGATGGCTGCGGCGGAGTACCTCGGCCATCTGTCGACGGTCTCGGCCTATCTGCTGCTGCCGGAGGACACCCGGGCGGAGGTGTTCCGCCGGATCCTGGCGGTGCTGCCGGAGCGGGTCGCACTGGAGGCGGACATCACCGTCCACCTCGCGCGGCGCCGCTGATTCGTGGCTTCCGCCAGTACGACGGCGCGTCAGGCTCCGCCAGACTTCCCAGCACAGCACAGGGCTGCGCACACGGGAGGACGACACGATGAGCGTGCAGCAGTACGACCTGATCGGTGAGGCGTTCGAGGGGTTCAAGGCACTGCCGCTGACCCGCTACGGCGAGGTGCCGAGCGTGCTCGGCCTGGTCGGGGACGTCCGTGGCAGGAGCGTCCTGGACCTCGCCTGCGGCACCGGCTTCTACAGCCGGGAGCTGCGCCGGCGCGGCGCGGCGGACGTGCTCGGGGTCGACATCTCCACCGAGATGGTCGCCGCCGCCCGGTCGTTCGAGGAGCGCGACCCGCTGGGGGTGCGCTACGAGGTCGGCGACGTGGCCGAACTACGGGAGCTGGAGCGGAAGTTCGACGTGGCGCTGGCGGTGCAGTGCCTCAACTACGCGGAGGACCGGGCCGCCCTGGACCGGATGTGTCGCACCATCCACCGCAGCCTGCTGCCGGGCGGGGAGCTCGTCGTCTTCGCCCAGAAGCCGGACTACGCCTTCGACTGCCTCACCCTGGAGCAGTACGGGTTCCGCTGCGAGCCGACCGGCGAGCAGGGTGAGATCGGACCGCGGGTGCGGGTCACCGCGCTCCTCGACCCCCGGCCGATCAGCATCCTCGGCACCGTCCCGCGCCGCGAGGTCTACGAGGAGGCGCTGCGGGCGGCCGGGTTCACCGGGCTGGAGTGGGTGCCGCTGCGGATCTCCGAGGAAGGCCTGCGCGAGTACGGCGAGGAGTTCTGGGCGGACGTGCTCGCCCACCCGCCGCTGGAGATGCTGCGCTGCCGCGCCTGAGCAGCCGCGCGACCGAGCCCGACGGCCCGGCCCCCGGACACCGGTCCGCACGGGGGTCGGGCCGTCGGGCCGTCGTGCTGTCCGGGCCGTCCGAATCCTCCGGGGAGGCGATCAGTTTTCGAGAAGCGCCCGCCCGGGGACCGCGCCTAGCGTTGCAGTCATGAACGACATCAGCATTCACTGGACCTTCCTCCCCCACACCGACCCGGAGGCCTCGCTGGCCTTCTACCGCGACCTGCTCGGCTTCGAGGTCCGCAAGGACGTCGGCGGCGGCCCGATGCGGTGGATCACCGTCGGGCCCGCCGACCAGCCCGACGTGTCGCTGGTGCTCGAGCCGCCGTTCGCGGACCCGGGCATCACCGAGGACGAGCGGCGTACCATCACCGAGATGATGGCCAAGGGGACGTACGCGCGGGTGGTGCTCGCCACCGCCGACCTGGACGCGGTGTTCGACCGGTTGAAGTCCGGCGGCGCCGAGCTCGTCCAGGAGCCGACCCTGCAGCCGTACGGCATCCGCGACTGCGCCTTCCGCGACCCGGCGGGCAACATGGTCCGCTTCAACGAAGTCCGCTGACCCCTCCCCGGGCCCGCCCCGGCCACGACCGGCCGGGGCGGGCCCGGGGCACCGACCGAAGAGCCCCGACGAGCCCCCGAAGAACCACCGAGAAGCCACAGAGACACGGAGCGAACAGAACGATGGCCGAGCCGCACGCCGCCGACAGCCACGACCTGATCCGCGTGCACGGGGCACGCGAGAACAACCTCAAGGACGTCAGCGTCGACATCCCCAAGCGCCGCCTGACGGTGTTCACCGGGGTGTCCGGCTCCGGCAAGAGCTCGCTCGTCTTCGACACCATCGCCGCCGAGTCCCAGCGGCTGATCAACGAGACCTACAGCGCCTTCGTCCAGGGCTTCATGCCGACCCTGGCCCGCCCCGAGGTGGACGTCCTGGAGGGCCTGACCACCGCGATCCTGGTCGACCAGCAGCGGATGGGCGCCGACCCGCGCTCCACCGTCGGCACCGCGACCGACGCCAACGCGATGCTGCGGATCCTGTTCAGCCGGCTGGGCACGCCGCACATCGGCTCCCCCAAGGCCTTCTCCTTCAACGTCCCGTCGATCAGCGGCGCCGGCGCGGTGACCGTGGAGCGCGGCGGCAAGACGGTCAAGGAGCGGCGCAGTTTCAGCATCACCGGCGGCATGTGCCCGCGCTGCGAGGGCCGGGGCAGCGTCTCCGACATCGACCTCACCCAGCTGTACGACGACAGCAAGTCGCTCACCGAGGGCGCGATCCTGATCCCCGGCTGGAAGCCGGACAGCTGGTGGACGGTCGGGGTCTACGCCAACTCGGGCTTCCTGGACGCGGACAAGCCGATCCGCAGGTACACCAAGAAGGAGCTCCAGGACTTCCTGTACCGGGAGCCCACCAAGGTCAAGGTCAACGGGGTCAACCTGACCTACGAGGGCCTGATCCCCAAGCTCCAGAAGTCCATGCTGTCCAAGGACAAGGAGGCGCTGCAGCCGCACATCCGGGCCTTCGTGGAGCGCGCCGTCACCTTCACCGCCTGCCCGGAGTGCGGGGGCACCCGGCTGAGCGAGGCCGCCCGCTCCTCGAAGATCGGCGGTGTCAGCATCGCCGACGCCTGCGCGATGCAGATCAGCGACCTCGCGGACTGGGTCCGGGCGCTGGACGAGCCCTCGGTGGCGCCGCTGCTCGACGCGCTGCGGCAGGCGCTGGACGCCTTCGTCGAGATCGGCCTCGGCTACCTCTCGCTGGACCGCCCCTCCGGCACCCTGTCGGGCGGCGAGGCGCAGCGGGTGAAGATGATCCGCCACCTGGGCTCCTCGCTCACGGACACCACGTACGTCTTCGACGAGCCCACCACCGGGCTGCACCCGCACGACATCAGCCGGATGAACGACCTGCTGCTGCGGCTGCGGGACAAGGGCAACACGGTGCTGGTGGTGGAGCACAAGCCGCAGACCATCGCGATCGCGGACCACGTGGTCGACCTCGGCCCCGGGGCGGGTGCGGCGGGCGGCTCGGTGTGCTTCGAGGGCAGCGTGGCCGGGCTGCGCCGGAGCGGCACCGTCACCGGCCGCCACCTGGCGGACCGGACGGCGCTGCGGGAGGAGGTCCGCAAGCCCACCGGCTCGCTGGCGATCCGCGGCGCGAACAGCCACAACCTGCGGAACGTGGACGTGGACGTCCCGCTCGGGGTGCTGACCGTGGTGACGGGGGTGGCGGGCTCGGGGAAGAGTTCGCTGATCCACGGCTCGATCCCGCCGAGCGAGGGCGTGGTCTCGGTCGACCAGGGGGCGATCAAGGGCTCCCGGCGCAGCAACCCGGCGACCTACACCGGGCTGCTGGAGCCGATCCGCAAGGCCTTCGCCAAGGCGAACGGCGTGAAGCCGGCCCTGTTCAGCGCCAACTCGGAGGGCGCCTGCCCGACCTGCAACGGCGCCGGCGTGGTCTACACCGACCTGGCGATGATGGCCGGGGTGGCCACCACCTGCGAGGACTGCGAGGGCAAGCGCTACCAGGCCGCGGTGCTGGAGTACCGGCTGGGCGGCCGGGACATCAGCGAGGTGCTGGCGATGTCGGTGACCGAGGCGGAGGAGTTCTTCGGCGACGGCGAGGCGAAGCTGCCGGCCGCGCACCGGATCCTGGAGCGGCTCGCCGACGTCGGCCTGGGCTACCTCAGCCTCGGGCAGCCGCTGACCACGCTGTCCGGCGGCGAGCGGCAGCGGTTGAAGCTGGCCACCCACATGGCGGACAAGGGCGGGGTCTACGTCCTGGACGAGCCGACCACCGGGCTGCACCTGGCGGACGTCGAGCAGCTGCTCGGGCTGCTGGACCGGCTGGTGGACTCCGGCAAGTCGGTGATCGTGATCGAGCACCACCTGGCGGTGATGGCGCACGCCGACTGGATCATCGACCTCGGGCCGGGCGCCGGGCACGACGGCGGCCGGGTGGTCTTCGAGGGCACCCCGGCCGAGCTGGTCGCGGCCCGCTCGACGCTGACCGGCGAGCACCTCGCGGAGTACGTGAAGTGAACCGCCGGGTGGTCCGGTAGGGCGTGTCCTGTGGATCAGGCGGCGCCCTACCCCAGCGGGAGGACCATCTCCAGGATCCGGGCCCGCTCGTCCAGCACGTACGGCGTCTCGCCGCCGGTGTAGGTGAAGCCGCGCCGCCGGTAGAAGGCGGCGGCGCGGTCGTTCGCCTCGTGGACGCCGAGCAGCATCCACTCGGCGCCGCCCTCCCGGGCCCAGGCGATCACCGCGTCCAGCAGGGCGTCGGCGACGCCGCGCTCGCGGCCGCGGTGCGCCGGGTCGACCCAGACGCCGATCAGGTCGACGGTGGCGGTCTTGCGGCTGGGGATCGAGAGCATGGTGGCGACCCACCGGTCGTCCGCGTCCACGGCGACCAGGCCGATCCGGCCGGGCTCGTTCAGCCAGTCCGTGCGGGCCCGCCAGTTGCCCTCGCCCTGGAGCAGCGCGTACGCGTGGGTCTCGCCGAAGGCCAGTGGGGTGTCGAGGAGTTGGGCCAGCCGGATGGTGCGCAGCCGCTCCCAGTCGTCCGGTCCGATCCGCTCGATCCGATACTCCGGGCGGGCCGTGGCCTCCGCACCCGCCGAACCTGCCGCACCCGCCGGGCCTACCGTGCCTTCCGCACCTGCCGCGTCCGCCGTACCCGCCATGCCCGCCCCCGTCACACGATGCCGCCTCCGCCGCCGGCGGTCGCCGACGACGGAGGCAGGATAACCGCGGCTCGGGTCAGGGCTTGAGGCGGACCACCTGCGGGTCGTGGTCGCTGGCCTGCTGGGCGAACTCGGCGTTGATGTGCACCACGTCGTACTTGGCCTGGCCGAGCTCGGGGCTGACCAGGACGTGGTCGAGCACCTGGGAGTTGCCCTGGTAGACGTACGAGTACTGCTCGGTCTCCGGCAGCTCGTTCACCAGGTCGCGCAGCACGCCGCCCTTGGTGAGCGCGGCCAGCGCGGGCGAGAACTGGTAGTCGTTGAAGTCGCCGAGCGAGACGATCCTGGCCTGCTTGTCGGCGGCCAGCAGTCCGGCGACGAAGGCCTGCTCGACGGTGGCCTGCTGGACCCGCTGCACCTCGGAGCTGCGGGTCGGGGCCTGGAAGCGGCTGTCGATGCCCTGGTCGCCGCCCTTGCTGTTGAAGTGGTTGGCGATCACGAAGACCTTCTGGCCGCGGAAGACGAACTGGCCGACCAGCGGCTTGCGGCTGTTGGTCCAGGCGTCGTCGGTGGGCGCGATCCGGCCGGGCGAGGCGGTGAGCGCGGTGGCGGCGCCGGTGCCGGTGACGCCGACGGCGGTGGTGGCGCTGCCGCCGGGGATGTCGGTGAAGGAGACCCGCTGGGGGTTGAACAGGAAGACCTGGCGGATGTTGCCGCCGGGCTCGCCGCCGTCCTTGCCGTCCTGGGGGTCGACCGAGCGCCAGTCGTAGGCGGGGCCGCCGGCCGCCTTGATCGCGGCGAGGAACTTGGCGACGGTCTGGCTCGCGTCGACGGTGCCGTCGCTCTTGGCGCCGTTGTTGTCCTGGATCTCCTCCAGGGCGACGATGTCGGGCGAGCGCAGGTTGGTGACGACGCCCTGGGCGAGCTGGGCGAACTTGGCGTCCGGGTTGGTGGCGGCCAGGTTCTCCACGTTGTAGGTGGCGACGGTGAGTTCGCGCTCGCTCGCCTGCGGGGTGACCTCGCGCTGGAGGTGGTTGTCCTTGAGGGTGCCGAGGGTGCCGGCCACCAGGGTGTAGCCGCCGAAGGCGTTGTAGTCCAGCGGGCCGGTGGTGGTGCCGGTCAGCTCGTCGCCGACGTTGGCCACCGGGAAGGGCTGCTGGGTGACGGCGGCCTGCTGCTGCACCATCAGGCGGCCGACGTTGGGCTCGCGGTAGGACTCGTAGAGCACCCCGCCGCGCTTGCTGCGCTGGTCCTGCCGGTCGGCGGCGACCCAGAGCTCGTTGTACTTGTCGGTCGCCTGTATCACCCGGACGTCCTTGACCTGGACGAGCATGCCCTCCAGCGACTCGTAGAAGTCCAGGGTGTCCTTCTCCGGGTCGAGCCGCCCGGCGTCGATGCTGCCGTCGGGCCCGGCCGGCGGGGCGTAGCTGCCGGGGATGTCGCGGGTGTCCACCACCACGGGGGCGGGCAGCGGGTTGCCGGCGGAGAGCACGGTGACGGCGGGGCCGGTGAGCTCGGTGACGGACTGCGAGCCGCCGGAGTAGTTCGGGTAGTACTCGGTGACCTTGCCGCTGACCAGCACCGAGTCGCCGACCTTCACGGTCGGGTTTCCGCCGGTGAAGACGAAGATGCCCTCACTGGTGGTCGGGTCGGCGTCCGGGTTCGGGTCCTGCAGCCAGAATCCCTTGGAACTGCCGTACGCGCGCACGCCGGTGACGATTCCGGGCACGCCGGTGACCGGCTTTCCGGCCTGCGGGGAGACCCGGGTGGTGCCCTGGATGTCGTGGATCCGCAGCGGCCCGGCCTCGGTGGGCGCGGGCGGGGCGGCGGCCACGCCGGCCGCGACGGCGGACGGCAGCGGGACGAGCACCAGCGAGACGGCGAGTGCGGCCGGGGCGACGGCGGCGCGCAACAGGGCGGCTCTGCGGGGGCGGGGGGCGGGGGCGGTGGTCACCGGGGCATGGCTCCTAGCTCGGGCAGCGGACGCTACTCGCGTAGAAGGAAGGTGGGGAGAGAGCGGGGGACGGCTCCCGTTCCCCCGCGGCGCCCTCAAGATACGCGCGTAGAAAATGCCCCGACAAGACCTCGTCAATGAACTGTCGGTTCCGGCCCGGTGACCTGCGGAAGCGTCGATTCGGTTGTCTCCCAGGCTCCTTCCAGCCCGCTCCCAGCAATCCCCCGGTTCGACCGGGGCTCTGCCCGGCGCTACCCGATCCGTTCCACGATCAGCTCGCACAACTCGTGGGTGCGCAGCGCGTCGTGGGCGTCCAAGGTCTTCCCGGCCCGGACGGCGTCCAGGAAGCCCAGCACGCACTGCTCGATCCCGCGCTGACGGGCCACCGGCACCCAGTCGCCGCGCCGCCGGACGGTGGGCTGGCCGCGGTGGTCGATCACCTCGGCGAGGTTGCGCACCTCCCGCTTGGAGTCGCCCCCGGAGACCTCCAGCACCTCCTCGGTCGAGCCGGAGACCCGGTTCATGATGCCGAGCGCGGTGAAGCCCTCCCCGCCGAGCGTCAGCACCACGTGCTCCACCAGGCCCTCGCGGTCCTTGCGGGCCCGGACGTCCACCTGCTCGATCTCGCCCGGTACCAGGAACCGCAGGGTGTCCACCACGTGCACGAAGTCGTCGAAGACCAGCGACCGGGCGGCCTCGGGCAGGCCCTCGCGGTTCTTCTGCAGCACGATCAGGTCGCGCGGGCGCTCCAACGCCTGGGCGTAGCCGGGGGCGTGGCGCCGGTTGAAGCCGACCATCAGCGAGCGGCCGGTCCGGTCGGCGAGGTCGACCAGCCGACGGGCGCCGTCCACGGTGTAGTCGAGCGGCTTGTCCACGTACACGTCCACCCCGGCGCCCAGCAGCCGCTCGACGATCGGCACGTGCTGGTCGGTGGCCGCGTGCACGAAGGCGGCCCGGATGCCGCTGTCGATCAGCGCGTCCAGGTCGGTGAACCGGCTTGCGGCGTCGATCCGGTGGGCCTCCCCCAGCCGGTCCAGCTTGGCCCGGTCCCGGGTCATCAGGCGCAGGTCCAGCCCGGGCAGGGCGGTGATCACCGGCAGGTACGCCTTCTGCGCGATGTCGCCGAGGCCGATCACCCCGACCGGCAGCGGGCCGGCGGGGTCGGCGGGGACGACGGTCGAGGTCATGGGGGCTCCTGGAGTGCGGCCGGTCATGGTTCCCCGCCACCCTACGCGGTCCGCCGCACGGCGGTTCGGGCACGATCCCGGCCGCCGTCGCACAGGGTCGGGGGCACGGGGGCGGGCGGGGGCACGGGGGCGGGGCGGGGGTCGCCGTTGCGGGTCATGCCCGGGCGGGCATGGCGCGATAGCGGAATTGGTCTTGGCGGGGGCGGACCGGCCGGTCATAGCGTCGAGGGAGTTCGCAGCAGGGTTCTCTACGAAGGGGTCCACCATGGCCACCACCGCAAGCAGCAACAGGTACCTGACGGTCCGGAGGTTCGTCGCCGCCTCGCTGGCCACCGCCGCGATCGGCCTCGCCGCCGTGGGCAGCGCGGACGCCGACGCCCCGCGGCGGGGCCGGGTCGAGGTGCTCGAACTCCAGGTCCGGAACGACCAGTACGAGGCCCTGGACCTCGGCCCGGCCGGGCCGGGCCTGGGCGACCAGGACGTCTACTCCGGCGGCACCGTCCAGGACGGCCGCGAGGTCGGACGCGGCGGCGGCACCTGCCAGGTGGTCCAGATCCACGGTGCGGAGGTCACCAAGCACTGCCTGCTCACCATCGAGGTCCAGGGCGGCTCGCTGACGATGCAGTCGCTCTGGACGAACGGATCGGGCGCCCCGCTCGACATGGCGGTCACCGGCGGCACGGGCGCCTACGGCGGTGCGCGCGGCACGGCCCGGTTCTGGGAGATCGGTACGCCGAACGAGCGGGCCCGGGTCGAGATCCAGCGCTGATCCCCGGCGCCTGAGGCCCGGGCGTCAGGG
The DNA here is from genome assembly GCF_040637885.1 of Kitasatospora sp. NPDC028055. Lineage (NCBI taxonomy): Bacteria > Bacillati > Actinomycetota > Actinomycetes > Kitasatosporales > Streptomycetaceae > Kitasatospora > Kitasatospora sp. NPDC028055. The sequence continues at coordinate 33,557 of NZ_JBEZXE010000060.1, read as the reverse complement.
CGTCAGGGCGTCAGGGCGTCAGGCGCCCGCGGCGGCGGCCTCGGCGAGGGAGTCGAGGACCGGGCGGAGCAGCGGGTGCCCGTCGGCGCCGGCCCGGACGGCGGCGAAGACCCGGCGGGTGGCGAGGTCGCTGTCGACCGGGCGGACCGCCACCCGGTCCAGGTCCACCCCGCGCAGCGCGGAGCGCGGCACCAGGGCGACGCCCGCGCCCACCGAGGCCAGGGCGACGACGGCGCGGAAGTCGTCGGAGGAGTGCAGCAGGCGCGGCTGGAAGCCGGCGTGCTCGCAGGCCAGCAGGACCACGTCGTGGCAGGGGTTGCCCGGGTAGGGGCCGATCCACGGCTCGTCCGCCAGCGCGGCCACCGCCAGCGGCCCGGCCTCGGCGGCCAGCGGGTGGGCCAGCGGCAGCACCGCCTCGAAGGGCTCGGCGTACAGCGGCACCCTGGTCAGCCGGGCGTCGTCGGCACGCGGGGCGCCGCGGTACTCGACGGCCACCGCGAGGTCGGCGCGGCCGTCCAGCACCATCGGGAGGCTGGCGTCGCCCTCGGCGTCCAGCACCTTGAGCCGCACCCCGGGGGCCCGGCCGGCCAGCAGGCCCATCGCCGGGGCGAGCACGTGCGAGATGCCGGTGGCGAAGGACGCGACGGTGACCTCGCCCGCGACGCCCGCGCTGTACGCGGCGAGGTCGGCCTCGGCCCGCTCCAGCTGGGCGAGCACCGCGTCGGCGTGGCCGAGCAGGATCTCCCCGGCGGCGGTCAGCCGCACACCCCGGCCCTCCCGGGCCAGCAGGTGGTGGCCGGTCTCCTGTTCCAGGGCGGCCAGCTGCTGGGAGACCGCGGAGGGGGTCAGGTAGAGGGCGGCCGCCGCGGCGGTCACGGTGCGGTGGTCCGCCACGGCCCGGAGGGTCCGCAGCCGTCGTGCGTCGATCACACGCCCAATTCTGCCAGCGCGGCGCGGCGGTCCGTCCGGGGTGCGGTTCCTGGTGCGGTTCCCGGGGCCGTTGGCGGGCTCCTTCCGGGGCAGTACCACCGGTGGCGTATTTCGGCGCGAGATCGTCTCGGCCCGTTGACCGCCCGGTCCGCCCGGCGCTTGGCTCGGGGACGGACCGGGCCGGGGACTCCGGGGCCCGGTACTCGTCATCAGGGGAGGATGTCCATGATCACCGCTCGTTCCCGCCGCCGGCTCGCCCGCGCCGGCTGCGTCCTGGTGGCCGCCCTCGCGGTCGGCGCCGTGACGCCCGCCGCCGAGGCCCGGCCGCCGAAGGGCGACACCGCCCGGGTCAGCGAGGGCTTCAAGGGGGAGCAGCTGAACGGCGCCTCGACCGGGCTCGGGCTGAGCGCGGACGGCCGTTCGGCGCTGTTCTCGTCGAGCGCGACCGACCTGCTGCCGTCCACCGGCACCCCGAACTCCGGCGAGGTCTACGTCCGCGACCTGCGCAACGGCCACCTCGAGCGGGTCAGCGTCGCCGACGACGGCTCGCAGCTGAACGCCCCCACCACGGACGCCTCGATCAGCGCCGACGGCCGGTTCGTGGCGTTCAGCACCGCCGCCACCAACGTCGTCCCCGGCCAGGCCAAGCACGCGAACGACGTGTTCGTCCGCGACCGCTGGACCGGGCACACCGAGCTGATCACCGGCGGCCTGCTCGCCACCGACGACGACGAGACCATCCGCAGCGCGGACAACCCCACGCTGAGCGCGGACGGCCGCTACGTCGCCTACGCCTCGAACCGCACCGACCTGACCACCGGCGTCCACCGCGGGAAGATCAACATCTATGTGACCGACCGCTGGACCCACACCACCCGGCTGGTCACCACCGGCCCCTCGGGCGGCACCGGCGGCACCGGCGCGGACAACCACTCCTACCGTCCGACGATCAGCGCGGACGGCCGCACGGTCGGCTTCGTCTCCCGGGCCTCAAACCTCACCGACCCCGCCCCGGGCACCCCCGCCGCTCCGGCGGCCGCCGACGCCGAGCTGGCGGGCCCGCGCTTCTACCCGTACTACGTCTGGTCCGCCGCCACCGGCCGGACCGTCGTCGCCAGTGTGGACACCACCGGCGCCGAGCGCGGCGTCGGCCTGATGGACGCCCGGCTCAGCCCCGACGGCCGCTACGCGCTGTACGGCATGCCGACCTACGGCGTCGACCCCCGCCCGGGCAGCCACGGCCTCCGGATGGACCTGTACGTCCACGACCTGGTCACCGGCACGGTCACCCTGGTCAACACCCCGCTGCCCGGCACCACGCCCACCGACGGCTCGTACGACCCGGCGATCACCGCCGACGGGCGCTGGGTCTACTTCGACTCCGCCGCGGACGACCTGGTCGCCGACGACACCAACCAGTCCTCCGACGTGTTCCGCCGCGACCTGTGGACCGGCCGGATCGAGCGGGTCAGCCTCGCCTCGGACGGCTCCCAGAGCACCGCCGCCGCGCAGAACCCGTACGTCGACGCCGAGGGCGGCACGGTGCTGTTCGACGCCGAGGACGGCAATCTGGTGCCGGGCGACGCCAACACCGTCACGGACGTGTTCCGCCGCCGCCTCTGAGCCGCACCCGGCCACCACACCCGCCACCGCACCCGGCCAGCCCATCCGGCCGCCCTGCGCCCGATTACGTCTGTTGACGTATTTTCCGTCCGGATTCATCTCAGCTGTTGACCCCGGGGGTCGCCCACGGCTTGGCTCGTCCCCGGACCGACCGCCCGGGGGGGGCCTGTCCGACCCGCCGCCGCCCCGCCCTCCGACTGCGGGAGGGCGGGGCGGCGCCGGGCTCAGCGGACGGGCAGCGAGACGTCCGCCGGACCGAAGGTCACCGTGCTGCCCGCCGGTGTCTCGCCGCCGTACAGGCCGTCCCGGGTGCCGAGCACCAGCGCGAGCCGGTGGCCGGCCGGGAGGTCGTACGCGGTGGGGAACAGCGTGACGTCCAGCGGGAAGGACTGCCCGGCCGGCCGGCCGGACCAGCTCTGCGGGGCGTGCGCGATCAGCCGCCCGGCGCCGAGCGCGTCCACGTCGTAGAGGTACGCGACGGTGGTGCCCTGCGGCGCCGAGCTGGTCACGGTGGTGTGCACCCGGACGGCCCCGCGCACGGCGAGGCCCTGCCCGTACGGCTCCGACTGCCGGACGGCTGCCGCCCCGCGGTCCAGCAGCGGCACCAGGACGGTCGGCGGCTGGTGCAGCCACTGGTCGACCAGTCCGGAGAGCAGCACCGTGCCGCCGCTCGCACCGGACGGCCGGTCGCCGCGGACGGTGGCGGTGCCGGCGAGGTCCAGCCGCTCGGTGCGGGAGGCGACCGAGTCCCAGTCCGGGTACGCCTCGTGGGCACCGCCCGGGCGGACCTCCAGGTCGACGCCCGGCGGCAGGCCCGCGCCCGCCACGCCCTTGAGGTGCTGGTCGAGCCAGCCGCGGGCGTCGTCCCAGGTGGCGTTGGAGAAGCCGAGCAGGCCGGTGAACTCCTGGCTGGCGTGGTCGCCGGGCCGCAGTTCGAGGCGCTTGGGGACGGTCAGCCGACGGTAGAAGTCGGTCATCTGGCCGGGGTTGAAGAAGCTGTCGCTCCAGCCGTTGGCGAGGTAGACGGCGGCGCCGTTGGCGTTGATCCGGTCCAGGTAGGCGGCGGGCGAGCGGAGCTTCGCCCAGGCGATCACGTCGGGCAGGTCGTGGTCGCCGAACAGGTCGTCCAGGGCGGTCGCGAACTCCGGGCTCTTGCGGCCGGTCAGGCCCTCGATCCGGGCCAGCCTGGTGGCGGCGGCGGTGTGCCGGGTCTGCCCGCTGTACAGCGCGTCGGTCAGGTCGGCCCAGCCGCTGAGCGAGGCGACGGCCTTGATCCGCGGGTCGAACGCGGCGCCGAGGAGGGTGAGTCCGCCGCCGAGCGACAGGCCGATCATGCCGACCCGGTCCGGGTCCGCCGGGGTGTGGGCGAGGGCCCAGTCGATCACCATCGAGATGTCGGCGACGTCCTTGGGCCCGGCGACGTCCACCTCCCCGCCCGAGCCCCAGAACCCGCGCACGGTGTACGTCACGACGACGTACCCGGCGGCGGCGAACCGGTGCCCCTGGGCGACGTACTCCAGGTCGTTCTGCCCCCAGCTCGCGGGCTGCACCACCACCGGGTAGCGGCCCCTGGCGTCGGCGCCCGGGGTCCCGGCGGGCGGGGTGAAGACGTCGGCCTTGAGCACGATGCCGTCCCGGGCGGTGATGTCCGCCAGCCGGAAGCCGCCGAACGCCGACGCGGCGGCCGGCACGTCGGCCGGCACCTCGGCCGGCGCGGCGGCGGACCCGGACACGGGTACGGCGGCGGCGGGCTGTGCCACCGCGCCCGTTGCGAGCCCGAGCCAGAGCGCCAGGGCGAGGGCGGCGCTCGCCGCCCTGTGTCCGCCGGTTCGGTGGGGTCGTGCCATCACGCGCTGCTCCCTCGGTCCACTTGATGTGATCACGACGAGCCTAGTGATCGAACCCGGCCTCGAAGGAGATGATGATCAGCCAAATTACTGGCCGGTAACGTGAGCTGGCGGCGGAACCGCGAACGGGGGTGGGACACCGGTGCGGGCCGGTGTCCCACCCCCGAGGCGGGAGGGTGGGGCAGTTGGTCTTCGGGCCGCGCGGCGGTGGCGGGAAATCGATTCACCACCACCGCAGGGCGGTTGTGAGCCCGCGGGGACGGGCCGGTTCCGAGCGGCTCGGCCCCGCGGGCAGCTTGCGGGGGTCAACCCCCGTGCGGGTCAACCCTCCTGGGGGTCGGCCCTGCCGGGAGTCACCCTCTCGTGGAGGTCAACCCACGTGGGGGTCAACCCACGTGGGCGTCAGCCCTCCAGCGCGGCGCGGGCGTCCACGAAGGCGGCGACGGCGCGCTCCACGTCCTCGGTGGAGTGGGCCGCGGAGAGCTGCACCCGGATCCGGGCCTGGCCGTGCGGGACCACCGGGTACGAGAAGCCGATCACGTACACGCCGCGCTCCAGCAGGAGTTCGGCCAGGCGGCCGGCCTTCGCCGCGTCGCCGATCATCACCGGGGCGATCGGGTGGTCGCCCGGCAGGATCTCGAACCCGGCCTCGGTCATCTTCGAGCGGAACAGCGCGGTGTTGGCCGCCAGCCGCTCGCGCAGCTCGTTGGACTGCTCGACCAGGTCGAGCACCTTCAACGAGGCGGCCGCGATCACCGGGGCCAGCGAGTTGGAGAACAGGTACGGGCGGGAGCGCTGGCGCAGCAGGGCGACGATCTCCCGGCGGGCGGCGACGTAGCCGCCGGAGGCGCCGCCGAGCGCCTTGCCCAGGGTGCCGGTGATGATGTCCACCCGGTCCATCACGCCGTGCAGTTCGGGGGTGCCGCGGCCGCCGGCGCCGACGAAGCCGACGGCGTGCGAGTCGTCGACCATGACCATGGCGTCGTAGCGGTCGGCCAGGTCGCAGATCTCGCGCAGCGGGGCGACGTAGCCGTCCATGGAGAAGACGCCGTCGGTGACGATCAGGCGGCGGCGGGCGTCCTGGGTCTCCTTGAGCTGCTGCTCCAGGTCGGCCAGGTCGCGGTTGGCGTAGCGGTGGCGGCGGGCCTTGCTGAGCCGGATGCCGTCGATGATGCTGGCGTGGTTGAGCGCGTCGGAGATGACGGCGTCGCGGTCGTCCAGCAGGGTCTCGAACACGCCGCCGTTGGCGTCGAAGCACGAGGAGTAGAGGATGGTGTCCTCCTGGCCGAGGAAGGCCGAGAGGCGGTTCTCCAGCTCCTTGTGCACGTCCTGGGTGCCGCAGATGAAGCGGACCGAGGCCATGCCGTAGCCCCAGCGGTCCAGGGCGTCCTTGGCCGCGGCGAGCACCTCGGGGTGGTCGGCCAGGCCGAGGTAGTTGTTGGCGCAGAAGTTCAGCACCTCGCCGGGGCGGCCGCCGGAGGTGACGGTGACCTCGGCGCTCTGCGGGCTGCCGATCACCCGCTCCGGCTTGAACAGGCCGGCCTCACGGATCTCGTCGAGGGTGGTGGCGATGTCGGCGCGCACGTTGTCGAACACAACAGGCTCCTTTGGCGTCAGCGGGGTGCTCAGGCGGTCCAGTCGAGGATGATCTTGCCGCAGTTGCCGCTCGCGGCGTCGTCGAAGGCGGCCTCGAAGTCGGTGGCGGCGTAGCGGCCGGTGATCACCGGGCTGAGGTCCAGGCCGCCCTCCAGCAGCACCGACATCGCGTACCAGGTCTCGAACATCTCGCGGCCGTAGATGCCCTTGATGGTGATCATCGAGGTGACGATCGAGGCCCAGTCCACCGCGAAGTCCTCGGCCGGCAGGCCCAGCATGGCGATCTTGCCGCCGTGGGTCATGTTGGCGATCATCGACTGCATCGCCTCGGGGCGGCCGGACATCTCCAGGCCGACGTCGAAGCCCTCGCGCAGGCCCAGCTTCTGCTGGCCCTCCTCGATGGTGTGCTCGGCGACGTTCAGCGCCAGCGTCACGCCGACCTGGCGGGCCAGGTCGAGCCGGTACGGGGAGACGTCGGTGATCATCACGTTGCGGGCGCCGGCGTGCTTGGCGACGGCGGCCGCCATGATGCCGATCGGGCCGGCGCCGGTGACCAGCACGTCCTCGCCGACCAGCGGGAAGGACAGCGCGGTGTGCACGGCGTTGCCGAAGGGGTCGAAGATCGCGGCCACGTCGAGGTCGACCGGCACCCGGTGCACCCAGACGTTGGAGGCGGGCAGCGCCACGTACTCGGCGAAGGCGCCGTCCCGGTTCACGCCCAGGCCGACGGTGTTGCGGCACAGGTGGCGGCGGCCGGCCAGGCAGTTGCGGCACTTGCCGCAGACCAGGTGGCCCTCGCCGCTGACCAGGTCGCCGATCGCGATGTCCGCGACGCCGGCGCCGATCTCGGCGACCTCGCCGACGAACTCGTGGCCGAGCACCAGCGGGGTCCTGATCGTCTGCTGCGCCCAGCCGTCCCACTTGCGGATGTGCAGGTCGGTGCCGCAGATGCCGGTGCGCAGCACCTTGATCAGCACCTCGCCGGGGCCGATCTCGGGCTTCGGGACGTCGATCATCCAGAGGCCGGGCTCGGCGTGCTGCTTGACGAGTGCCTTCACGGGAGACGGCTCCTGACGTGCTGATCGGGGACGGCCTTCGAGGGTCGGGCAGGCCGGGGGCTCGGTTCGGCCGCTCCTGACGGGCACGCTCCGGCAGGCAGAAATCTGCCTGGTGGGAGGGGGTGCGGTCCATCGAGGAATTCTTAAGGACGGCCACAGCTGGGCTAAACGATCGTGCCCGAGCTGGGCCCGGGGGCGGGTGCGGCATGCCGGTGCTCACCCGTCCGGCCGAGCGCGCGGCGCCGTTGACGACACCAACCGGCCGTACTGCCGCGGTACTTGACAACGATCCGCCAGCGGGAACGGGCCACTCGGGTGGGCTTGGGTCCGTTCGGGCCAGCCCGGCCGCCACCGGCGCGCGGGTGTTCGAGCGCGGTGCTTACGGTGGCGACGCTCCCCCACGGCCCCGTGGAGCAGCGCTCCGGGGCCCTTCGCCGCAGAGAGGCGCCCCACTCCATGACCAACACCCGACGGCCCCGCCCGGCCGCTCCCCGTTCCGCCCGGCTGGCCGCCGGCGCCGCCCTCGCGCTGGCCGGCCTGCTGACCGCCACCGCCTGCTCCGGAGGGTCGACGACCGCCCGACAGGCCGCCGAGCCGGCGGTCACCGCCGAACCGGCCGCGCTCAGCCCGTCCCCGGGGTACTCCTCCCCGGGCACCCCCTCGGGGAGCGCCTCCTCGAACGCGGTGGTGCAGCTGACCCCGGCCGTCGGCGCCAAGCTGGACGCCGCGATCCAGTCGGTGCTCAAGCAGAACTCGGTGCCCGGCATCTCGGTCGGGATCATCACCCCGGGCGGCACGTACCAGAAGTCCTTCGGCGTCTCCGACAAGACCGCCAACACGCCGATGGACGCGGGGCTGTTCACCCGCATCGGCAGCGAGAGCAAGACCTTCACCGCGACCGCCGTGCTGCGCCTGGTCGACCAGGGCAAGGTGGCGCTGGACGACCCGATCTCCAAGTACGTGGACGGCGTCCCCGGCGGCGACGGGATCACCGTCCGCCAGCTCGGCGAGATGCGCAGCGGCCTGTTCCCGTACAGCTCCGACCCGGACTTCGTGAACACGCTGATCAGCGACCCGAACCACGTGTTCACCCCGGACCAGCTGCTCGCCTACGGCTACAAGCACCCCGCCGTGTTCCCGCCCGGCCAGCGGTTCCAGTACAGCAACAGCAACTACATCATCCTGGGCAAGCTGATCGAGAAGCTCGGCGGGCAGAGCGCCGGCGACTTCCTCCAGTCCCAGGTGTTCACACCCGCCTCGCTGGCCAAGACGAGCTTCCCCACCGACGGGACGCTCCCCGACCCGCACGCCCACGGCTACACCAACCAGACGCCCAACGGGGACATCCAGGACGCCACCAACTGGAACCCGTCCTGGGCCTGGACGGCCGGGGCCGTCATCACCCAGCTCGCCGACCTGGAGAGCTGGGCCAAGACCGTGGCCACCGGCGCCATCATCAGCCCGGCCAGCCAGACCGAGCGGTTGAAGACCCTGCCCACCGGCGACCCGGGCGTCACCTACGGCTTCGGACTGTTCAACAACAACGGCTGGATCGGGCACAACGGCTCGATGCCGGGCTACGAGAGCGTCGCGGTGTACATGCCGGACGCCCAGGCCACCCTGGTGCTGCTGCTCAACACCGATGTGATCTCCCAGGGCCAGGAGCCGTCCACGCTGTTCGCCAACGCGATCACCAAGATCATCTCGCCGAACAACGTCTACGCGCTCCCGACCGAGACCGCCTCGCCGTCGGCCCCGGCCTCGGGCGGCGGCTCCGGCTCCCCCTCGGCCACCGGCACCGGCAGCGGCGCGCCCTCGCTCCCGGGCAACGCCCCCACCACCGTGCGGGCCTGACCGCGACACGGGCCCGACCGCGGCACGGGCCCGACCGCGGCACGCGGGCAGGACGCAGGCCCGACCCGGTGCGACCGGGTCGGGCCTGCTACGTCCATGACGCTGCGTCAGATCCCCAGCACCTTGCCGAGGTCGTACGAGACCGGCTCCTCCAACTGCGCGTAGGTGCAGCTCTCCGGAGTGCGGTCCGGCCGCCAGCGGCGGAACTGGGCGGTGTGCCGGAAGCGGCTGCCCTCCATGTGGTCGTACGCCACCTCGACCACCCGCTCGGGGCGCAGCGCGATCCAGGACAGGTCCTTGCCGCCGGTCCAGCGGCTGACCGCCCCCGGCAGCCGCCCCTCCGCGTGCGCGGACTCCTCCGCCCAGGCGCCCCAGGGGTGTTCGGCGAGGTCGTCCGTCCTCAGCGGGGCCAGCTCCTCGACCAGTTCGCGGCGGCGCGCCATCGAGAAGGCAGCGCACACCCCGACGTGCTGGAGCCGGCCCTCGTCGTCGTGGATGCCCAGCAACAGCGAGCCGACCACCGGGCCGCTCTTGTGCTCGCGGTAGCCGGCCACCACGCAGTCCGCGGTGCGCTCGTGCTTGATCTTGTACATGGTCCGCTCGCCCGGCCGGTACGGCTGGTCCAGCGGCTTGGCCACCACCCCGTCCAGCCCGGCGCCCTCGAACTCGGCGAACCAGCTCTGCGCCAGCTCGGGGTCGGTCGAGGCCGGGGCGGTGAACACCGGGTCGGCGGCCCACGCGAGCGCCGCCTCCAGGGCCGGGCGGCGCACCGACAGCGGCTCGTCCAGCAGCGAGTCGTCACCGAGGGCGAGCAGGTCGAAGGCCACGAAGGAGGCGGGCGTCCGCTCCGCGAGCAGCTTCACCCGGCTCGCCGCCGGGTGGATCCGCTCCAGCAGCTCCTCGAAGCGCAGCCGCCCCTCCCGGGCGATCACCACCTCGCCGTCCAGCACGCAACGCGGCGGCAGCTCCCGCCGGAAGGCCTCCACCAGCTCGGGGAAGTACCTGGTCAGCGGCTTGCCGGTGCGGCTGCCCAGCTCCACCTCGGCGCCGTCGCGGAACACGATGCTGCGGAAGCCGTCCCACTTGGCCTCGTACTGCATCCCCGTCGGGATCCTGGCCACCGACTTGGCGAGCATCGGGGCCACCGGCGGCATCACGGGCAGGTCCATGCGTCCCAGCCTGGCGCGGTTCGCCCCGGGGCGCGCGCCGGGCGCGGCGCCCTTAGCGTGAGAGGCATGGGCACAGCCGTCGAACTGGAAGTCGCCGGGCGCACCGTCCGGCTGTCCAACCCGGACAAGGTGTACTACCCCGAGCGCGGCTTCACCAAGCTGGACGTCGCCCAGTACTACCTGGCCGTCGCCGACGGGGTGCTGCACGGGCTGCGCGACCGGCCCACCACCCTCCAGCGCTTCCCCGACGGGGTCGACGGCGAGTTCTTCTACCAGAAGCGCGCCCCCAAGGGCCTGCCGGACTGGCTGCCCACCGCCCGGATCGAGTTCCCCAGCGGCCGCTCCGCCGACGAGATCTGCCCCACCGAACCGGCCGCCGTGCTGTGGGCCGCCAACCTGGGCTGCCTCACCTTCCACCCCTGGCCGGTCCGGCGCGGCGACACCGACCACGTCGACGAACTGCGCATCGACCTCGACCCGCAGCCCGGCACCGACTTCCACGACGCCGTCCGCGCCGCCCACGAACTGCGCGCCCTGCTGGAGGAGTACGGGCTGCGCGGCTGGCCCAAGTCCTCCGGCGGGCGCGGCCTGCACGTCTACGTCCCGTTGGTGCCCGAGTGGACCTTCACCGACGGGCGGCACGCTGTGATCGCGCTCGGCCGGGTGCTGGAACAGCGGATGCCGGGGAAGGTCACCACCGCCTGGTGGAAGGAGGAACGCGGCGAACGCATCTTCGTCGACTACAACCAGATGGCCCGCGACCGCACCATCGCCTCCGCCTACTCGCTGCGCGCCCGCCCCCGCGCCACCGCCTCCGCCCCGCTGCGCTGGGACGAACTCGACGATGCCGCCCCCGAGGACTTCGACCTGCGGACGGTGCCCGCCCGCTTCGCCGAACTCGGCGACCCCAACGCGGAGATGGCGGACCACGCGTACCGGCTGGACGGCCTGCTGGAGCTGTACGAGAAGCAGCTGCACGACGAGGGCCTCGGCGAACTCCCGTACCCGCCCGACCACCCCAAGGCCGCCGGCGAACCGACCCGGGTGCAGCCCAGCCGGGCCCGGAAGAAGGCCGTCTAGCCTCCTGGGCTCCTGGGCTCCTGGCCTCCTCGTAGTCTGACCGGATGCCCTTCGACCACAACGACCACTACCACCGGTCCGTGCTGCGCACCGTGCCGCCCGGCGCCCGCCGCGCCCTGGACGTCGGCTGCGGCACCGGCCGCTTCGCCCGGGCGCTCGCCCGCCGGGGCCTGGAGGTGGACGCCGTCGACCGGGACGAGGCCGTCCTCGCCGCCGCGCGCGGCTCCTCCGCCCCGGCCGCCGTCCACTACCGGCAGAGCGACCTCACCGCGCTCCAACTGCCGCCCGGCCACTACGACTTCATCTCCTGCCTGGCCAGCCTCCACCACCTGCCGCTGGACACCCTGGCCCGGCTGCGCGAGGCGCTCGCGCCCGGCGGGGTCCTGGTCGTGCTGGGCTGCTACCGCGAGACCACCCCCGGGGACCGGCTGATCAGCCTGGCCGCCGTCCCCGTGAACGCCCTCTGCCGCCTCGCCGTCCACCTGCGCGAACGCGGCGCACCACCACCGGCCGTCCGGGCGCCGATCGCGATGCCGCAGACCTCGCTCCCCGACATCCGGGCGTACGCCACCCGGCACCTGCCCGGCTTCCGGCTGCGGCGGCTGCTGTTCTGGCGGTACCTGCTGGTGTATCGCCGCCCGCGGTGATCAACTGGACCGGACAACTTTCCAGGGAGGGAACGGACATGGGTGCACGGGGGCTGGGGGAGATCCTGGCGGACGCGGCGGGCGGGGTGTTCCCGCCGCCGGACGGCTCGGTGACGGTGGTACCCCAGCCCTCGCCGCGCGAGGCCGGGGTGGTCTCCTTCGCCGCGCACGCCGTGGTCTTCACCGACCAGGACCCGGACTGGGTGCGCGCCGCCGTCGCCGCCGCCCCGGGCGACCCGCTGTCCGTCCCGCTCTGCCCGCCCTTCCTCAGCGCCTTCGCCGAGCGGACCGGGCGGACCGTCAACAACATCGACCTGCTCACCGTCGCCGACCGCCTCCCGGGCGGGCCGCCGCTGCCGCTCAGCCCGGTCGAGGACCGCGAACACCCGCGCGTGGTACGGGCGTTGCGCTACCGCGAGGACGTCCGAGTGTACGAGGCGGACGGCGGCGTGCTCATCCTGGGCCGGGGCGTGGCCGGCCGCTGGGAGACCGCCGTCGAGGTCGACCCGCACGCCCGGGGCCGGGGCCTCGGCCGCGCCCTCGCCACCGCCGCCCGCCACCTGCTGCCGGAGGGCGAGGTGGTCTGGGCCCAGCAGGCCCCCGGCAACGCCCCCAGCGTCCGCGCCTTCCAGGCCGCCGACTACCGGCCGGTCGGCGCCGAGGCCCTGCTGGTCCTCGGGCAGCCGTGACACGCCGACCCGCTTGGCGGGTACGGGTGCGTACCCGTACCCTGATGGCAACCGAAGGGAGCCTCCCATGGCCGATGCCAACGTTCGAATCCCCGTCGAAGCACGCGACAGACTCGCCGAGATCGCGGCCGCCGAGCACCTCTCGCTGCGCTCCTACCTCGCCCACCTCGCGGAGACCCTGCTCACCCCCGCCGAACGGGCCGAGCGGGCGGAACAGGCCCGCGCGGCCCTCAAGGCCTGGAACGGCTACGACCCGGACGCCGCCCACACCCGGCAACTGGACGCCGAACTCGACCGGCGCCTGGCCCAGGCGCAGATCCGGTGACCGAACTGCACGTCGTCCTCGACGACACCGCCATGGTCGCGGCCGGACGCGGCAACCTGCTGGCATCCCGTCTCATCCACCGCGCCCACGCCGAGGCGGGCTGGTACCTCTACGCACCCGCGTGCGCCCTGGTGGAGGCCGACCGCGCCCGGCCCGGCACCGCCGAGCACCTGGCGGCACTTCCTGGCGTCACCGTCCTCGATCTGGACCTCTCGGCCGCGTTGGCCGTGGCCGGTGACACCACCTGGGCCCAGGCCCACGCCCGCCACGCCGCCGCGCCCACCCCGGACCGTCCGTCCGGCGCGGTCGTCGCCACCACCGACCCCGCGCGGTGGGCCGGTCAGCCCGTACGGGTCATCGACCTCACGCCCTGATCGAACCCCGGGCCGCCGTCGACCCCGGCCGCCGGGCGGTCATGCGATCCGGGCGCCCGCCGGGGCGAGGTCGGCGATGGTGCGGACGGCGTCGGCGATCTGCTGGTCCGTGAGGTCCCCGCGGGCGGTCAGGCGCAGGCGGGAGATGCCGTCCGGGACGGACGGGGGCCGGAAGCAGCCCACGGCGAGGCCCGCGCGCAGGCAGTCGGCGGCCCAGGCGACGGCGGCCTCCGGGCCCGGGGCGCGGACCGAGACCACGGCCGCGTCGGGCTGGCAGGCGTGCAGGCCGGCGGCGGTGAGGCGGGCGGCGAGGGTGCGGGCGACCTCGCGGGCGCGCTCGGCGCGCTCCGGCTCGGCGCGCAGCAGGCGCAGCGCGGCGAGGGCGGCGCCGGCGGCGGCCGGGGCGAGGCCGGTGTCGAAGATGAAGGTGCGAGCCGTCTCGGTCAGGTGCCGGACGACCCGGCGCGGGCCGAGCACGGCGCCGCCCTGGGAGCCGAGCGACTTCGACAGGGTGACGGTGGCGACGGTGTCCGGCTGCCCGGCCAGCCCGGCGGCCGCCAGTGCGCCGCGCCCGCCGGGGCCGAGCACGCCCAGCCCGTGGGCGTCGTCCACCAGCAGGGCGGCCCCGCCGCTCCGGGCGGCCTCGGAGAGTGCGCGCAGCGGCGCCGCGTCGCCGTCCACCGAGAACACCGAGTCGCTGACCACCAGCGCCCGCCGCTGTTCCCGCGCGGCCAGCGCGTCGGCGACCGCGGCCGGGTCGCTGTGCGGGGCCCGGTGGACGTCGGCGCGGGCCAGCCGGCAGCCGTCGATCAGCGAGGCGTGGTTGTAGGCGTCGGAGACGATCAGGGTGTCCGGGTCGGTCAGCGCGGTGAGGGCGGCGAGGTTGGCCGTGTACCCGGAGGAGAACACCAGCGCGGCCTCGACCCCGCAGAACTCGGCGAGTTCGCGCTCCAGTTCGGTGTGCAGCGCGGTCGTCCCGGTCACCAGCCGGGACCCGGTCGACCCCCCGCCCCACCGCAGCGCGGCCTCCGCCGCGGCCCCGGTCACCGCCGGGTGCCTGGTCAGCCCCAGGTAGTCGTTGCCCGCGAGGTCCAGCACCGCGTCCTCCGCGCGCCGGCTGCGCAGCGTGCGGGTCAGCCCGGCGTCGGCGCGCAGCGCGGCGGCCTCGTCGAGCCAGTCGAAGACGTGCGCGGGGGCGGGCCCGGCGTCGGGCGCGGCGTCGAGCGCGTCGGGCGCGACAGCGGGGCGGGGCTGGGAGGCGAGGGGGAGGGCCATGTCCGGCACTCTGACACGCCCCGCGAACGGGGATCAATGTGCCACTCGGCACATGATCGGCGCGGCCCACTGGCCGGTCGTGACAACCGGGGCCCGGCCGCCGGCCGCCCGGAGGCTTTGCCGGGGGTGGCGGCGAGCAGGCAAGATAGCCCGGTGACCCTCCTTGATCTGATGCCGAAGCCCGCCACTCCCGATGCGCTGTACGAGACCTTCGCGGCCTGGGCGGAGGAGCGCGGGATCACGCTGTACCCGGCGCAGGAGGAGGCGCTGATCGAGCTGGTCTCCGGGAACAACGTCATCCTGGCGACGCCGACCGGCTCGGGAAAGTCCCTGGTGGCGGCGGGTGCGCACTTCGCGGCGCTGGCGGAGGGGCAGCGGACCTTCTACACCGCGCCGATCAAGGCGCTGGTGTCGGAGAAGTTCTTCGACCTGGTGAAGATGTTCGGTACCGAGCAGGTCGGCATGATGACGGGTGACGCCAGCGTCAACCCGACCGCGCCGATCATCTGCTGCACGGCCGAGGTGCTGGCGCAGATCGCGCTGCGCGACGGTGCCCGGGCGGACATCGGCCAGGTCGTCATGGACGAGTTCCACTTCTACGCCGAGCCGGACCGCGGCTGGGCCTGGCAGATCCCGCTGCTGGAGCTGCCGCAGGCGCAGTTCCTGCTGATGTCGGCGACGCTGGGCGACGTGCGCCGGTTCGAGGAGGACCTGACCCGCCGCACCGGCCGGCCGACCACGGTGGTGCGCAACGCGACCCGCCCGGTGCCGCTGTTCTACGAGTACCGCCGCACCACCCTGCACGACACCCTGGAGGAGCTGCTGCAGACCGGCCAGGCGCCGGTCTACGTCGTGCACTTCACCCAGAAGGAAGCGGTGGAGCGGGCCCAGTCGCTGATGAGCATCAACATGTGCTCGAAGGCGGAGAAGGAGGCCATCTCCGAGCTGATCGGCGGCTTCCGCTTCACCACCAAGTTCGGCCGCAACCTGTCGCGTTTCGTCCGCCACGGCATCGGCGTGCACCACGCGGGCATGCTGCCGAAGTACCGCCGGCTGGTCGAACGCCTCGCCCAGGCGGGCCTGTTGAAGGTGATCTGCGGGACGGACACGCTCGGTGTGGGCGTCAATGTGCCGATCCGCACGGTGCTGTTCACCGCCCTGTCCAAGTACGACGGCCAGCGCGTGCGCATCCTGCGCGCCCGCGAGTTCCACCAGATCGCCGGGCGCGCGGGCCGGGCCGGCTTCGACACCGTGGGCCAGGTCGTGGCCCAGGCGCCGGAGCACGTGATCGAGAACGACAAGGCGGTCGCCAAGGCCGGGGACGACCCGAAGAAGAAGCGCAAGGTGGTGCGGAAGAAGGCGCCGGAGGGCTTCGTCGGCTGGACGGAGGAGACCTTCGAGAAGCTGATCGGCGCCGACCCGGAGCCGCTGGTCTCCCGGTTCAAGGTGAGCCACGCGATGCTGCTGTCGGTGATCGGCCGCCCGGGCAACGCCTTCGAGGCGATGCGCAAGCTGCTCACCGACAACCACGAGGACAAGGCGGCCCAGCGCCGGCACATCCGCACCGCGATCGCGATCTACCGCTCGCTGCTGGAGGGCGGCGTGGTGGAGCGGCTGCCGGAGCCGGACGCGGAGGGCCGGATCGTCCGCCTGACCCTGGACCTCCAGGAGAACTTCGCGCTCAACCAGCCGCTGTCCACCTTCGCGCTGGCCTCCTTCGAACTGCTCGACCCCACCTCCCCCGCGTACGCGATGGACGTCATCTCGGTGGTCGAGGCGACCCTCGACGACCCGCGCCAGATCCTCGCCGCCCAGCAGAACAAGGCACGCGGCGAGGCCGTCGGCGAGATGAAGCGGGACGGCATCGAGTACGAGGAGCGGATGGAGCGGCTCCAGGAGATCACCTACCCGAAGCCGCTGGAGGAGCTGCTCACCCACGCGTACGAGGTGTACCGCCGGGCGCACCCGTGGATCGGAGACCACCAGCTCCAGCCGAAGTCCGTGGTGCGCGACCTGTACGAGCGGGCGATGACCTTCTCGGACTACGTCGGCTTCTACGAACTCGCCCGCACCGAGGGCATCGTGCTGCGCTACCTGGCCGGGGCGTACAAGGCGCTGGAGCAGACCGTCCCCGAGGACGTGAAGACCGACGACCTGAAGGACGTCATCGCCTGGCTCGGCGAGCTGGTCCGCCAGGTCGACTCCAGCCTGCTGGACGAGTGGGAGCAGCTGGCCAACCCGACCGAGGCGGCCACCGCCGAGGTCACCCTGGACGACAAGCCGGCGCCGGTGACGGCGAACGCCCGGGCCTTCCGGGTGCTGGTGCGCAACGAGATGTTCCGCCGGGTGGAGCTGTGCGCGCTGGAGCGCTGGGACGAACTCGGCGAGCTGGACGGCGAGTACGGCTGGGACGCGGACCGCTGGGCGGACGCCATGGACGGCTACTGGGACGAGTACGACGACCTGGGCACCGGTCCGAACGCGCGCGGCCCGAAGATGCTGATCATCGAGGAGGAGGACTCCGCCTGGAAGGTCCGGCAGATCTTCGACGACCCGGAGGGCGACCACGACTGGGGCATCAGCGCCGAGGTCGACCTGTACGGCTCGGACGAGGAGGGCCGGGCCGTGGTGCGGGTCACGGCGGTGGACCGGCTCGACGGCTGACGGCGGTGGACCGGCTCGGCGGCTGACGGCCGCTCGGACGGCGAAGGGGCCCGGCGCGCGTCGCACCGGGCCCCTGGCCGTTCGTCACACCGCCGTGCTACGGCTGCATCCAGACGAACGGCTGCCCCGCCGCGTACGACAGCGCGCGGGTGGCCTCGTCCAGGTTCGGTTCGACGCCGGTGCCCGGGGCGCCGGGCGCCGGGGTGGTCGCCGCGGGGGTGCCCGCGGCGGGGCTGCCGGTCGGGCGGGCGTCGCCGGCGCGGGAGCTGGTGACGGTCACGTAGTGGCCGACGGCCTCGATCCGCGGTTCGCCGCCCGGCTTGCCGCCGCCGGACTGCGCGGGCGCGATGGTGGTGTCGGCGAGGATGAAGGCGACCGCGCCGGGCTTGCCCCGCAGGGTGTCGGCGGCCCTGGCGGCGGTGGACTGGTCGGCGAAGCGCAGCAGGGTGACGCTGGAGAGCACCGGGCGGTCGACGCCGGTGAAGCTGACCGTCAGATAGGCCTGGCAGCCGGTGTCCTTGAGCAGTTCCTGGGTGCGGTCCTGGAGCACCTCGTCGCACTTCTCACCCTGCCGGATGCCGTTGCGCCGAGCCTTGTAGCCGGCGACCTCGACCGGGCGCTGGGCGGGGAAGAGGTTGTCGGCGTTGAGGCCCTCGGGGTCGGTGACGGGCGGCGGGGCGCCGACCACGGGGGGCGTGCGGGTGGCATCCGCCTTGGACGGGCCCAGGCCGGGTATGTAGTCGCCGGGCGTCTCGCGGGTGATGATCCATCCGCCGGCCGCGACCACGCCGACCACGGCGACCCAGCCGACCGCCCGGCGGCCGTTCAGCCGCAGGCCGCGCCTGCGCCCGGTGCCGACGGCCCCCTCGGCTCCCCCGCCGGTCCGCTGTCCTGCCCGGCCGTCCTGGCCCTCTCCCGGAGTCGGGGTGCGCTCCCCCTGCGTGGTCATGGCGCAGATTCTAAGCACCCGCCGAGTGGCGCCGGTCACGGGGTCGGGGGCTTGTCGATCTTCGCCCGCCCCACCCCCGACCCCACCCTCGACCCCGCCTCCGCCCCACCTCCGACCTACCCGCCGGTAACCGCCCTTCGGCGCCGCCGTCAAGCGCGTGACCAGCGCCGACGCCGTGAGCTTCGACACTGTGGCAATCGGCACATCCTTCCGGGGATCTTCTGGTGGGTTTGCTCTGGCGCCATTCGAGCGCCAGCAGGCAGGATCGGCCCCATGGATCTGCTCGATACCCTCACCGCCAAGGGCCTGCGCGGCGAAGTCCCGACCCGCGAGGAGGCCCTGGCCGTCCTCGCCACCACCGACGACGAGCTGCTCGACGTGGTCGCCGCGGCCGGCAAGGTGCGCCGCCGCTGGTTCGGCCGCCGGGTCAAGCTCAACTACCTGGTGAACCTCAAGAGCGGACTCTGCCCCGAGGACTGCTCCTACTGCTCCCAGCGGCTCGGGTCCAAGGCCGAGATCCTCAAGTACACCTGGCTCAAGCCGGACCAGGCCGCCGACGCCGCCCGCGCCGGGGTGGCCGGCGGCGCCAAGCGGGTCTGCCTGGTCGCCAGCGGCCGCGGCCCGACGGACCGTGACATCGACCGGGTCACCGACACCATGGCCGCCATCAAGGACGCCGACCCCGAGGTCGAGATCTGCGTCTGCCTCGGCCTGCTGTCCGACAACCAGGCCGAGCGGCTCAAGGCGGCCGGTGCCGACGCCTACAACCACAACCTCAACACCTCCGAGAACACCTACGGGACCATCACCAAGACCCACACCTACGCGGACCGGGTCGACACGGTGCAGAAGGCGCACGGCGCCGGCCTGTCCGCCTGCTCCGGCCTGATCGCCGGCATGGGCGAGACCGACGAGGACCTGGTCGACGTGGTGTTCGCGCTGCGCGAGCTCGGCTCGGACTCCGTCCCGGTCAACTTCCTGATCCCCTTCGAGGGCACCCCGCTCGCCAAGGAGTGGAACCTCACCCCGCAGCGCTGCCTGCGCATCCTGGCGATGGTCCGCTTCGTCAACCCCGACACCGAGGTGCGGATCGCCGGCGGCCGCGAGGTCCACCTGCGCACCATGCAGCCGCTCGGCCTGCACATCGCCAACTCGATCTTCCTCGGCGACTACCTGACCAGCGAGGGCCAGGCCGGGCAGGCCGACCTCGACATGATCAAGGACGCGGGCTTCGAGGTCGAGGGCGCGGGCGAGGCCACCCTGCCCCGCCACCGCGCCGACGTGGCCGCTGCCGCCGCCTCCGGCTCCGGGTGCGGCACCGCGGCCTCGGCCTGCGGCAGCGGCGGCGGCTGCGGGCCGTGCGGCGGGCACGCGCACGACACCGACGCTGCATCGGCCCCGGCCGCAGCCGTGGAGGGCACGAACGACGGGCTGCGCGAGGACCTGGTCAAGGTCCGCCGCCGCGGCGCCGGCACCGAACTCGCGCCCAACGCCTGACCCTCCCGCACACTCCGGAGCGATCTCACCATGTCCCAGCTGTCCGCGGACACGCTGCTCGCCCTCGACCGGGCGCACGTCTGGCACCCGTACGGGCCGATGCCCGGCACCGTCACCCCGTACGTGGTCGAATCCGCCTCGGGCGTCCGCCTGCGTCTGGTGGAGCCCGTCGCGGGCGGGCGGCGCGAACTGGTCGACGGCATGTCCTCCTGGTGGGCGGCGATCCACGGCTACCGGCACCCGGTGCTGGACAAGGCGGTGCGCGAGCAGCTGGGGCGGATGAGCCATGTGATGTTCGGCGGGCTCACCCACGAGCCCGCCGTGCGGCTGGCCGCCCGCCTGGTCGAGATCACCCCGGAGCCGCTCCAGCACGTCTTCCTCGCCGACTCCGGCTCGGTCGCGGTCGAGGTCGCGATGAAGATGTGCCTCCAGTACTGGCAGTCCACCGGCCGGCCCGAGAAGCGCCGACTGCTGACCTGGCGCGGCGGCTACCACGGCGACACCTTCCACCCGATGTCGGTCTGCGACCCCGACGGCGGGATGCACCACCTGTGGGGCGGGGTGCTGCCCGGGCAGCTCTTCGCCCCGCAGCCGCCGGCCGGCTTCGACGCCCCGCTCGACCCCGCATACGCGGCGCAGTTCGAGGAGTTGATGGTCCGTCACGCCGACGAGCTGGCCGCCGTCATCGTCGAACCGGTGGTCCAGGGCGCGGGCGGCATGCAGTTCCACTCCCCCGCCTACCTGCGGATGCTGCGCGAACTCTGCGACCGGCACGGCGTGCTGCTGGTCTTCGACGAGATCGCCACCGGCTTCGGCCGCAGCGGCGCCCTGTTCGCCGCCGACCACGCGGGCGTCTCCCCCGACGTGATGTGCCTCGGCAAGGCGCTCACCGGCGGCTACCTCACCCTGGCCGCCGCGCTGTGCACCGGCGAGGTCGCCGACGGCATCAGCCGCGGCGAGATGCCCGTGCTCGCCCACGGCCCGACCTTCATGGGCAACCCGCTGGCCTGCGCGGCCGCCAACGCCTCGCTGGACCTGCTGCTCGGGCAGGACTGGGCGGTCGAGGTCAAGCGCATCGAGGGCGGCCTGCGGGACGGCCTCGCGGCGGCCACTGACCTGCCGGGCGTACGCGACGTACGGGTCCAAGGCGCCATCGGCGTCGTGCAGTTGGACCACCCGGTGGACGTCCCGGCGGCCACCGAGGCCGCCGCCCGGGCGGGCGTCTGGCTGCGCCCGTTCCGGGACCTGATCTACACCATGCCCCCCTACGTGACGGAGGACGAGGACGTGGCACGCATCGCTGCCGCAGTGACCGCCGCGGCGGTGGCCGGATGACCGCGCGCATCCTCTTCGTGACCGGCACCAACACGGACGTCGGCAAGACCGTCGCCACCGCGGCCCTCGCCTCGGCCGCGCTGCACGACGGCCGGAAGGTCGCCGTGCTCAAGCCCGGACAGACCGGCGTCGCACCGGACGAGCCGGGCGACGCCGCCGAAGTGCGGCGCCTGGCAGGCGAACTGACGGTCCGTGAGCTGGTGCGCTACCCCGAGCCGCTGGCCCCCGACACCGCCGCCCGGCGGGCCGGGATGCCCTACCTCTCCCCCGCCGAGGTGGTCGCCGAGGTCGCCGACCTCGCCGCCACCCACGACCTGGTGCTGGTCGAGGGCGCGGGCGGCCTGCTCGTCCGCTACGACGACGAGGGCCGCACGCTGGCCGACCAGGCCCGGGCCGTACGGGAGGCGGGCCTCGGCGCCGAGGTGCTGCTGATCGCCTCCGCCGGCCTGGGCACCCTCAACATCGTCTCGCTCACGGCCGAGGCCCTGGCCGCCCGCGAACTCCCGCTCGCCGGCGTCGTCGTCGGCTCCTGGCCCGCCGAGCCCGGCCTCGCCGAACGCTGCAACCTCGCCGACCTGCCCCGCTCGGCCGGCGCCCCGCTGCTCGGCGCCCTGCCGGAACGGGCCGGCTCGGCCGAGGACTTCGCGGCCCTGGCCGTCGCCTCCCTGGCCCCGGAACTGGGCGGCCGCTGGAACGCGGAGCACTTCGCACACGTCCACCGGCCGGAACGGCCCTGACTTCGCTCGATGGAGTGATCCTGGTGCCCGAATTGCAGATTCGGGCACCGGATGCTCATTAGGTTGCCCACATGACAGACGGGCTGAGCATGGACGAGGCCCTCCGGGCCTTGGCCGCCCTGGAGGCGGCCTGGAAGGACGACGACGAGGCGCTGGTCGCCCTCGCGGCGGGCGCGGCCGGGGAGCAGTCGCTGCCGGCGCTGGTCGCCGCGTACGGCGAGCACGCGATGGACACGCTGATGGCACTGGCCTTCGGGCTGCGGTCCAGCATGAGCGACGAGGAGATCGCCGAGCTCTCGGACGCCGTCAGCGCCAACATCGGCGCCCGGATGAGCGCCCTGCTCACCCAGACCCTCAAGGCCTGGGGCACGGTCACCGCCGCCGACGACCTCACCGTCACCAAGGTCATCGCCCACACCGTCATCGACGCGATGCGGGCCGTGACCGAGGACCCCAACAAGACCGAGGTGCTGCCGCTGCTGGCCACCTTCCGCAGCTACGCCCTCAACGGCGTCTGAGCGCGCTGCTCCCCCTCGTTCGCCCCCACTCGCGGAGCCGGCCGGTACGGGCTGTGCATGGTGAGGTAGCGGATTTCCAAGTCCCGCTCCAGGTAGTCCATTCGGTGCTCCCAGAAATCCCGGAGGTGCGGGAGGGCGAGGTGGGCGTCGAGGTCCTCCTGGCTCCGCCAGGCCTCGTAGAAGACGAAGGCGCCCGGCTCGTCCCGGTCCTCGTGGAAGTGGTACTCGAGGCAGCCGGGCTCCCGGCGCGTGGGCTCGACGAAGGAGAGCAGGAGCCGGCGCAGTTCCTCCGCGCGCTCGGGCTTGGGGCGGGCGAGGCCGACGAGGGTGAAGGGCTGGTCCACAGGGGGTCTCCGATCCAGTAGGTACGAAGTAGGTACGACGTGCGTCGTACCTCTCGTACGGTAGAGCCGCCCCGAGGTACGATGCAAGCCATACCTTGGAGGTGACCGCGATGCCCGACGACGAGGGACACCCCGCGCCCACGGAGATCCAGCTCGGCAAGGTGCTGAGCGCCCTGGCCGACCCCCTACGGCGGCGCGTGGTCCGGGAACTGGCCGCCGGACCCGACGGCGAGGCCCGAACCTGCAGCTCCTTCGCGCTGCCGGTCAGCAAGGCGACGGTCACCCACCACTTCCGCACCCTGCGCGAAGCCGGCCTGATCCGCCAGGTCGACCGGGGCAACAGCCGGATGGCCACCCTCCGCCGGGCCGACCTCGAACAGCGCTTCCCCGGCCTGCTGGCCCTCCTCACGGCGGAGGAGGACACCCCGGGCGCATGAGCACAGGCTCGGGCTTCGAGCGGCGCTCGAAGCCCGAGCCATTGCTAACTGCGTACCCTCAACCATCCTGCGGCGATGGAGAATCCACCGGTGGAGATGGCGAGGAAGACGAGGACGAACACCAGCGCGTCGGCCGCCGGGGATATGTCGCCGGGAATCGCGAGGACGACGGCCCCGGCGAGCAGAAAGCTGCCGATGGTGATCACACCGGCGGTGGCTAGGGTCGCATACCCCTGCGGAGGACGACGACCAGCCGCTCGATGACGTCCGGCCGGGCGGAGCCCAGGTCGATCAGGAGAACGCCGGTCTCCTTGACGAGGCGCCAGTCGATGCCGAGGGAGGGGAGTTTGATCTCGGCGGCGTTCAGGACGGCTTGGAGGTCGTCGAGAATGTCGGCCGCGTCGCGCCGGTCCTCGGCCGTGATCTTGTTGATCATGCTGCTCATCGGGCATCTCACAGTTCGGTGTTCGTGATCCAACGCGCTTCGGTGTCCCACTCGATGCCCCCACCGAGAGGCCGGAGGAAGGCGCTCCCGTGCTGCCACCCCATGAAGGCGGCCCAGCGGCCGGAACGGACGTCGAAGACCCGCTCGCCGAGGACGGAGGGCCGGTAGGGCTCGCACGGCGGCGCCACCCGCCGCGCGGGCGGCGCCGCCGGGGCGATGGCGTGGTCGGCCAGCCCCGCCTCCGGGATGGAATCGCCACACCGGGGACACCGGCAGGGCGGGAAGCTCCGCTGGAGGATGATGCTTTCGCCAGATTGAGCGTTAGTCATATCCACGGAATAACTCCTCTCTGTTGCTAACTCCTCACCAAGGGTGGCCAATTGCGCCTAGCATCGGAAGAGGTTCACTTTGACAGCCAGCATTGTGGAATGGCGTGATGACCATGGCGCAGCAGGAGCTTGAGCAGACCCCTACTCCGAACGAGGCAATCGGCGAACAGCTGCGCCGCTTCCGCAAGGCGAGGGGCCTCACGCAGGTCGAGCTCGGAAAGCTGATCAACTACAGCGACTCGCTGATCTCCCTGATCGAAACAGGAGAGCGCCCCGCCCCGCTCAAGCTCCTCCGGCGGGCCGACAAGGTGCTCGACACGTGTGGAGCGCTTGAACTCCTGTACTGGAGCACGAAGAGCAGCACCTTGATCGGCGGATTCCTCGCCTACCTCGAACACGAGGGCAAGGCCACCGCTTTCAAGATCTACGAGCTGAACGTCATTCCCGGACTGCTCCAGACCCGGGGCTACGCCTCCGCGCTCATCAACGCCGCAGCCCGACGTGGGGAGATCACTCCGGACAAGGTCAGCGAACGCCTGAACGTGCGCATGGCTCGGCAGGCCGTCATCTACCGGGAACCCGCTCCCTCATTCCATGTTGTGATGGAGGAGAGCTGCCTTCGGCCCGTTGGCGGCCCCTTCGTCATGGCCGAACAGTTGCGTCGACTGGAGAGTGTGGCCAGCCTCCCGCATGTCAAGCTGCAGATCGCGCCGTCCAGCCTCGGCGCAGACCTCCCAACGACCTGGCCGTTCATGCTTCTGTCCGCCCCGGACGGGGCGTGGATGGCATATCTAGAGACCATCCAACGCGGTTACGTCGAGCGTGACGACGAGAGCGAGATCCGTTCCCTCGTAAGGACTTACGATTGGCTCCAGACCCAAGCCCTCTCAGTTGCGGACACACTGAGTCTCGTCCGCAAGCGTCTCAAGGAGCTCGACGCCATGTTCCCCATCGCGACTGCCACGCCCGCCTCCTGGATGAAGTCCTCGTACAGCAATGGCGGTGGCAACTGCATCGAGGTCGCCCCCGGTCTCCCCGGGGTCCTCCCCGTCCGCGACAGCAAGGACCCCGACGGCCCGCAGCTCGCCTTCGGGACGGACGCCTGGGAGTCCTTCATCACCGGCATCAAGTCCGGCGAGTTCGGCTCCGTCTGATTCCGTCGGCCCACAGGGGGAACGCCATGCGGCCGGGCGCCGATCCAGCTCCGCTGGAGTTCGCCTTACTCGGCGCGCTGCGGGTGCAGCGCGCCGATACGACCGTCGAGCTGGGGGCGCCTCGGCAGCGGGCGGTGCTGGTCGCGCTCCTCCTGCGGCCGAACTCCGTCGTGGCGATCGACCAACTGACCGACGACTTATGGGGCGACGAACCGCCCGGATCTCCCGTCGTCGCCCTCCGCTCGTACATCTCCCAGCTACGCAAGCTCCTTGAGCCCGTACGCGAGAAGCCTTCGCTCCTGCTCTCCCAATCCGGTGGCTACCGGCTGGCGATCGATCCCCACCACGTCGATCTCTGGCGGGTCAGGCAGCTCCACGAACTCGCCGGGAAGCACCCGCAGCAGGCCCAGGCCCACCTCTCGAACGCCCTCGCCCTCTGGCGCGGCGAGCCGCTCGCCGACCTGCCCGGCCCCCTCATGGAGCGCGAACGCCAGCGCCTCTCCGAGCTCCGCCTCACCCTCCAGGAGGAGCGTTTTGCCCTCGACCACTCCGCCGACCAGCTACCGGAGTTGGCAGCACTCGCCGCCGAACACCCGTTCCGCGAACGCCTCCAGGCCCTCCTCATCCGCACCCTGCACCGCAGCGGCCGCACCGCAGAGGCCCGCGCCGTCCACGACGCCCTCCACGCCCGCCTGGTCGAGCACCTCGGGATCGAGCCAGGGCCCGAGATCACCGCCCTCCGCCACGAGCTGGACCCGGACCAACTCCCCTCCTCCCCTCCCCACTTCACCGGCCGCCAGGCCCACGTCGCCGACATCGCCCGCGCCCTCACCGACCGCACCAGCACCGGCCTGCGCCTGGTCACCGTCACCGGCATGGCCGGCGTCGGCAAGACCGCCCTCGCCGTGCGCGCCGCCCACGCCCTGCGCCCGGACTTCCCGGACGGCCGCCTCTACGCCGACCTCCGGGGTGCCGACCTCGTCCCCGCGAGCGCCTCCGACGTCCTCGCCGACTTCCTGACCACCCTCGGCATCCGCCCGTCCGCCGTGCCCCAGGACCTCGCGGGCCGGTCCGCGCTCTTCCGTACCGTCACCACCGGCAAGCAACTGCTCATCCTGCTCGACAACGCCCGTGACGACGCCCAGCTCCAGCCTCTCCTCCCCGGCTCCTCCGACTGCGCCGTCCTCGTCACCAGCCGCACCGCGCTGCCCGGCGTCCCGTCCGTCCTGCGCATCGCCCTGGACGTGTTCAGCCGCCAGGAGGCGATCGGCCTCCTGGACTCGGTCATCGGCCTCGCCCGGCGATCCGCCCAGCACTCCGACGCCGAGCACCTGGTCGAGGCCTGCGGCCGCCTCCCGCTGGCCCTGCGAATCGCCGCCGCCCGGCTCGCCGCCACCCCGGACCAGCCGATCGCCGACCTCCTCCGCAGCCTGGCCGAGGACCGGGAGGGGCTCGCCGAGCAGGTCTTCGAGCTCAGCTACCGTCTCCTCCCCCCGCCCCTGGCGACAGCCTTCCGCCGACTCGCCTGGGTGGAACCGGACATCGGCCTGGCTTCGGCGGCCGCCGTGCTCGACCTGCCGGAGCACGAAACGGAGCACCTCGCCGAGGCGCTGGTGGACCAGGCCCTGCTGGAGTCGACGGGCCCCGGCCGCTACCGCTTCCACGACCTGGTACGGGCCTTCGCCCGCCGGACGTCCCTGCACTTCGACCCGACCGAACGCAGCACCGCCCACCACCGCCTGCTGGCCCTGCTCCTCGCTCACGCCCGTACGGCCTTCGCCCTCGCCGTCCCCGGGGACCCGGTCGCCGACGTGTTCGGTGCACCGGCGCCCCACCCGGTCTTCGCGGACCTGCCGGAGGCCCGCCGCTGGGCCCGGTCCGAGACGCCCGCCGCCGTCGCGCTCGCCGCAGCCCTCGCCACCCTCGACCCGGACTCCGCCACCCTGCGCTCGGCCGTCGACCTGCTGATCGCCCTGAGCCCCCTCGGCCTGGGTGCCGTCGCCGGGCGGGCGGAGGAGGCGGCCCGCCTCCTCGTCGCCACCGCGCTCCACACCGGCGACCGCGCCGCCGAGGGCCGTGCCCGGTTCCTCCTCGGCACCGTCCTGCTGGGCCGGGCCCGGCTGGCCGAGGCCGCCGAGCAGGCCCGCCGGGCGGCTGGGGCCTGCCAGGACGCGGGCGACCCGGCCGTGCTGCGGCAGGCCCTCAACGACCTGGGCCTGATCGCCCAGGCCCAGGCCCGGCACGAGGAGGCGATCGCCGCCTTCGACCAGGCGGCGGCCCTCGCCCGCCACCTCGGCCACCGTTCGGGCGAGGTGGCGAGCACCGCGAACGCGGCGCTGTCCCGGATCCGCACGGGTCACGCCGAGGAGGCCGCGGCGACCTGCGGGCGGCTCCTCGCCGAACCCGACGGCACCGCCGACGCCGCGATGACCGCCTACGTGCACTACGTCCTCGGCCTGGCCCACCGGGAGCTGGGCCGACTCGACGACGCCGCCGCCCAGTTGCGCGCCTGCGTCGACCGCGCGGGCCCCGCCGGGGACCTGGACCGAGAGTCGGCGGCCCGCAGCCGCCTGGCCGAGGTGCTGCGCCTGCTCGGGCGGGTCGAGGAGGCCGTCGAGGAGGCGACCGAGGCCCTCCGGCTCGCCACGCGAGGTGGGCGACAGCGCGAACGCGCCCTCGCCCACCTGGTGTTGGCCCATGCGGTGACCGCCCGCGGCGACCACCCCGCCGCCCGCACTCACGCGGCGCAGGCGCACCGACTGCTCAGCGGCCTGGGTGCCCCGGAGTCCGCCGACGCCCGGTCGCTGCTCACGGCCCTCGCCACCGCCGACGGGTCCGTCACCTCAGCCGGATGACCAGCCCCGTTCCGTTCCAGGCGATCTTGCTCGCCAGGCACTGCACGTCCGCCGACCCCCCGCAGGCCGACGGCGGTGCGGCCGGCGAGCCGTGCCGTGCGGGATCCCCCGCCGCCACGGCGAACAGCCCGGACACCCCCGCCAACACCACCGCACCGACAACCGCGGTACGGGCCACCATGGTTCGCAACACTTCCCTGCTCCTTGCTCACGTGGGACTCCAGCGCCCGCACCTTCGCAGCAGCCGGTAGACAGCCGATCAACACGTCGGCGCGGGCTTCGAGGAGTCTCGAAGCCCGCGCCTCACCGTGCCGGACCGCGCGTTCACCGCGCCCGCACCGCTCCCCGCGGCAGGGTCGGTCAGGATCAGTGGCCTTCCTCCACCGGGAACGGCCCGGTGGCCCAGTGCAGCCGCGCCGGGCCGCTGCTCGGCCGGTCGTGGTGCAGGTGGCGGCGGCCCTCGCCGAGGGTGCCGAGGTCGAGCGGGGCCAGCGTGCCGACGGCCAGGGCGGTGGACTCCTGGCCGGTGAGCGGCACGACCGTCAGGTAGGAGGCGTCGTCACCGCCCGACCAGTTCGTGAACTCGGTGCGGATCCAGCCGAACCGCTGCGCGCAGGCCAGGCAGCGGCGGATGGACACCGAGAAGTGCGGGTCGGCCACCACCGCCGCCTCGTACGCGAAGCCCTCCCGCTGGCGCGCCCACACCGCCTCCGGGTCCTCGCCGTAGCACTCCGCGCAGCCGAACCTTCCGCTCACCCCGCCCCCTTCCGCGCACCCCGGCGCCCTTGTCCCGTCGCGCTGCTCCGTACGGGCCCGACCGGTGCCGACCGGTGCCGGCCGGCCGGGCCCGCCGTTCAGCCTACGAACGCTCAGCCCCAGTTGCCGACCAGCGGCTGGTCGCCCCAGTTGCCGAAGCGGGTGCCGTAGACGGTCAGGGTGCCCTCCTTGGCCGATCCGTAGAAGCTCCGGTCGCTGGGCCGGTAGACGCCGACGGTGTCGGTCCCGGTTCCGTCCCAGTCGCCCTTGATCGGGATGTCGCCGGTGTTGCCGTACTGGAAGGTGTGGTCCGCCTGCCCGCCCGGCGTGTTGGTGTCACGCAGGTAGAACGTCCGGGTGCCGGGGTCGTAGGCACCGATGGTGGTGCGGCCGCTGCCGCTCCAGTTGCCGACCAGCGGGGTCCACCCGGGGTTGCCGAACTTGAGCGAGTAGGTGGGGTTCGCGTTGTCGTCGCTGAGGTAGAAGGTCTGGTCGCCGGGCCGGTAGACGCCGATGGTGGTGCGGCCGGTGCCGCTCCAGTCGCCGACCACCGGGAGGTCGCCGGTGTTGCCGTAGCGGTACGTGCTGGTGGTGCCGTCGGCCTTGGACAGCACGAAGGTGGACGTCGCCCGGTGGTAGACGCCGATGGTGTCGGTGCCGGGGCCGTTCCAGTGGCCGGTCAGCGGGACGTCGTCCGGGTCGGTGAACAGCGGGGAGGTGCCGGAGCCGCCGAGGAAGACGTCGTTGTGGCTGTTCTCGCTGACGCTGCGGTCACCGGGCCGGTAGATGCCGACGCCGGAGGCCGCCGGGGTCGGCGTGGCGTTGATGACCGCCGTGCCGATGGCGCGCTGGCGCTGGGTGGTGAGCGGCCAGTCGGCGCCCTGCTGGGAGTTGAGCCAGCGGAAGTTCTGGAGGTAGACGACCCGGGGGTGCTGGGCCGCGATGGCGCGGTAGTCGGCGTTGTTGGCGGCGATCTGCGCGTCCGGGGCCGTCCCGCAGGCCCCCATGTTCTTGCTGAACGACTCCGGGAACATCACCAGGTGCTGGTCGGGCGAGGCCAGGGCGCCCTGCAACGCGGCCAGTTCCTGTTCCAGGGTGCCGCGGCCGGGGCAGTAGTCGTCGAAGCCGACCAGGTCGACGCCGCTCGGCACCGGCGAGGTCAGGTGCGCCGTGTCCGTGGTGTAGGCCAGCATCTTGCCGGGGAAGGCGTCCCGGACCTGGTTGACCTGGGTCTGCACCTGGCCGGCGTCGAAGCCGTGGTAGTAGGGCTCGTCCAGGGTGTAGATCGCGGAGAGCTTGTCCAGGTTGGCGCCGATCCGGGCGGCCAGCCCGGCCAGCGCCGCCGGGGCGTCCGGGTTGGGCGTGCTCACCGGCCAGGTCGGCGTGGGCACCGCGACCTGCTTGCTGACGTCGATGACGCAGGAGGCGGGGCGGCAGTAGTCCAGGAAGCCGGCGTAGCGCGGATCGGTGAGGTCCTGGCCGACGAAGCTGTTCATGTTCGTCCAGGGGAACAGCTCGGCGCTGTGGTCGACGTTGTTGTTGAACTGGTCCGGGTCCATGACGTCGAAGTAGCCGTAGTAGTCCAGCCCGCCGAGCATGCTGACCCGCAGGTCGTCGGCGGTGGTGACGGTGCCGGGGGTGCTGTGCTGCGCGCCGAGGTGCAGGTAGCCGTCCCGGGGCAGGCCGGCCGGGGTCTGGCCGGCGAAGACCGTGGTGCCGTCCACGGTGACGACGGCCTGCCGGGCGGCACCGCCCGCGAGGGTGAGTGCGACGTCGTGGGTGCCGGAGCCGGCCGGGACGGCGCCGCTCAGCAACGGCAGCGGCGTACCGCCCTGGTAGAGCTTGAGCGTGCCGTCGGCCTGGAGCCTGAGCCCGAGGGCGACGTCGTCGGTGTCCACCGCGCCGGTGGCGCCGGAGGCGTTGCTGACCAGCAGGGTCGCGGCGTCCGTGCCGCTGGTGCGGCCGACGGCCGGGGTCAGCCGGGCCTGCACCGTGTAGGAGCCGGACAGGTCCGCGGTGACGGGCTTGCCCAGCCGGACGGCGGCGGTGCCCTGCGGGAAGGACAGCACGTTGGGCGCGGCGGGGCTGTTGACCCGCACCGAACCCGCCGGGGGTGTCGCGGCCAGGCCCTTGGTGCCGGACACCGCCGTGTAGTTGGCCGAGACCAGGGTCGGCTGGCGGGCGCTCAGGTCGTCGTTCAGGCCGTCGTCGCCGCCCGCCGGAGCACCGTCGAAGGTGTCCACGAAGGGCTTCGCCCCGGCTGTCGCGGCGGCGTCGATCCGGCTGACGTTCACACCGGTGCCGCTGCCGTCCCCGAAGGTCGTCAGCTCGCCGGGGTTGGACAGGTACGCCCCCAGGTAGAGGAACGCGCTGCTCGGCCAGCGGTTGACCGACCCGGGGCCGGTGACGGTGAACGCGGTGCCGTTGACCGTCAGGGTCACGGCCCGGTCCGCGCCGGTCGACACCTTCACCGCGACCGCGTACCGGTCGGCCGGCGCCACCGAGCCCTGCCAGAACGGGGTTTCACCGCCCCCGCCGTGGAACAGCGCCAGCTTCCCGGCCGAGGTGACGGTCAGCCCCAGGTCCACGTCCGCGTTGGTGACGTACCCGTTGGCGCGGTGGCTGCGGCTGAGCACCAGCGAGGCCCAGTCGCCGCTGGTCGTGTCCCCCACCGCCGGATCCACCACCGTGGAGACGGTGTACGAGCCGTCGGCGTCCGCGATCACCGGCGCTCCCAGCATGACCGCCGAGATCCCGGTGGTGAACACCAGCCGGTTCGGCTGGTCCGAGGTGCTGACCTGGACGTACGAGGAGTCCGGCGCCACCGAGGTGTCCCAGCGGCCGGAGGTCCTCGTCCAGGAGACAGTCCGGGCGCTGCCCTGCTGGCGCTGGTCCAGGCCGACGTTCAACCCGCGCAGCGGCGCGGTGTTGAGCGCCGGACTCTGCCGGAAGGAGTCGGCGAACGGGCCCGCGGCCGCGAGGTTCACCGGCACCGGAGATGCGGAGGCAGGTGCGGAGCCGAGGGCGGCGGCGGGTGCGGAGCCGAGGGCGGCGGCGGGCGCGGCGGCCAAGCCCGCCGGCGCCACGGCCAGTCCGAGCAGCACCGCCGCGGCCGTCAGGCCCCGGCCGGTGCGTGGTATCAGTGTCACCGAGTCAACTCCCGGTCGTCGGAACGGTCGGCACCGGGTCCGGGCCGCCGCAGGGGCGAGCGGCCCGGTCGTGCGCGCGCGCACCGGTCCTCCCCCCGCCGGGATGGTAGGCGATGTGTGCGAACAGCCGTGGCCGGTTCCCGGATCCGGCACCGGCCCCTTCTCTTCGGACGCCGTTCGATATACGGTACACAACGCTTGTTACGTACCCGCGTACCAGGCAGGTCGGCGCGACGAGGCGCCGCATCTCCCCGCCCCCTCAGGAGAGTTCGCTGTGACCGAGCCCACCGAAGCCACCGAGACCATCAAGTACCGCAAGAACGGCCTCACCCGCGGGGTCACCGAGGAACTCGCCGAGAGCATGAAGCGCGGCTGGGCCGACACCGAGCGCCACGCCCTGGAGCCGATCCCGCAGGCCGCCCACACCGAGCGCCGCCGGGCCGCGCTGTCCGCCGCCTTCCCCGGCGAGCTGCTGGTGGTCCCGTCCGGCAACCCCAAGGTGCGGGCCAACGACACCGACTACCCGTTCCGCCCCTCCTCCGACTACGTGTACCTGACCGGGGACCAGTCCCAGGACGCCGTACTGGTCCTGGAGCCCACCGGCGCCAGCGGCCACCGCGCGGTGCTCTACCTGCGCAACCGCTCCGACATCGAGAGCGGCGAGTTCTGGCTCGACAACCACGGCGAACTGTGGGACGGCCGCCGCAACAGCCTCACCGAGAGCGAGAAGCTCTTCGGCCTGCCCTGCCGGGACGTCCGCACCGCGCACGCCGACCTGGCCGCGGCCACCGCCCCGGTCCGGGTGCTGCGCCGGCACGACGCCGGGGTGGAGGCCGCCGTCGGCGGGCGCACGGACCCCGAGCGGGACGCCGAGTTCGAGGTCTTCCTCTCCGGCCTGCGGCTGGTGAAGGACGAGTTCGAGATCGCCCAGCTGCGCCACGCCTGCCGGGCCACCGCCCGCGGCTTCGAGGACGTGGTGCGCGTCCTGGGCACGGACGCCGCGACGCCGGAGCGCCTGATCGAGGGCACCTTCTTCGTCCGCGCCCGGCTGGAGGGCAACGACGTCGGCTACAGCACCATCGCCGCCGCCGGGCCGCACGCCACCACCCTGCACTGGGTGCGCAACAACGGCCAGGCCCGCCCCGGCGACCTGCTGCTGCTCGACGCGGGCGTGGAGACCAACGAGCTCTACACCGCCGACGTGACCCGCACCCTGCCGGTCTCCGGCCGCTTCACCGACGTCCAGCGCAAGGTCTACGACGCGGTGCACGCCGCCCAGGAGGCCGGCATCGCCGCCGTACGGCCGGGCGCGGACTTCCGCGACTTCCACCACGCCGCCCAGCGCGAACTGGCCGAACACCTCACCGCCTGGGGCCTGTTCGGCGACCTCACCGCCGACAAGGTGTACGAGCTGGGCCTGCACCGCCGCTTCACCCTGGCCGGGACGGGCCACATGCTCGGCCTCGACGTCCACGACTGCGCCCACTCCCGCACCGAGGAGCACGTCGACGGCACGCTGCTGCCGGGCATGGTGCTCACCGTCGAACCGGGCCTGTACTTCCAGCAGAACGACCTGACCGTGCCGGAGGAGTTCCGGGGCATCGGGGTCCGGATCGAGGACGACATCCTGGTCACCGAGGACGGCAACGAGAACCTCTCCGCCGACCTCCCCCGCGGCTCCGCCGAGGTCGAGGCCTGGCTGGCCGAGCTGCGCGGCTGACGGCTCCGCGGCCGACGGCTCCGCGGCCGACTGCCGGAGTGGGGGGGGCGGGGGGGGGCGGGGCCCCCCCCCCCCCGGGGCCCCCCCCCCCCCCCCCCCCCCCCCCCCCCCCCCCCCCCCCCGCGCGGCCCCCGCCGCCCCCCCCCCCCCCCCCCCCCCCGCCCCCCCCCCCCCCCACCCCCCCCCCCCCCCCCCCCACCG
>NZ_JBEZXE010000059.1:0-45238 GCF_040637885.1 Kitasatospora sp. NPDC028055 | reverse complement strand
CTCTGCACCCAACACGGCATCGCAACGGCAGCCTGAGCCTGACCTAGATCAAATACTTCGCCAGCAGAGTCGTCCGGCCGACTTCCTGCGCAGGGCCTGGGCACCCGCCCGTACGGCCCGGTCGGGTGAGCCGGTGCCCGCCCCGGCTGCTCCGACCGGACGGACCTTCCGGTGGGTCGTGCCGGGACGATCCGGCGGCGGCAGAACCGAGGTTATGAATTGCTCACCGGACCACCCGTGAGCACCAACCTCAGGAGTCACCCGATGCGCCCCACCAGAGCAGCTCGTCTCGGCACGGCCACAGCGCTGGTCACCCTCTTCGCCTGCACCCCCGTCGCGGCCGCCGCGGCGGCCACCGCCGATTCCGCCCAGGCCATGGGCAGGGACCGGGTCATCACCCTCATCGGCCGGCTCGCGCAGCAGTCGCACTTCCCGGTCAACCCCGGCGGCGCCCCGGCCCAGGGCGATCGGACCGTCTTCCGCTCGATCCTCTTCGACAAGGACGGCATCAATCAGGTCGGCGAGACCGACGGCACCTGCACCACCACCACCGTCGACAACGGCGGAGCGGAGGAGTGCGTCGTGACCTACACCCTCGCGGACGGCCAGATCTCCGCGCAGGGGATGGTCTTCGGCAACCTCAACCCGGGCCCGCCGCCGTCCTTCGACAACGCGATCACCGGCGGCACCGGGGAGTTCGACCGGGCCCGTGGCCAGATCCACGCCGACACGATCGGTCCGGGCACGAGGCGCTTCACGATCGACCTCGACCGCTGACCGGTCCTGCGCACCGCATCCGGCGGCCCCGCCCTCTCGGCGGGGCCGCCGTCGTAGCGCCTACGGCTTGCCGCGCAGGCCGCGGAGGTGTTCGGCGACCGGGGCCAGGGCCGCGTAGAGGGCGTCGAGCTGCTCCGGGGTGAAGCGGTCGATGAAGTGGGCCCGGACGCTGCGCACGTGGTCGGGGGCGACCCGCTGCATGGTCTCCCAGCCCTGTTCGGTGAGGTGGGCGTAGAGGCCGCGGCGGTCGCCGGGGCACTCCTGACGCAGCACCAGCCCGGCGTTCTCCATCCGGGTGATCTGGTGCGAGAGCCGGCTCTTGGACTGCAGGGTGGCGGTCGCGAGGTCCGTCATCCGCATCCGGTGGTCGGGGGCCTCGGAGAGCACGACCAGGATCTCGTAGTCGTTGATCGCCAGGTTGTGGGGCTGGAGTTCACGGCTGAGCTGGTAGTCCAGCAGCTTGGCGACCTCCAGATGGGCGCGCCACATCCGCTGCTCCCTGGCGGTCAGCCAGGGAGTCTCCTCCTCGGGCTGCGGCGGAGGGTTGTCCGCAGTGTCGATCGTGTGCGTATCCATGGGATCCAGCATAGCCGATTTAGTTCAATCTTGTACAAGTTTACAGGCCGAAACGCCGACCGAGTTCGCCCAGGTTACCGAGGCCCGGTGCGTTGGGCTGGTTGCCGCCGTGGCCCGGCTGGACCGGCACCCCGCCGCCCGGGACCCCGGCCTCGGCGTCCACCCGGCCGACCGAGCGCTCGGCCAGCAGCGTCTCGCTGGACTGCACCAGCACCTGCCCGGCACCGATGAACTCGAACTGGTGCTCCTCGCCGGAGGCGCCGCCGATGCCGGTCAGCCGCCGCAGGCCGCCGACCACCCCGTGCAGGTAGTCGTGGTCGTAGTGGTGGCACGGCGCCGGGCAGTCCGCCCAGCCGACCAGGGCCTGCGGGTCCACCCGGACCGGCGGCTCCACGAAGTGCACCGGCCCGTTGGAGGCGGCGACGAAGCGGCCGGTGCCGATCAGGGTCAGGAAGCCCGGGATGATCGACTGCTTGAGCCGCAGCGTCGGGTCGAAGGCGAGCAGGTTGCCCGAGCGGACGGTCAGGTTGCCGTCGTCCAGGTCGTAGGAGTTGAGGTCGAAGGCGCGGTCGGCCAGCAGCAGCCGGCCGGAGCCCTGGGCGACCACCCAGTCCGAGGCGTGCAGCGGGGAGTTGAAGTGCTGGCCGAGCACCCGGTCGACCATCCCGGCGCCGACGCCGCGGAAGGAGATGTCGCCGTAGTAGGCGACCATCTTGCCCTTCTGCAGGAAGTAGGAGCCGTTCAGCTCGACGGCGAAGGCGTAGGGGTTGACGTTGTCGTTGGCCGGCAGGGTGTGCGCGTCGTACACCACCGGGCCGGTGCCGCCGTGGGTGGTCGGCAGCGGGGCCTGTGGGCCGCCGAACTGCTCCTGGGCGTACGACTGTTGGGGCTGCGGCGGCTGGGCCTGCGGCTGCGGCTGGTAGGCCTGCGCCGGGTAGGCCTGCGGCTGGTAGGACGGCGGCGGCGGGGGAGGCGGCGGCGGGTGGCCCGCGGAGCGGCCGTGGTCCGGCGGCAGCGTGAAGCCCGGCTGGGTCTGCTGGTCGTGCGGCGACTGCCCGTACGGCGGCTGCGGCGGCTGCGGCGGGTGGGACATCAGAGCTTCTCCTCGCTCGCCTGGACGTACACCGTGCCCTGCCCGGACAGCTCCAACTGGAACGCCTCGCCCGAACCGCGGCCGATCATCTCGCGCCAGCCGATCGCGGTGGACAGCTTGTTGCGCACCTCGCCGCGGTGCGCCACGTACGCCTGCGGGTCGACGTGCACCGACTGGCCGGGGGTGATCGGCAGCTCGAAGACGCCGCCGTGGGCCATCACCGCGACCGCGCCGTGCCCCTCCAGCCGGGTGGTGAACAGGCCCTGCCCGCTGACCTGGCCGCGGACCATGCCCATCACCCCGCCCTGCGAGCCGAGGAAGACGGTGGACTGGCGCAGGGTGCCCTCGAAGGCGAGCAGCCGGTCCGCCTCGACGAACAGGGTGTCGCCGACCAGGTCGATCACGTGCACGTGGTGGCCGCCGTGGCCGAACATCACCCGGCCCTGGCCCTCGACCGTCATCAGCGGGGTGTCCTCGTTGGCGACCCGCCGGCCGATCATCGACATCACCCCGCCCTGGCCGCCGGTGATGTTCGGGGTGAAGCGGACGTCGCCGGTGTACCCGAGCATGGCCCCGCGCTGGCTGAACAGCCGCTGACCGGGCACCACCTGGGCCTCGACCATCTTGCCGTTGATCCGGGTGAAGCCCATCAGACGTCACCCCCGATGGTGACCTTCTCCGAGGGCTGGACGTACACCAGGCCCTCGCCGGTGAACTCGACCTGCACGGCCTCGCCGCCGCCCTCGCCGATCACCGTGGTCCAGCCCGCGCCCGACTTCACGCTGCGGTGCAGGTTGCCGGTGTGCGCGACGTACGCGCCGGGGTCGACCCGCAGCGGCATGTCCTTGCCGACCCGCAGGATGACGGCCGGCCCGTTGGAGGTGACGGCCGCCCAGCCGTGCCCCTCCACCTTGGTGGTGAAGAGGCCGTTGCCCGAGGAGACGCCGTTCAGCCCGGTGAAGCTGGTGCCGGTGTGCAGCCCGGCCTCGGTGCAGAGCAGGTTGTCCGCCTCGACGTAGAGCGTCTCCCCGTCGAGGCGGACCAGGTTGATCTCGGTGGCCCGGTCGGCGAAGTAGCAGGTGCCCTGCCCCTTCACCTCCATGACCGTCATCCGCTCGCCGGTGAGTCTGCGGGCGACCATGCCGCGCAGCCCGTCCCCGCCGCCGGTCAGTTTCTTGAAGGTCATCTGGCCGGTGTACGCGACCATCGAGCCGTGCCGGGCCTTGACGGCGTCCCCGCCCAACTCGACGGCGAGCACCCGCGATCCCTGGAGTCTGAACTGTGCCACGGCCGCAATCTAGCCGCCGCGGGGGCGGCCGGGCGAGAGGGCCGGGGCGGACCGGTACGGACTCGGGACAGTCGTTCGGGTCAGGAGCGTGCGTGCGCCCCGTGGCCGTGGCCGGGGTGCGGGACCGTCCCGGCGGCCTCCTCGACCTCCAGCAGCGAGGCCGAGTGGCGCTCCGCCTCGAAGGCCACCACGCCGCCGCGCAGGCCGAACAGCCGCTTGGAGAGCATGATCCAGAGCACCGCGGCGATGTTCAGCAGCAGGGTGCAGATCTTCACCGCGCTGACGTGCTCGTGCAGCTCGTAGCCCTCCAGCGGGAGGAAGGCGGCGGTGGCGACCACGGTCAGGTACTCGGCCCAGCGCTTGCCCAGCCAGAGGCCGACCGCCTCGACGATCTCGATCAGCGCGTAGGCGACCAGCGCGCCCGCGACGATCAGCAGGGTCTTCTTCTGGTAGCCGAAGGTCTTGCGGATGGTCTCGACGATCGGGGCGTGGTCGAGGTCCCAGTGGAAGTGGTCGGTGACCGGCTTGAAGATCGTGAGGTCGTCCTCGAAGATCCGCTGCACGGCCTCCTGGCTGTTGGAGAACTTCCAGACGCCCCAGGCCATCAGGATGATGATCACGCCGCGCAGGACCCGCTCGACGGCCAGGAAGCGCAGGATGAAGAGGTCCCGCAGCGCCTTGCCGCGCGGCACCAGCGGGGCGTCCGCCGCCGGGCCGGAGCCGTGCGGGGCGCCGAGCGCGAAGTCGCCGCAGCGCAGGCAGCGCCAGGCGTCGCCGACGGCGGTGGCGGTGTGCAGCCGGGCGGCCAGCTCGGGCTCGGCCGGCGCGTAGGTGATGTGGCCGCGCTTGGCGCAGGTCCTGCGGTCCCAGTCACGCTTGAACATGTGGTGCTACCCCCGTGGTGCGGTGCCGGTGACGCCCGGTTCCGTCGGGCGCGCGGGCAGCAGGATAGGGGGTACGGGCGACGCTCCGGCGCATCCGGCGGGGTTCTGGCGCGCGGCTGTGACATCCGGCACGGTGGCCACCCCCGGCCCGGGGCCCGTACATGTGCTCGGTGATAATGGCCGGAAGGCTTGTGAGTCGCTTCACAAGCGTGCCCGCGCCTCCGACCCCCGTATTGAGGTATCCATCGTGAACAGCAGCGCCGTCCACCGCCTGCGCCTGGTCTCCGCTCCCGAGGGGATCTCCTTCATCCTGCTGCTGATCTGCTCGGTGCTGAAGCGGACCACGTCCTTCGACGCCGTGCCGGTGATGGGCATGGTCCACGGGATCCTGTTCATCCTGTACGTGGTCTTCTGGATCCAGGCCTGGCAGGCGCAGAAGTGGGACGTCAAGCGCGGCGCCCTGCTCTTCGTGCTCTCGGTGCTGCCGCTCGGCGGCTTCTTCGCCGAGCGGATGCTCGGCCGGGAGGAGCGCGGCGAGCTGCAGCCCGCCACCGCCTGATCCCGCTCCCGTGCGGACGGTCGACAGGCTGCCACGGCCTCCTCTCCCAAAGGGCCGCGGCAGCCTGTCGCCGTTTCTCACCGGTGGTGGCTGGTCGGCGCCG
Organism: Kitasatospora sp. NPDC028055; assembly: GCF_040637885.1. Taxonomy (NCBI): domain Bacteria; kingdom Bacillati; phylum Actinomycetota; class Actinomycetes; order Kitasatosporales; family Streptomycetaceae; genus Kitasatospora; species Kitasatospora sp. NPDC028055. The sequence continues at coordinate 39,958 of NZ_JBEZXE010000059.1, read as the reverse complement.
GGGGCGGCTAGTTGACGTTCACCCCGCTCCAGGCCGCGCCCACCGCCTTGTACTCGGCGCTGCTCGCGCCGTAGAGGTCGGAGGCGGCCTTGAGGGTCGCCGTGCGGGCGGCCTTGTAGTTGGTGGTGGAGGTCATGTAGACGGTCAGCGCGCGGTACCAGATCGCGGCCGCCTTGTTGCGGCCGATGCCGGTCACCGTCGAGCCGTTGGAGGTCGGGCTGTTGTAGCTGACCCCGTTGACGACCTTGGCGCCGCTGCCCTCGGACAGCAGGTAGAAGAAGTGGTTGGCGACGCCCGAGGAGTAGTGGACGTCCTTGTTGCCGACCGTGGAGGACCAGTAGTCGGCCGAGCGGCCGTCCTTGGACGGCTTGTCCATGTAGCGCAGCGGGGTGCCGTTGCCGTTGATGTTGAGCTTCTCGCCGATCAGGTAGTCCGGCGGGTCGGAGGGCAGGTTGGCGTACCACTCGACCATGGTGCCGAAGATGTCCGAGGTGGCCTCGTTGAGGCCGCCGGACTCGCCCGAGTAGATCAGCCCGGCGGTGGCGGAGGTGACGCCGTGGCTCATCTCGTGGCCGGAGACGTCGATGGCGGTGAGCGGGTGGGTGTTGCCCGAGCCGTCGCCGTACGTCATGCAGAAGCAGGAGTCGTCCCAGAACGCGTTCACGTAGTTGCTGCTGTAGTGGACGCGGCTGGCGGCGCCGACGCCGTTGTTCTTGATGCCGTTGCGGCCGAAGGTGTTCTTGTAGAAGTCCCAGGTGGCGGCCGCGCCGAACTGGGCGTCCACGGCGGCGGACTCCCGGTTGGACGGTGAGCCGTTGCCCCAGGAGTTGGTGGTGTTGCTGAACAGCGTGCCGCTGCCCGAGGTGCCGCCCTTGAGGTCGGTGGTGGACTGGTTGCCCCGGGAGGCGTCCTTGAGCGAGTAGGTCGAGCCGCTCTGGGTGGTGGTGAGGGTGACGGTGCCGACGTTGACGCCCTTGCCGGTGCCGGTCGCGGTCATCACCTGCTCCTGGCTGGAGAGCACCCGGCCGGTGGCGGCGTCGGTGACGACCTCCTGGCGGCTCGGGGTGCCGTCCGCCCGCTGGCCCTGGACCACCGTGCGGTGCGCCAGCCGCGGGTTGCCGTCGGCCGCCCAGACCACCAGTTCCGGCGTGTCGGCGCCGTCCACCCGGCTGAGCGCCGGCTCGTCCGCGTCCGCGGCCAGGCCGACGGTCGCCCGGACGGCGTCGGTGGCCCGTGCGGCGGCCTGGCCGCCGGTGAGCGCCGGGGTGGTGGTGGTCAGCGCCAGCCGGCCGTCGAACGCGCGGTCCACCGAGGCCACCGAGCCGTTCGGGCGCTGGTGGACGACCAGGTCGCCGCCCAGCACCGGCAGGCCGGCGAAGGTGCGCTCGTAGCGCAGGTGCCGGGTGCCGTCGGCGTCCACCACGGCGTCCTTGACGACGAGCCGCTCCTGGCCGCCGAGGGCCAGCTGCTGCGCCAGCGGGGCGCTCTGCGCGGCGGCCAGCGCGAGCGGGGCGGCCGACGGCGGGGCGGGTACGGCCGCCTGGGCGGCGGGGAGGGCGGCGATCTGGACGACGCCGGCCAGCAGAGCGGTGGCGGAGAGCACCGCCGGAAGGGTCAACTTTCGCTTCACGTGGGGCAGTTCCTTCCACGAGACCCGCGGGTGCCTGCGGGTGCGCCGCGTACCGGGGCGCCGGGGGTGGCGCCGTTGGGGGCGGTAGGGCGCGGACGTGCTGCTCCCGAGCGGCTTCTGACGATCCGTCAATTGGGTGGGGGGTGACGGAGCATTGAGCGGGAGCTTGGTCATAAGCATGACAATTCGTGGCAGGAAAGAACAGGGCGCCGCCGGGGATTGGCCAGGAGTCGCCAGCGGCGGTGCGGATGGTTCGGTTGCCGTCCACTGTCCGGAATTTACGGTTCGTCCGGCTGGCGGAACCCCGCCAGCTGCGGGTATGGACGGACGCCCGGGACCTGCCCTCCAACGGGGCCCCGGGCGTCCAGCTCACCTTGCGCCGTGCGTCACTTCACGTTGACGGCGGTCCAGGTCGCGGCGACGGCGCTGTACTCGGCGCTGGTGGCGCCGTACAGGTCCGCCGCGGCCTTGAGGGTGCCGGTACGGGCCGCCGCGTAGTTGGTGGTGGAGGTGAAGTAGGTGGTCAGCGCGCGGTACCAGATCTTCGCCGCCTTGTCCCGGCCGATGCCGGCGAGGCTGGAGCCGTCGTACGTCGGGCTGTTGTAGCTGACGCCGTTGATGGTCTTGGCGCCACTGCCCTCGGACAGCAGGTAGAAGAAGTGGTTGGCGACGCCCGAGGAGTAGTGGACGTCCTTGTTGCCGACCGTGGAGGACCAGTAGTCCGCCGACGCGCCGTCCTTGGAGGGCTGGTCCATGTAGCGCAGCGGCTTGCCGTCACCGTTGATGTTGATCTGCTCGCCGATGAGGTAGTCCGGCTTGTCGGAGGGCAGGTTGGCGTACCACTCGACCATGGTGCCGAAGATGTCCGAGGTGGCCTCGTTGAGGCCGCCGGACTCACCGGAGTAGTTGAGGCCGGCGGTGGCGGAGGTGACGCCGTGGCTCATCTCGTGGCCGGCCACGTCCAGCGCGGTGAGCGGGTGGGTGTTGCTGGTGCCGTCGCCGTACGTCATGCAGAAGCAGGAGTCGTCCCAGAACGCGTTGACGTAGTTGGAGCCGTAGTGGACCCGGCTGGCGGCGCCGACGCCGTTGTTCTTGATGCCGCTGCGGCCGAAGGTGTTCTTGTAGAAGTCCCAGGTGGCCGCGGCGCCGTACTGGGCGTCCACGGCGGCGGACTCGGCGTTGGAGGCAAGGCCGTTGCCGAAGCTGTTGGTGGTGTTGGCGACCAGGGTGCCGGAGCCGGAGGTCCTGCCCTTGAGGGTGTAGGTGGCCTGGCCGCCGCGGGTGGCGTCCTTGAGCTGGTAGGAGCTGCCGCTCTGGGTGGTGGTCAGCGGGACGGTGCCGACGAAGACGCCCTTGCCGGTGCCGGAGGCGGTCTGCACCTCCTCGTGGGTGGAGAGCACCTGGCCGCTCGCCGCGTCGGTGACCAGCAGCTGGCGGCTCGGGGTGCCGTCGGCGCGCTCGCCCTCGACCGTGGTGCGGTACGCCAGGCGCGGGCTGCCGTCGGTGGCCCAGACCACCAGCTCGGCCTTGCCGGTCTGGTGCACCGCCGTCAGCGGCGCCTCGTCCTCGTCGACGGTGATGCCGACGGTGGACTGCACGGCGCCGGTGGCCTGGGCGGCGGCCTTGTCCGCGGGAATCTGCGGGGTGAGGCTGGGCAGCGCGAGCTTGGCGCCGATGGCCTTGTCCACGGCGGTGGTGGTGCCGTCCGCCTTCTGGTGCACGACCAGGTCGCCGCCGAGGACGGGGAGCCCGGCGAGGGTGCGCTCGTAGCGGAGGTGGCGGGTGCCGTCGGCGTCCACCACGACGTCCTTGGCCACCAGTTGCTCCTGGCCGCCGAGGGCCAGGGCGTGGGCGACCTTGCCGGACTGGCCGTTCGCCTGGGCGAGCAGGGCGGCGAGCTGCTGGGAGCTGCCGGCCTGCGGGGCGGGGTCGGCCTGGGCCGCGCCGGCCTGGACGACACCGGTGAGCAGAGCGGTGGCGGACAGTACGGCGACTGCGGCGAGCTTTCGCTTCACGGACGAGTCCTTCCGGGAAACCGCGTGTGGGCGCGGTCGCACCGCGTCCCGGGGGCCGGGGTCGGCACCTTCGGGGCGGGACGGGCGCTGACGTGCGAGGACCCCGAACGGTCGTGCGGCTGCCACCGGTTGGGTGGGGGTGGTGGCGGTCGAACGGGGTTGGCGGAAAGCATGACAATCGAGCAAATCAAATGACAGGTCTTCCTCATGAATTGGCCAAGTCCCGCCAAGGCGAAGGAATGTGAACGGACGGACAAAGCGGACGTTTTACCCCGACTTTCAGCGGGTTACGGTCCGAACCGAGGCCTGATACCGGGGCGTTCGGGCGTTCGATGGTCAACCCCGTTGCGCCGGGCGACCGTTGCCCGCAGTTCACACCGACGCAATGTCCAGGTATGGACCTGGCCGTCCGATTGGCGGGATCCCGCCACGCGTCGCGCTTGTCCACCATCAGGACGGCTGGTAGCACACGTCCCGTCCGCCGGTACGGTAAGGAGGTGGCCAAGCCCCTCGCACTCGACTTCGACCCGATCGCCCGCGCCGACGAACTGTGGGCCCGCCGCTGGGGCACCGTGCCCTCGATGGCGGCGATCACCTCGATCATGCGCGCCCACCAGATCCTGCTGTCCCGGGTCGACGCGGTGCTCAAACCGTACGGACTGACCTTCGCCCGGTACGAGGCGCTGGTGCTGCTGACCTTCAGCCGGACCGGCGAGCTCTCGCTCTCCAAGATCGGCGAGCGGCTGATGGTCCACCCGACCAGCGTCACCAACACCGTCGACCGGCTGGAGCGGGCCGGCCTGGTCGCCCGCCGCCCCAACCCGCTGGACGGCCGCGGGGTGCTCGCCGCGATCACCGGGCGCGGCCGCGAGGTGGTCGAGGAGGCCACCCGGGAGCTGATGTCGATGGAGTTCGGGCTGGAGGAGTACGGCCCCGAGCAGTGCCGGCAGGTCTTCGAACTGCTCAGGCCGCTGCGGATCGCGGCGGGCGACTTCGCCGAGCCGGACGAGGGGGCTGCTCAGGGGCGGCCGTGAGGACGGCTACCCTCGTGGGAGCGGTGCGCGGATCCGGGCGTACCGGTCGAAAGAGCCGAGCGAGGCGAGGAAGAGTATGAAGGCGACCCCCCTGCTGGGCTGGTACCGCGGCCTGGCCATTGCGACCGGTGTGGCACTCCTGGTGTTCTGCGGCTTCATGGTCGCGAAGTACGGTTTCAGCACCGCCGAGGACGTGACCACCTACGTCGCGATGCTGCACGGCTACCTGTACATCGGGTACTTCGTGGTGACCTTCCTGCTCGGGCAGAAGCTCAAGTGGCCGCTCGGCCGCCTGGTGCTGACCCTGGCGGCGGGCTGCATCCCGTTCCTCTCCTTCGTCTTCGAGCGCCGGGTGGCCCGCGAGGCCGCCGAGCAGCTCCCGGCGGGCGGCGCCCGTCAGCCGGCCGGCGTCTGAGCCGCACGCCACGAGCACGCGCCACGAGCACGAGCCACCAGGGCGCCCTTCCCCGACCGGGGGAGGGCGCCCTCGGCGTTTCCGCCCCCGGCCGCCGTCCCCTGCCGCCGTTTCCACGGGCGGGGCTCCATCGACAAGTACTAGGACGTCCGAGTAAATTAGTAGGACGTCCTAATAGCTGTGCCGCCCGGTGCCGTGGCGGCCGTACGGAGCGGAGTTCGGCCCATGGACGCCGAGGACATCGAGCGCGGACGCCAGCGCTGGCAGCAGCGGTACGACAAGGCCCGCAAGCGCGACGCGGACTTCACCACCCTCTCCGGCGACGAGGTCGAGCCGGTCTACGGCCCGGCGCCCGGCCAGCCCGTCGAGGGCTTCGAGCGGATCGGCTGGCCCGGCGAGTACCCCTTCACCCGCGGCCTGCACCCCACCGGCTACCGCGGCCGTACCTGGACCATCCGGCAGTTCGCCGGGTTCGGCAACGCCCAGCAGACCAACGAGCGCTACCGGATGATCCTGGACGCGGGCGGCGGCGGCCTCTCGGTCGCCTTCGACATGCCCACCCTGATGGGCTACGACTCGGACGACCCCAAGTCGCTCGGCGAGGTCGGCCACTGCGGTGTCGCCATCGACTCGGCCGCCGACATGGAGGTGTTGTTCGCCGGCATCCCGCTCGGCGAGGTCACCACCTCGATGACGATCAGCGGCCCGGCCGTCCCGATCTTCTGCATGTACCTGGTCGCCGCCGAGCGCCAGGGTGTGGACCCGGCGGTGCTCAACGGCACCCTGCAGACCGATATCTTCAAGGAGTACATCGCCCAGAAGGAGTGGCTCTTCGCCCCCGAGCCGCACCTGCGCCTGATCGGCGACCTGATGGAGCACTGCGCCCAGGGCATCCCGGCGTACAAGCCGCTCTCCGTCTCGGGCTACCACATCCGCGAGGCCGGGGCGACGGCCGCGCAGGAGCTGGCGTACACCCTCGCGGACGGCTTCGCCTACGTCGAACTGGGCCTGTCCCGCGGCCTGGACGTGGACGTCTTCGCGCCCGGCCTGTCCTTCTTCTTCGACGCCCACCTGGACTTCTTCGAGGAGATCGCCAAGTTCCGCGCCGCGCGCCGGATCTGGGCCCGCTGGATGCGCGACCGCTTCGGCGCCAAGACCGACAAGGCGCAGTGGCTGCGCTTCCACACCCAGACCGCCGGCGTCTCGCTGACCGCGCAGCAGCCGTACAACAACGTGGTGCGCACCGCGGTCGAGGCGCTCTCCGCGGTGCTCGGCGGCACCAACTCGCTGCACACCAACGCGCTGGACGAGACCCTGGCGCTGCCCTCCGAGCAGGCCGCCGAGATCGCGCTGCGCACCCAGCAGGTGCTGATGGAGGAGACCGGCGTCACCAACGTGGCCGACCCGCTGGGCGGTTCCTGGTACGTCGAGGCGCTGACCGACCGGATCGAGCAGCAGGCCGAGGCGATCTTCCAACGGATCCTGGACAAGGGCCGGGCGGACCACGAGATCGGCCCGATCACCTCCGGCATCCTGCGCGGGATCGAGGAGGGCTGGTTCACCGGCGAGATCGCCGAGGCGGCCTTCCAGTACCAGCAGTCGGTGGAGAAGGGCGAGAAGCGCGTGGTCGGCGTCAACTGCCACCCGCGCAGCGTCACCCCCGACCTGGAGATCCTGCGGGTCAGCCACGAGGTCGAGCGCGAGCAGGTGCGGGTGCTGGGCGAGCGCAAGGCGGCCCGGGACGAGGCGGCGGTGCGGGCCGGGCTGGACGCCATGCTGGCGGCGGCCCGCTCGGGCGAGTCGATGATCCCGCCGATGCTGGACGCGGTGCGCGCCGAGGCGACCCTGGGCGAGATCTGCAACGCGCTGCGGCAGGAGTGGGGGACGTACCAGGAGAACGCGGCCTTCTGACCCGTTGAACGTCCGAGCCGCCGTACGGAGGTCCGTACGGCGGCTTCGGCGTGCCGTCAGCCGATGACCAGCGGTCCGAGCAGCAGGTCGATGAAGCGGCGGGTCCACGCGGGGGTGATCGGCTCTCCGCTGACCAGCACGCGGTGCTCGACGGTGCCGGCGATGGTGTCGAAGATGATGTCGACCTCCTCGCGGGCCGAGGCGGTGTCGGTGTCCGCCTCCAGTTCGCCGCGCGCCTGGGCGGCCGCCCGGCCCTGCCGGACCAGCCGCTTCTGCGGGTCCACGATGGCCTCCCGGATCCGGCGGCGCAGCTGAGGGTCCCGGGTGCCCTCGGCGAACAGGGCGAGCAGCGCGGCCTGGGTCTCCGGGCGGGCCAGCAGGTCGGCGAACTGGCCGACCACGGCCTCGATGTCGGCCCGCAGGCTGCCGAGGTCGGGCATCACCAGGTCGTCGAAGAGGCTGGCGACGGCGTCGACCACCAGCTCGTTCTTGGAGGGCCAGCGCCGGTAGAGGGTGGTCTTGGCGACCCCGGCCCGGGTCGCGACGTGGCCCATGGTCAGTCCGCCCCAGCCGAGTTCGGCGAGGGCCTCGCGGGTGGCGTCGAGGATCGCGAGGTCGGCGGCGGCGCTGCGCGGGCGGCCCTTGGCCCGTACGGCGCCGTCCCGGACGGCGTCGTCCGGTCTCACGGAGGGCTGGGCGGCCGGCACCGGACCTCCTTGCGATCTACTGGTAAGTAACCTGGGTGGGGCTGGTAACGGTAGCGACTGTTCGGGGATTCGGGCAGTCGGGCGGCCCGGGAAAGTGGGGCAGCTCACGTCCCCGAACCGCCGGTGGGGCTTGCGGCCGGGGCACCGGCTCCAGTTACGCTACGACCTGTAGCGAAAGCAGTGACAACCAGGCGCCGACCCCGTGGGACGGGGCGGCGCGGGTGCGGGTGGGGATCCGCGCCGAACGGTTCAGGCTACCGGGGGAAGGGCGCACCGGCCGGGAACCCGCACCGCGCAGCCCGCGCGGGGCGACTTTCCGGAGGTTGGCGCCCGCGAGCAGCGAGGACGGGGGAGGATAGTGCCATGCAGCCACGGAATTCGCGTCTCAACAGCTCCTCCCTGCGCGGTGCGGTCGACCTCGCCGCAGTGAAGGCGGCCGGTGAGGCCGCCCAGAAGGCCGAGCAGGCCCGGGCCGAGCGGGCCCGTCAGGCGGCCGCCGCCGAAGCGGACGGAGTCGCCGCCCCCCAGCCCGCCTACCAGCTCGTCATCGACGTCACCGAGGACACCTTCGAGACGGAGGTCGTCCAGCGCTCCGCCGAGGTGCCGGTCGTCATCGACTTCTGGGCCGAGTGGTGCGGACCCTGCAAGCAGCTCAGCCCGATCCTGGAGGGCCTGGCCGAGGAGTACGCCGGCCGCTTCGTGCTCGCCAAGATCGACGTGGACGCCAACCAGCTGATCGCCCAGCAGTTCGGCATCCAGGGCATCCCGGCCGTGATGGCCGTGGTGGCCGGTCAGCTGGTGCCGCTGTTCCAGGGCGCGGAGAGCGCCGCCAACGTCCGCAAGGTGCTGGACCAGCTGATCCTGGTCGCCGAGCAGCGCTTCGGCATCTCCGGCGGCTCGGTCGTCCCGGGCGAGGCCGGCGCCGCCGCCCCGCAGCGGCCGGAGGACCCGGCGCTGGCCGCCGCGCACGACGCGCTGGACGCCGGCGACCTGAGCGGCGCCATCCAGGCGTACCGGAACGTGCTGGTCGACCAGCCGGGCAACACCGAGGCCAAGCTGGGCCTGGCCCAGGCCGAGCTGCTCCAGCGGGTCGAGGGCCTGGACCTCCAGTCGGTCCGGACGGCCGCCGCCGCCGACCCGAAGGACATCGGCATCCAGCTCCAGGCCGCCGACCTGGACCTGGTGGGCGGTCACGTCGAGGACGCCTTCGGGCGACTGGTGGACACCGTCGGCCGGACCTTCGGCGAGGACCGGGACACCGTCCGGCGGCGCCTGCTGGAGCTGTTCGAGGTGATCGGCCCGGAGGACCCGCGGGTGGTCGTGGCCCGTGCGGCGCTGGCCCGCGTGCTGTTCTGAGCCGCGTGTTCTGAGCCGGGTGTTCTGAGCCGCCCCCGCGGCGGCCCGGACCCGGTGCTGGCACCGGGTGCCTGACACCTCGGATGACCTGCGGTGTCGCCTGGTGATTTGGCGACAATCCGGTCAACCGGACAGAGGTTTACCAAATCTTGATTTCACCCGTGGGTGGTCACTATCCGTGACTACCCACGGGTGTTTCGTTGCTGTTTCCGGCAGATTTCGCCGTCACGTTTCCTTCAACACGTCACGCACGGTGCAATGCGGGTCGATTCCATGATCAATGCCACCTGGTGTTGCATTACCCGTCAGTAAGGCACCCCTTGTGCTTCGCCCGGGATTCAAGCACGATCGGCCACGCCCGGTCCCTGACTCCACACCCTCCGACAGCCCGTCGGCCACGCGGAGTGAGGGATCCCCACCGGGTGATCCGCCGGCTCCGGTCGGCGGTAGGGAGGGCAGGGGGGTATCCGCGGTCCCACGGCGGTTCCTGTCCTCGACCGGCCGCGCGGCCCTGCGCGGTCGCTGGTTGTCGCTCGGGGGTGATCGCCGATGTCGTCGGTCCGACCCGTCGTCCCGCAAGGACGGCCGGTTTCGGGACGGGAGTGCCGCAGCACGCAGGCCGCTCCCGCGTCCGACGACGACCGAGGCGCTCTCCGCTACCGAGGACGTAGCTCTCTCCCATCCCAGGCTCCCACCGGCGCGGGACGCGCCGCCGGGAGGCCGGAGATGTACGTCCTAGAAGGAGGACTCGCATGTCCAAGACCTACGGCAAGACCCGCTGGAAGCGCTTCGCCCTGGTGATGGTGCCGAGCGTCGCGGCCACCGCGATGGTCGGCGTCTCGATCGCCAACAGCGCGCTCGCCGCCTCGTTCAGCATTTCCGGCCAGCAGTTCAAGGTCAGCACCGACCAGCTGCACGGCACCAACTTCGCCCAGTTCGGCTCGGTCGACATCGAGGCGAACGGCAAGCCCCACCCGGTCGCGGTCTCGGCCTTCGACCACGCCGACATCACCAACCTGTGCCAGTCGGTGGTGACGGACCTGTCCGCGTTCGGCCTGGGCAAGATCACCCTCCAGCTGCACGCCGGTACCGAGGCGGGCAAGCCGGTCCAGGCCGACAACCTGCTGATCGACCTTGAGCAGCTCAAGGCAGACGCGACCTTCAGCCAGATGAACATCGGCCAGGACGCCTCCACCCTCTCGGGTACGGCCACCCAGGGCTGGGCCCCGCACGCGGGTGTCACCAAGGCGGGCGGCGGCGCCGGCCTGCCGTCCGGCGCGACCGGCTTCGCCCAGTCCGCCAAGACCGCCGACCTGAGCGGCGTTCAGCAGACCGCGCGGGCCACCTCGGCCGGCACGTTCAAGCTGAACGGCCTCAACCTCGCGCTCAAGAGCGGCGACGGCGCGGGCAACGAGTGCTTCTGAGCCACGTCTGACGGCACGCCGACCGGCGTGCCCGGATGACCGGGCAACCCGGGGCCGGGGGTGGCGGGCGACCGCCGCCCCCGGCACCCACCTTTTTCGTTCTTCCCTCGTAGCGACGTCGAGGAGCTGCACCATGTCCAGCGCAACGGTCGAGACACGGCCCCGTCAGCAGAACCCCATCGGGTGGCTCTGGCGGCACTTCCGTGAATTCCGCCGCTCCAGGCCCTTCTGGGGCGGCCTGCTGGCCATGATCGCCGGCGTCCCGATCCTCTACTTCCCGTACGCCCACCTCACCTTCGGCGGGCTGACCATCGCGATGTCCACCACGGCCGGTGCCGGGTCGCTGATCATCGGGGTGCTGATGATCATCCTCGGGCTGACCGCCTGGTTCCAGCCCGCCGTACGGGTCTTCGCGGGCATCGCGACCATCCTGCTGACGCTGGTCTCGATCCCGGTCTCCAACCTCGCGGGCTTCGGCCTCTCCCTGCTGCCCGGTCTGATCGGCGGCGGGCTGATGGTCTCCTGGGCGCCGCTGCCGGAGCCGTCCACCGCGACCGCGCCGGTCAAGGGGCGGCGCGCACGGCACGGCAAGCAGGCGGACGGTGCGGTGGCGGAGAGCGTCGCCACCGAGACGGCCGCCACCGAGACCGCCACCGAGACCGCCGCCGCCGAGACGGCCATCGCCGCTGAGGCCACCACCGCCGAGGCCGCCACCGAGGCGCCCACCGCGAAGCTGCCCACCCAGGGCGGCGCACCCGAGCAGCCGGCCGCCCAGCCCGCCGCCGAGCCCGCCGAGGCCGCCGTTCCGAAGCAGGGCACCGCCGGGGAGCAGGAGGGGGCGCGGTGACCGGGCCGGCCGAGCAAGCAGAGGGCACGGCCGTCCCCGCGCAGCGCTCCGGCCGGCACGCCGCGCCGCGCCCGCCGGTCCGGGTCCGGCTGAGAGGCCGCGCCCTGGCGATGGCCGCGGTGCCGACCGCGCTGCTGATGGCGGCCGCCTACACGCCCAACCCGGCGGTGGCCGAGTCCGCCGCGGGCAAGCCGTGCGGCAACGCCCCGGTGACCGTGCCGGACGTGGCGCCGGTCGAGGAGACGCCCGTCCCCAAGAGCGAGCTGCCCGAGCCGCCGCCCGCGCCGACCGGTACGCCCGGGGCGACCGGGAGCCCGACGGCGCCGCCCTCCTCCGGCCCGAGCTCGCTGCCGACCACCACGCCGACCGAGGCGCCCACCACGGCGCCCACCACCGCGCCGACCACCGTGCCGGTGAAGCCCCCGGCGACGACGGCCACCCAGCCCGCCGTCCGCTCCGCCACCACCGGCGGCTCCGGCGCGGTCAGCGCCGTCTACCAGGGCACCGGGGGCGGCACGGCCACCGCGAGCCAGGCCGGGCTGATCGACGACATCGTCGGCGGCATCAACCACCTGCTGAACCCCGGCAGTTCGGCCAGTCCGACGCCGAGCGCGACACCGAGTGCCACCCCCCAGGGGCCGGCCGCCCCCGCCCCGCGGGTCGGCACCCCGGCGCAGCCCGCCCAGCCGCAGGCTCCGGCCGCCGGCACCCAGCAGGCCGCGCCGCCCGCCGGGTCCTCGGACGGGCAGTCCGCCGCCCAGCCCTCGGGCGGGCAGCCCTCGCCGGCCGCCACCGCCCCCAGCGGCAAGGCGGGCGGCAAGGCGAGCGGCAAGGCGGCCCCGTCCGCGACCCCGTCGGCGGGTGCGTCGGCGAGCTCCTCGGCCACCCCCACCCCGTCCGGCTCGCCCACCGCGAACCCCAACTGCGCCGTGGACACCCGGAACCTGACCGCCGGTGCGGCCACCGCCGAGCACGTCGTCCCGGAGCAGAACTGGACGCTCCGGACCAGCCGGCTCGGCCTGCACGGCGCGGTCTTCCACGGCGTCTACGACGTGAAGACCCCGACCGGCACCAAGCGGGTGCTCAAGTTCGTGGTCGACAGCGTGGACATCGAGAACCTCGACATGTCGACCCTGGAGGGCAACGGCGTCACCTTCCACGTCCAGGGCGCCCCGGGTTCGACCTCGACCATGCGCAACGGCCCGGTCACCATGTACGTGGAGCGGCTCTCCGGCCACCTGTCCAAGCTGCTCGGCCTGCCGATCCCGATCGACCTGGGCGAGATCACCCTCACCCCGGACACCCTGCCCCGCTGGCTGTACGACCTGATCGGCGCCATCCCGATCCCGCTGGACATCGAGCTGACCGGGGTGACCGCCAAGCAGGCCGGCCAGTTCGGCGGCACCCTGCACATCCCGGGGATGCACCTGTTCAACGACGACGCGCCCTACAGCGACAAGTAGCGGACCCGGCAACGCCGGTGGGGCGGCCCTCCCGTACAGGAGGACCGCCCCACCGGCGTTCGTACTACCGGGGTGTCACTCGCCGTGGCTGCCCAGGCGGTGCACCTGCACCATGTTGGTGGTGCCGGGGATGCCGACCGGGACACCGGCGGTGACGATCACGGTGTCGCCCTCGCCCAGCTCGCCCAGCTTCAGCAGCTCGCGGTCGACCTGCGCGACCATCGCGTCGGTGGTGGCCACCTGCTCGGTGACGTACGACTCGACGCCCCAGCTCAGCGAGAGCTGGTTGCGGGTGGCCGCGTCCGGGGTGAACGCGATCACCGGGATCGGCGAACGGTAGCGGGACAGCCGGCGCGCGGTGTCACCGGACTTGGTGAACGCGATCAGCGCCTTGCCGTTCAGGAAGTCGCCCAGCTCGCACGCGGCGCGGGCGACGGAGCCGCCCTGGGTGCGCGGCTTGCGGCCCGGGTTGAGCGGCTGGAGGCCCTGGGAGACCAGCTCCTCCTCGGCCTTCTCGCAGATCCGGCTCATGGTGCGGACGGTCTCGACCGGGTACTTGCCGACGCTGGACTCGGCGGAGAGCATCACCGCGTCGGTGCCGTCCAGGATGGCGTTGGCGACGTCGGAGACCTCGGCGCGGGTCGGGCGCGAGGCGTGGATCATCGACTCCATCATCTGGGTGGCGACGATGACCGGCTTGGCGTTGCGGCGGGCCAGGGTGATCAGCTGCTTCTGGACCAGCGGCACCCGCTCCAGCGGGTACTCGACGGCCAGGTCGCCGCGGGCGACCATGATGGCGTCGAAGGCGAGGACGATCTCCTCCATGGCCTCGACGGCCTGCGGCTTCTCGATCTTGGCGATGACCGGCACCCGGATGCCGACCTCGTCCATGACCTCGTGGACGTCCTTGATGTCCTCGGCGTTGCGGACGAAGGACAGCGCGACCATGTCGACGCCCAGACGCAGCGCGAAGCGCAGGTCGTCCTTGTCCTTCTCGGACAGGGCGGGCACGTTCACGGCCGCACCGGGCAGGTTGATGCCCTTGTTGTTCGAGAGCACGCCGCCCTCGACCACCACGGTCTTCACCCGCGGGCCGTCGACGCTGACGACCTCCAGGGCGATGACGCCGTCGTTGATCAGGATCGGGTCGCCGGGCTTCACGTCGCCGGGCAGGCCCTTGTAGGTGGTGCCGCAGATGTGCTGGTCACCGGGGACGTCCTCGGTGGTGATGGTGAACTCGTCGCCGTTGTCGACGGTCACCGGGCCGTTGGCGAAGGTCGCCAGACGGATCTTGGGACCCTGGAGGTCGGCCAGGACGCCGATGGCCTTGCCGGTGTCCTCCGAGACCTGGCGGACCTTCCGGTACCGCTCCTCGTGGTCCGCGTGGTTGCCGTGGCTCATGTTCAGTCGGGCGACGTTCATGCCCGCCTCGACGATGGCCTTCAGCTGTTCGTAGGAGTCCGTGGCCGGACCCAGGGTGCAGACAATTTTCGCTCGGCGCATATGGATCAGTCTATCCGTTCGTGTTATGGGTGCATTCGGCACGGACCGGGAGGAATCGCCGACGAATGATCCCGAGGAACGAGACGATTCCGTGTCAGTCCTCGGACAGCTCGCCCTCGTGGTGCACCAGGGCGAAGGCCTGCCGGGCGATCTCCAGCTCCTCGTCGGTCGGCACCACCGCGACCGCCACCCGGGAGAACTCGGGCGAGATGATCCGGGCGTCGCCCGAGCGCACCGAGTTCAGCTCCGGGTCCACGGCGATGCCCAGCTCCTCCAGTCCCGCGGTGGCCGCCGCGCGCACCGGCGCCGCGTTCTCCCCGACCCCCGCGGTGAACGCGATCGCGTCCACCCGGCCGAGCACCGCGTAGTAGCCGCCGATGTACTTGCGCAGCCGGTGGACGTACGCGTCGAAGGCGAGCCTGGCGTCCGCGTCCCCCTCGTCGGCGCGGCGCATGATCTCCCGCATGTCGTTCTCGCCGCACAGGCCGCGCAGCCCGCTGCGGCGGTTGAGCAGGTCGTCGATCTGGTCGACGGACAGGCCGCCGACCCGGTGCAGGTGGAACACCACGCCCGCGTCGATGTCACCCGAACGGGTGCCCATGACCAGGCCCTCCAGCGGGGTGAGGCCCATCGAGGTGTCCACGCAGCGGCCGCCGCTGACCGCCGAGGCGGAGGCGCCGTTGCCCAGGTGCAGCACGATCACGTTGACCTCGGCCGGGTCCTTGCCGAGCAGCCGGGCGGTGGCCCGCGAGACGTACTGGTGCGAGGTGCCGTGGAAGCCGTAGCGGCGCACCCGGTGCTCGTCGGCGACGGCCTTGTCGATCGCGTAGCGCGCCGAGTACTCGGGCATCGAGGCGTGGAAGGCGGTGTCGAACACCGCCACCTGCGGCAGGTCCGGCCGCAGCGCCCGGGCCACCTCGATGCCGGTGATGTTCGCCGGGTTGTGCAGCGGCGCGACCGGGATCAGCCGGCGGATCTCCCGGAGCACCTCGTCGGTGATCACCGTCGGCTCGGTGAACCGCTTGCCGCCGTGCACCACCCGGTGGCCGATCGCGGCCAGCTCGGGGGAGTCCAGCCCGAGGCCGTCGGCGGCCAGCTCCTCGGCGACGGCCTTCAACGCGGCCGAGTGGTCCGGGAAGGCCTGCACCAGCTCGCGCCGCTCGCCGGACCGCGGGGTGTGCACCAGCCGCCCGCCCGCCTCGCCGATCCGCTCCACCAGCCCGGAGGCCGGCCGGGAGCCGTCCAGCATGTCGATCAGCTGGTACTTCACCGACGAGGAGCCGGCGTTGAGAACGAGGACGCGCGTCCCTCCGGTCATGCCTGCGGCTCCTTGTCGTCCTGGGCCTGGATGGCGGTGATCGCCACGGTGTTGACGATGTCCTCGACCAGCGCGCCGCGGGAGAGGTCGTTGACGGGCTTGCGCAGCCCCTGCAGCACCGGGCCGACCGCGACCGCGCCGGCCGAGCGCTGGACGGCCTTGTAGGTGTTGTTGCCGGTGTTGAGGTCCGGGAAGATCAGCACGGTCGCCCGCCCGGCCACCGGCGAGCCCGGCAGCTTGGTGGCCGCGACGTGCTCGTCCACCGCCGCGTCGTACTGGATCGGGCCCTCCACCAGGATGTCCGGCCGCAGCGCGCGGACCAGCTCGGTGGCCTTGCGGACCTTGTCGACGTCCGCGCCCGAGCCGGAGGTGCCGGTCGAGTACGAGAGCATCGCGACCCGCGGCTCCACCCCGAACTGGGCGGCGGTGGCGGCCGACTGGATCGCGATGTCGGCCAGCTGCTGGGCGTCCGGGTCCGGGTTGACCGCGCAGTCGCCGTACACCAGCACCCTGTCGGCCAGGCACATGAAGAAGACGCTCGACACGATGGACGCGCCCGGCGAGGTCTTGATCACCTCGAAGGCGGGGCGGATGGTCGCCGCGGTGGAGTGCACCGCGCCGGAGACCATGCCGTCGGCGATGCCCTCCTGGACCATCAGGGTGCCGAAGTAGGAGACGTCGGTGACCACGTCCAGGGCCAGCTCGACGGTCATCCCCTTGTGGGCGCGCAGCCGGGCGTACAGCTCGGCGAACTGGCGGCGCAGCGGGCTGGTGCTCGGGTCGACGATCCGGACCTGGGCACGGTCGGCGCCCGGGTCGTCCTGCGGGAGGACGATGCCCAGGCTCGCGGCCTTGCGGCGCACCGCGTCGACCTCGCCGAGCAGCGTGAGGTCGCAGATGTTGCGGCGCAGCAGGATCTCGGCCGCCCGCAGCACCCGCTCCTCGGTGCCCTCGGGCAGCACCACGTGCCGGCGGCCGGCCCGGGCGCGCTCCAGCAGCTCGTGCTCGAACATCATCGGGGTCACCCGCTCGGACCGGCCGACCTCGATCCGGTTGGTCAACTCGACGGTGTCCACGTGCAGTTCGAAGAGTCCGAGGGCGATCTCGGCCTTCCGGGGGCTGGCCGTGGTGAGCTTGCCCTCCAGATGGGTCAGGGTGGCGGCGGTGGGCCAGCTGCCCTCCGGGACGACCGCGACGGGGGTGCCGGGGGCGAGCCGGGCGGCCAGCGCCATCACGTTCGGGCCGGGGTGCTGGCCGAGGGTCAGCAGCACGCCGGCGATCGGCGGGGCGCCCGCCGCGTGCGCGGCCAGCGAGCCGATCACCAGGTCGGCGCGGTCCCCGGGGGTGACGACCAGGGCGCCCTCGGTCAGCGCGTCCAGGAAGGTGGGCAGCATGGCGCCGCCGAAGACGAAGCCGCGGACGTCCCGGGCCAGGCCGGCCGCGTCGCCGAGCAGCACCTCGGCGCCGGTCGCCTCCACCAGCTGGGCGACCGTCGGCGCGGCCAGGGCCGGCTCCTCCGGGATCACGTAGGCCGGGATCGGCAGCCGCTCGGTGAGCGCGCGCTGGATCCGCTGCTTGGCCCCGGGGGAGGTCCGGTTGGCGATCATCGCCAGGGTCTCGCAGCCGAGGTCGGTGTACGCCCGGTGGGCGCCCAGCACCTCGGCGATCACGGCCTCCGGGTCCTTGCCCTGGCCGCCGACCACCGGCAGCACGGCGGCGCCGAACTCGTTGGCGAGCCGGGCGTTGAAGGCCAGCTCGTCCGGGATGTTGGTGTCGGCGAAGTCGGTGCCGAGCACCAGTACCGCCTGGCAGCGCCGCTCCAGCGCGCGGAAGCGGTCGACCAGCGCGGAGACCAGCTCGTCCTGCCCCCGGGCGGCCTGCAGCGCGGCGGCCTCCTCGTAGCCGAGCCCGTACAGCTCCGTGCCCGGCAGGTCGATCCGGTACCGCCCGCGCAGCAGCTCGACGACGTGGTCGGAGCCGGGTTCGCCGGGCGCGGCCGCGTGCACCAGCGGACGGAACACCCCGACCCGGTCCACCTGGCGGGTGAGCAGTTCCATGACCCCGAGTTCGACGGCCTGCCGGCCGTCCCCCCGGTCGATCCCGGTCACGTACACGCTGCGCGCCACGCGGATGTCTCCGTCCCGTCGTCTCGGAAGGTGGTCATCTCGACCATACCTTCGCACCACGAACGCCTGTCCGCGAGCAGAGGCAGGGGGGAAGGGCAAGGGACCAAGGGCCCGGACCGGGGACTTGCGGCACTGCCTGCCCTTGATGTACCTACGTCATGTAGTTACATTGGCTGGTATGGAGACCATGGGACTGCGTGAGCTGAACCAGAACCCGTCGAAGGCGGTCGCGCGGGTCCGGGCCGGTGCGACGATCGTCGTGACCGACCGCGGGCGGCCCGTGCTGCGAATGGTGCCGGAGACGGCCCCGGAGTCGACCCTCGAACGCCTGGTCGCGGCCGGCGAGGTCACTCCGCCCACCGACCAGGGCATGCCCGAGCTCGCCCTCGACCTGCTGCCGGACGTCGGCAGCCTGTCGGACCTGCTGATCGAGGACCGGAACCGGGAGCGCGACCGTTGATCTACCTGGACTCCTGCGCACTGCTGAAGTTCATCAAGCCGGAGCCGGAGACGGCCGCGCTGCGCGCCTGGCGGGAGGCGCTTCCCGACGGCACCGAGCTGATCACCGGCGAACTGGCCCGGCTGGAGATCACCCGCACGCTGCTCCGCGCGGGCCTGTCGCACCAGCTGGTCCCGTACCACGTGGACCAGGCGCTCCGGGGGGCCTACCGGGTCGACCTCAGCAGCGCGGTGCTGGCCAGGGCGCTCGCCTACCGCACCCCGCGGCTGGGCTCGCTGGACGCGCTGCACCTGGCCAGCGCGGAGCCCTTCCGCGCCGAACTCACCGACTTCGTCACCTACGACCGCGAGCTCGGCCGGGCCGCCGAGGAGCTCGGGTTCCCGGTCACGGCTCCCCGGTGACGCCCACTGGGGCGGTTACCAGCGGTCAGCGCGCGGCGTTGGCGGCTTCGGAGCCGGACAGGTCCAGTTCCCGGCCGTTGAGGTAGACGGTGGACAGGCGTCGGTCCAGCAGCCAGCCGTGCGGGCGGAGCAGGGCGCCGTCGCGGCCCGCGGTCCAGCCGTCGGCGGTGAGGGCGGCGCGCATCCGGGCCTCCAGCTCGGCGGCGGGCAGGCCGGTGGTGCTGCCGATGGTGAGGGTGCGGGCGCAGAAGTCGGAGCCGCAGTAGCCCCCGTCGGTGCGGGTGACGGTCAGGCCGGCGGGGACGGGCACCTCCGCGGCGCTCGGCAGGAAGGCGTCGTGGGCGAACAGCGGGTAGGCGACGGCGACGGCCGCTCCGACCAGGGCGTGGACGGTGAGCGCGACGGCCGCTCCGGCGACCGGGTGGTAGAACTGCCGCTCCGGTCGGGGGCCGCGCAGGCGCCGCTCGACCAGTGCGCCCGCCAGCACCACCAGGCCGGCCGCGAGCGGGTACCCGGCCTCGATCTCGGCGGTGGCGCGGGTGAAGTACCACTCCTGCTCCAGGCCGACCAGCGCGAGGGCCGGCGCGGCGAGGACGGCGAGGACGGCCGCTCCGACGGCCCGGGTGCGGACCAGGAACGCCCAGCAGACCAGCGGCGGCAGCAGATAGCCCAGTGCCAGGACCACGTACACGAGCAAGCCCCCCGCCTGCCGACGATCACTGCCAGGCGGGGAGCCTACGGGGTCAGGCGGGCCGGAGCCAGAGGGTGGCGAGCGGGGGCAGGACCAGTTCGGCGGAGCGGGGCTGGCCGTTCCACTCGACCGGATCGGCCTTGATCGGGCGGGAGTTGCCGGTGCCGCTGCCGCCGTAGGCCTCGGCGTCGGTGTTCAGCAGCTCCTCCCAGAGCTGCTCGCGGCCGTCCAGGGCGGGCAGGCCGACCCGGTGGCCGTGCCGGACGACCGGGGAGAAGTTGCAGACGGCGACCAGCGGGGTGCCGTCGGCGGCGAAGCGGACGAAGGAGAGCAGGTTGTCCTCGGCGGCGCCGCCGTCCAGCCAGCGGAAGCCGTCCGGGGTGGTGTCCAGCTCCCAGAGGGCGGGGGTGTCGCGGTAGGTCCGGTTGAGGTCGCGGACGAGGCGGCGCACGCCCTGGTGGTCCCGGTGGGCGGGCCACTGCTCGTCGAGCACCCACCACTGCGGGCCCTGCTCGTGGTCCCACTCCGCGCCCTGGGCGAACTCCTGCCCCATGAAGAGTAGTTGCTTGCCGGGGTGGGACCACATGAAGCCCAGGTAGGCGCGGTGGTTGGCGCGCTGCTGCCACCAGTCGCCGGGCATCTTGGAGACCAGGGCCTGCTTGCCGTGGACGACCTCGTCGTGGGAGATCGGCAGGACGTAGTTCTCGGAGTAGGCGTACACCATCGAGAAGGTGATCTCGTTGTGGTGGTACTTGCGGTGCACCGGTTCCTTGGACATGTAGACCAGCGAGTCGTGCATCCAGCCCATGTTCCACTTGAGCCCGAAGCCGAGGCCGCCGGCGTCGGTGGGCCGGGTGACGCCGTCCCAGGCGGTGGACTCCTCGGCGATGGTGATCACGCCGGGGCAGCGCCGGTAGACGGTGGCGTTCATCTCCTGGAGGAAGGCTGCCGCGTCCAGGTTCTCCCGGCCGCCGTACTGGTTGGGCGTCCAGGCGCCGCCCTCGCGGGAGTAGTCGAGGTAGAGCATCGAGGCGACCGCGTCGACCCGCAGGCCGTCGATGTGGAACTCCTCGCACCAGTACACGGCGTTGGCGACCAGGAAGTTGCGGACCTCGGTGCGGCCGTAGTCGAACTCCAGCGTCCCCCAGTCGGGGTGCTCGGCGCGCTGCGGGTCGGCGGGCTCGTACAGCGGCTCGCCGTCGAAGCGGGCGAGGGCGAAGTCGTCCTTGGGGAAGTGCGCGGGCACCCAGTCGACGATCACGCCGATGCCGTGCCGGTGCAGGGTGTCGACCAGGTGCCGGAAGTCGTCCGGGGAGCCGAGCCGGGCGGTGGGGGCGTAGTAGCCGGAGACCTGGTACCCCCAGGAGCCGCCGAAGGGGTGCTCCATCACCGGCATGAACTCCACGTGGGTGAAGTTCAACTCCTTGAGGTAGCGCGGCAGTTCCTCGGCGATCTCGCGGTAGGTGGTGAGGTCGGGCCGCCAGGAGGCCAGGTGCAGCTCGTACACCGACATCGGCGCCCGGTGGTGCGCGGTGCGGGCCCGGCGGGCCATCCAGTCGTCGTCCTGCCACCGGTAGGCGGAGGAGGTGACCACCGAGGCGGTGCCGGGCGGGCACTGGGCGGCCCGGGCGAGCGGGTCGGCCTTGTCGAGGACCCAGCCCTGCCGGGTGTGGATCTCGTACTTGTAGGTGGCGCCCTCGGCGAGGCCGGGGACGAACAGCTCCCAGATGCCGGAGGAGCCCAGCGAGCGCATCGGGTGGCCGGTGCCGTTCCAGTGGTTGAAGTCGCCGATCAGCCGCACTCCGACGGCGTTGGGCGCCCAGACCGCGAAGGCGGTGCCGGCCACGCCGTCGACGGTGCGCACGTGCGAGCCGAGCGCCTGCCAGAGCTGTTCGTGCCGGCCCTCGGAGATCAGGTGCAGGTCGAGCTCGCCGAGGGTGGGCGCAGTGCGGTAGCCGTCGTGCTGGCGCAGCGGTTCGCCGTCGGGGTAGGTCACCAACAGGGTGTAGTCCGGGAGTTCGCCGCCCGCCAGCAGGCCGGTGAACAGCCCGCCCTGCTGGTGGGTGAGTTCGGCGGGGCCGTGGGCGGTCTCCACCACCACCCGCTCGGCGAACGGGCGCAGCACCCGGATCGCCGTCCCGCCGTGCACCGGGTGGGCGCCGAGCAGGGCGTGCGGGTCGTGGTGCTGCCCGTTCACCAGCCGGTCCACCTCGGCCGGCGGCAGCGGGGCGTCGGGCAGGCGCAGGGCGCCGGCCGGGGCGTCCGCGGGGGGACCGGCCGGGGCGGCGGCCCCGGGTGCTGAGCCACCGCGTTCGGAGCTCACGCGTTCGGAGCTCTCGCGTTCGGAGCTCCCGTGGTCGGCGGCCCCGCGTTCGGAGCCCCCGCGGTCGGCGGCCCCGGGTTCGGCGGCCCCGGCCAGGAAGGTGGCCGGAACGGGGCGGGTGGGGCGGCCGGTCGGGTCGAGCGGCGTCACGGTGTGGTCCTCCAGCGGCGGGGATGGGCGAACTCGTGGCGGGCGGGCGGGGCGGGAGCGCGGGTCAGACGGACAGGGCGAGCCGGTTGATCGCGGCGAGCGGGATCGGCAGCCAGCTGGGCCGGTGCCGGGCCTCGTACACCACCTCGTACACCGCCTTGTCGATCTCCAGCGCCCGCATCAGCTCCGGCGAGGCGGCCGGGTCGGCGCCGCCCCCGGCGGTGTAGCCGGCGCAGAAGGCGGTGCGGTTGCGCTGGGCCCAGGCGGCGGCGAGGTGGGCCAGCTCGGGGTCGACCGGGCCGCCGGCCAGCAGGTGGGCGGCCGCGTAGTCGAAGGAGCGCAGCATCGCGGCGACGTCGCGCAGGGCGGGCTGGGGTTCGCGGCGCTCGCTGACGGATTTGGCGGGCTCGCCCTCGAAGTCCAGCAGCACCCAGCCGTGCGGGGTGCGCATGGCCTGGCCGAGGTGGAGGTCGCCGTGGATGCGCTGGACCGGCAGGCCGTCCGGGTGGGCGTCGGCGAGCTGCTGGAAGGCGGCGCGCAGGGCGGCGCGGAAGCGCAGCAGGCCGGGGACGGCGGCGACGGCGCTGTCCAGCCGGTCGGCCATCGCGGTGGCGAGCCGGCCGGTCTGGGTGCGGTCGAGCCGGGCGACGGGCATGGAGCGGGCGAGCACCCGGTGCACCTCGGCGGTGGCCCGGCCGAGCCGGTGCGCCTCGATGGCGAAGTTGCCGGGGGAGCGGTCGCCCTTGAGCCGGCCGACCTGGTCGAGGGCGAGTTCCCAGCCGTCCTCGGCGTCCGGCAGGTAGCGCTGGAGCAGTCCGAGGGTGGCGGGTTCGGCGCGTTCCATCCGGCTCTCGAACCAGGCGGCGACCCGGGGGATGCGGGTGGAGCCGGCCCGGGAGAGGGCGAGGGAGAGCTCCAGGTCGGGGTTGGTGCCGGGGTGGATGCGCCGGAACAGTTTGAGGATGTACGAGGTGCCGTAGATGACCGAGCTGTTGGACTGTTCGGCGGTGGAGGCGCGGCCGGGGAGGTTGGCGGGCAGTCCGGAGCCGGGGGTGCGGCGGAAGGACAGCGAGCCGAACCGGTCGCCGGTGGCCAGGTGTTCCAGCAGGCGTCCGGTGAGTTCGGGGTCGTGCACGGCGTCGTAGAGGGCGGCGCCGTCGTACGGGCCCTGGGTGAGCCGGCCGAGCACGGCGCCGGGTTCGATGCCGGCGGGCCCCTGGGAGCGGACGCCGAGCAGCAGTTGGTAGGTGTCGCCGTGCGGGAGGCCGGCCGTGGTGGCGTGTTCGACCCGCAGCAGCAGGTGCAGCAGGGCCGGGTCGCCGACCTGCAGCGGGGTGCCGACCACCGGCACGAGCCCGGTGATGGGGCGTCCCTTCCCGGCGTACCAGCGCTGGGTGGGGAGCCAGTCGGCGATCAGCGGCAGGGCCGCCTGGACGAGCTCGCTGACGCCCAGGGCCGTTCTCCGGACCCCGGTGCCCCGCGCGCCCGGGTGCGCGGCGGAGCCGGCCGGGGCGTCGTGCTGCACATGGGCTTGCGAACGGGAGGTTTCGGACATGACTCCCTTTCCCCGGAAGCACGCGGACGGCCCGACGGGTCGTGGCCGGGGTCCGTCAGTCTTCCGGATTTCGGCGGCGCGGCGGTCGCGGCACGCGAGCACGGCTCGGGTGTCACGCCTTCGTGTGGGTGGCCGTTGGGCTGTTCTCCGTACGCGGTGGTGCAGAGAACTCCGGGGGCGCGGGGGTCAACTCGCGCCCCCGGAGGGTCTGGTGGTGCCGTGCGGGCCGCTGGTGGCAGGGCTCGGCGGATCGTTACTTCGACCGCCCGGTTCCGCTCGTGCGCGGGGGCTGCCGGAGTTGGAACCAGTAGAAGCCGTGCCCGGCCAGCGTGAGCAGGTAGGGCCACTCGCCGATCGACGGGAAGCGCACTCCGCCGATCAGCTCGACCGGGTACCGCCCGCCGTACTGCCGAAGGTCCAGCTCGGTCGGTTGCGCGAACCGCGAGAAGTTGTTCACGCACATGACCAGGTCCCCCTCGTACTCGCGCACGAAGGCCAGCACGGCGGGGTTGCTGGACGGCAGTTCGGTGTAGGTGCCCAGGCCGAACGCCGGGTTGAGCTTGCGGATCTCGATCATGCGACGCGTCCAGTGCAGCAGTGAACTCGAACTGCTCTGCTGCGCTTCGACGTTGGTCACCTGGTAGCCGTACACCGGGTCCATGATGGGCGGCAGACTGAGCCTGCCCGGGTCGGCGGAGGAGAAACCCGCGTTGCGGTCCGGGGTCCACTGCATCGGCGTGCGCACGCCGTCCCGGTCGCCCAGCCAGATGTTGTCGCCCATGCCGATCTCGTCCCCGTAGTAGAGCACCGGCGAGCCGGGCAGGGAGAGCAGCAGGGCGGTGAACAGCTCGATCTGGTTGCGGTCGTTCTCCAGCAGCGGGGCGAGCCGGCGGCGGATGCCCACGTTGGCGCGCATCCGCGGGTCCTTGGCGTACTCCGCGTACATGTAGTCGCGCTCCTCGTCGGTGACCATCTCCAGGGTCAGCTCGTCGTGGTTGCGCAGGAAGATGCCCCACTGGCAGCCGCCCGGGATCGCCGGGGTCTTGGCCAGGATCTCCGACACCGGGTACCGGGACTCCCGGCGCACGGCCATGAAGATCCGCGGCATCACCGGGAAGTGGAACGCCATGTGGCACTCGTCGCCGCCGGCCGTGAAGTCGCCGAAGTAGTCGACCACGTCCTCCGGCCACTGGTTGGCCTCGGCGAGCAGCACGGTGTCCGGGTAGTCGGCGTCGATCTCCTTGCGGACCCGCCGGAGGAACTCGTGGGTCTCCGGGAGGTTCTCGCAGTTGGTGCCCTCGCGGGCGAACAGGTACGGCACCGCGTCCAGCCGGAAGCCGTCGATGCCGAGGTCGAGCCAGAACCGCAGCCCGGCGATCATCTCGTCCTGGACGCGGGGGTTGTCGTAGTTGAGGTCCGGCTGGTGGGAGAAGAACCGGTGCCAGTAGTACTGCTTGCGCACCGGGTCGTAGGTCCAGTTGGAGGTCTCGGTGTCGACGAAGATGATCCGGGCGTCCGGGTACTGCTTGTCGTCGTCGGCCCACATGTAGAAGTCGCCGTACGGCCCGTCGGGGTCCGCCCGGGAGGCCTGGAACCACGGGTGCTGGTCGCTGGTGTGGTTCATCACGAAGTCGATGATCACGCGCATGCCGCGGGCGTGCGCGGCGTCGGTGAACTCCATGAAGTCGGCGAGGTCGCCGAACTCCGGCAGCACCGACTTGTAGTCGGCGACGTCGTACCCGCCGTCGCGCAGCGGCGAGGCGAAGAACGGCGGGAGCCAGAGGCAGTCGACGCCGAGCCACTGCAGGTAGTCGAGCTTGGCCGTGAGCCCCTTGAGGTCCCCGACCCCGTCGCCGTTGCTGTCCTGGAAGGACCGCACCAGCACCTCGTAGAAGACCGCACGTTTGAACCATTCCGGGTCCAGGTTCTTCTTCGAGGTCTCCGGGAAGGTGTCGGGGACGGGCTCGTTCACTGTCACGCTGGGTTCCTCCGAACCGTGAGGAGGTGAGCCGGCTCGGCTGAGGGATCGAGCCGGACGTAGTTGTGCCGGCCCCAGGTGTAGGCGGCGCCGGTGAGCTCGTCGTGCACCGCGTGGGGCCCGTCGCCGTCGAGCGTGACGGTGGCCTCCTGGACGTGGTGCGGGTCGAGGTTGACCACCGTGATGACCCGGTCGGTCAGGCCGTCGGGGGTGGTCGCGGTCTTGGAGTAGGCGAGCACCTGCTCGTTGTCGGTCGGGTGGAAGCGCAGGTCGCGCAGCTGCTGCAGGGCGGGGTGGCGCCGGCGCAGCCGGTTCAGCACGGTGAGCAGCGGGGCGAGGGTGTCGGTGCGGTTCCAGTCGCGGGGGCGCAGCTCGTACTTCTCCGAGTGCAGGTACTCCTCGGAGCCGGGGTGGGCCGGCTCGTTCTCGAACAGCTCGTAGCCGGCGTAGACGCCGTAGCTGGGGGAGAGGGTGGCGGCGAGCACGGCGCGGATCGCGAAGGCGGCGCGGCCGCCGTGCTGGAGGTAGGCGTGCAGGATGTCCGGGGTGTTGGCGAAGAAGTTGGGGCGCATGTAGGCGGCCGCGTCCCCGGTGAGTTCGGTGAGGTACTCGGTGAGTTCGCGCTTGGTGTTGCGCCAGGTGAAGTACGTGTACGACTGGTGGAAACCGATCTTCGCCAGGGTGTGCATCATCGCGGGGCGGGTGAACGCCTCCGCCAGGAACACCACGTCCGGGTCGGTGCGGGCGATGTCGCCGAGCACCTTGTCCCAGAACACCACCGGTTTGGTGTGGGGGTTGTCGACCCGGAAGATCCGGACGCCGTGCGACATCCAGAACCGGAGGATCCGGACGGTTTCCTTGACGATTCCGTCCATGTCCTGATCGAAGTTGACCGGGTAGATGTCCTGGTACTTCTTCGGCGGGTTCTCGGCGTACGCGATGGTGCCGTCGGCGCGATGGCTGAACCATTCCGGATGCTTGTTCACCCACGGGTGGTCCGGGGAGCACTGGAGGGCGAAGTCCAGCGCCACCTCCAGGTGCAGCGCCCTGGCCTCGGCGACGAAGTGGTCGAAGTCCTCGATGGTGCCGAGGTCCGGGTGGACGGCGTCGTGGCCGCCCTCCGGCGAGCCGATCGCCCACGGCGAGCCGACGTCGTGCGGACCGGCCGTCAGGGTGTTGTCCGGGCCCTTGCGGAAGGCTCGTCCGATCGGGTGGACGGGCGGCAGGTAGACCACGTCGAAGTCCATCGCGGCGATCGCCGGCAGCCGCTCGGCGGCGGTGCGCAGGGTGCCCGACCGCGGCGGCTCCACCCCGTTCGGGTCCACCACCGCGCCCTCCGAGCGCGGGAAGAACTCGTACCAGGAGCCGAACAGCGCGCGCTCGCGGTCCACCTGGAGCGGCAGCGGACGGGAGGCGCTGAGCAGCTCCCGCAGCGGGTAGCGGGCCAGCAGCTCCAGCACCTCGGGGGCGAGCGCGGCGGCCAGCCGGGACAGCGGCGGCAGCCCCGGGTCGCGCAGCGCGTCCACGGCGGCCAGCACGTGCGCCCGGCCCTCCTTCTTCGGCACCCCGGCGGCGGCCTGCTCCAGCAGCCGGGCGCCCTCCTCCAGGACCAGCGCGGTGTCGATCCCGGCCGGCAGCTTCACGGCGGCGGTCCTGCGCCAGGTGGCGACCGGGTCGCTCCACGCCTCCACCAGGTACGACCAGCGGCCGGGCGCGGTCGGGGTGACGTGCGCCCCCCAGCGGTCGGTGCCCTCGGCCAGCTCGCGCATCGGCGTCCACGGGCCGCTGCGGCCGCGCGGGTCGCGCAGCACCACGTTGGCGTTGACGGCGTCGTGGCCCTCGCGGAAGACGGTCGCGGTGACCAGGAAGGTCTCGCCGACGACGGCCTTGGCCGGGCGGCGGCCGGCGTCGATCTGGGGGCTGACGTCCAGGACGGGGATGCGGCCGATCACGGTGTCGCTCTCTGTCGTCTTGCGGGCGGAGGGCTTGGTGGCGGTCTTGCGGGCGGCGGTCTTGCGGGCGGGGGCCGTGCGCGCGGGCGTCTTCGCGGCGGCTCCCGAGGGCTCCGGCGAGGCGGCCGCGGCGCCGGCCCCCGCGGCGGCGGTGCTGCGGCGCGTGGTGGTGGCGCGCCTGCGCGGTGCCGCCGCCGGGCCCTCCTCGGCCCCGGGGTGTGGGGCCGGTGCGGAGGGCTGTGCCGCGGGAGCCTGTGCTGCGGAGGATTCGGTACGGACCGCCCCGGACACCCGGGGCGACGGCATCGCCGGGTCTGTCCGAGTGTCAGAATCCATCCGCCCGGCGGATTCCGCGACCGCTGCGTCGACGCTGTCGGCCACCGGTGTGGACTGGTCCCGCGTGTCACCGTGCATGCCAAACTCCTGCCCGAGATCAGCGGCAGCTCCCGCGGGCCGGGGGTGGGCCGGGGGGAGTACCGGGAGGACTGCTGGGTGGGGTGGACGTGCGACCGGAGCCTGCCCGCGCCGCTGTCCCCGGCAACCTGCCCGGCGCCCGCCGAACCGGTGGCGGGGCGCCCCGGAACCGGTGCGCGTTCCGGCGCACGCCTCCGCGGGCACGCCCCCGGGCGGGCCGGTCGACCCGTGAACGAGCCGACCGTGCGCGAGGACACGCGCCGGTGCGCGGTGAGCGCCGAACGGGCTAAGGGAGAAGGGGAACGATCAACGCGAAAAGGATTCGGACGTGCTGTTCCACGGGGGACGCCACCCGTCGTCGTTGTCCCCGAGGCATCAACGACCTTCGGCCATCCTCGCATCGGCGACGCGGTTTTCGCAGCGGTACGACAGTAGTTTCGGGTTTTGTCCGGGGCCGGGGAGCGGCCGGAAATGGATCTGTTCCGCAGAGTTCACGCATTGGTAGCGCGACGCCCGGAAATGTGCGCCTCGCGCGCCCCCCGTGCAGACCAGTGCGCCGAATGCGATCTCATCAATAGGCCGAACGGATGCCCAATAGTCCACTTGACCCGTAGTCGGACCGAGCGTCGCGGCTACGCTTCACCGCTGTGAAGGCAATCCGCAGATTCACCGTCCGCACCGTCCTGCCCGAACAACTCCAGCCGCTGCACGAGCTGGCCCTCAACCTGCGCTGGTCCTGGCACCCCGAGACCAGGGACCTCTTCCGGTCCGTGGACCCGGAGGTCTGGGCCGCGACCGGCGAGGACCCGGTGCGGCTGCTCGGGGAGGTCCCGGCCGCCCGGCTGGCCGCGCTCGCCGCCGACCGGCGCTTCCTGCGCAGACTCGGCGACCTCGCCGACGACCTGCGCGAGTACCTCACCGGCCCGCGCTGGTACCAGGCCCAACAGGACGGCGCAGCCACCCCGCCGCCCACCGCCATCGCCTACTTCTCGCCCGAGTACGGCATCGCCGCCGCGCTGCCCCAGTACTCCGGCGGTCTCGGCATCCTGGCCGGCGACCACCTCAAGGCCGCCAGCGACCTCGGCGTCCCGATCATCGGCGTCGGGCTGTTCTACCGGCACGGCTACTTCCGGCAGTCCCTCGACCGGAGCGGCTGGCAGCAGGAGCGCTACCCCCTGCTGGACCCGGACGAACTGGCCGTCAGCCTGTTCCGGGAGGCCGACGGCACCCCCTGCCGGGTCGACCTCGCCCTGCCCGGCGGCCGCACCCTGGCCGCGCACATCTGGAAGGCCCAGGTCGGGCGGGTCCCGCTGCTGCTGCTCGACTCCGACATCGAGGCCAACTCGCCCGCCGAGCGGGACGTCACCGACCGGCTCTACGGCGGCGGCAGCGAGCACCGGCTGCTCCAGGAGATGCTGCTCGGCATCGGCGGCGTCCGGGCCGTGCGCGCCTACTGCCGGCTCACCGGGCACCCCGCCCCCGAGGTCTTCCACACCAACGAGGGCCACGCCGGCTTCCTCGGCGTCGAGCGGATCCGCGAACTGGTCGCCACCGGGGCCGGGCTGGACTTCGCCGCCGCCCTGGAGTCCGTCCGGGCCGGCACCCTGTTCACCACCCACACGCCCGTTCCGGCCGGCATCGACCGCTTCGACCGCGAGCTGGTCGCCCGTCACTTCGACGGCGACGCCGCGCTGCCCGGCGTCCCGGTCGAGCCGGTGCTCGCCCTCGGCGCCGAGACCTGGGCCGGCGGGGACCCGAAGCTCTTCAACATGGCCGCCATGGGCCTGCGGCTCGCCCAGCGCGCCAACGGGGTCTCCACCCTGCACGGCGAGGTCAGCCGCTCGATGTTCAACGGCCTCTGGCCCGGCTTCGACTCCGCCGAGGTGCCGATCACCTCGGTCACCAACGGGGTGCACGCCGCCACCTGGATCGACCCGGCCGTGGTCCGCCTGGGCGCCGCCGAGATCGGCGCCGAACGCGCCGAGGAGGCGATGACCACCGGCGACACCCAGCGCTGGACCGGTCTGGAGCGGATCGGCAACACCGAGATCTGGGACCTGCGCCGCAGCCTGCGCGCCCAGCTGGTGGAGGAGGCCCGCCGCCGGCTGCGCGCCTCCTGGCGCCAGCGCGGGGCCGGCGAGGCCGAACTCGGCTGGGTCTCCTCGGTGCTCGACCCCGACGTGCTCACCATCGGCTTCGCCCGCCGGGTGCCCTCGTACAAGCGGCTCACCCTGATGCTGCGCGACCCGGCCCGGCTGCGCGCCCTGCTGCTGCACCCCACCCGGCCGGTGCAGATCGTGGTCGCCGGCAAGGCCCACCCGGCCGACGACGGGGGCAAGCGGCTGATCCAGCAGATGGTCGCCTTCGCCGACGACCCGACGGTGCGCCACCGGATCGTCTTCCTGCCGGACTACGACATGGCGATGGCCCAGCACCTCTACCCGGGCTGCGACGTCTGGCTGAACAACCCGCTGCGCCCGCTGGAGGCCTGCGGCACCTCCGGGATGAAGGCCGCGCTCAACGGCTGCCTCAACCTGTCCGTCCTGGACGGCTGGTGGGACGAGTGGTACGACGGCCAGAACGGCTGGGCGATCCCCACCGCCGACGAGGGCGCCGGGGTGCTCGACCCGGAGAGCAGCGAGGCCGAGCGGCGCGACGACATCGAGGCCGCCGCGCTGTACGACCTGATCGAGGAGCAGGTCGCCGGCCGGTTCTACGACCGGGGCTCGGACGGGCTGCCGCACCGCTGGATCGCCATGGTCCGGCACACCCTGGTCACCCTCGGCCCCAAGGTGCTGGCCGGGCGGATGGTGCGCGAGTACGTCGAGCGGCTGTACACCCCGGCGGCGCTGGCCCAGCGCGAGCTGGCGGTCCGGGACCACGCCTGCGCCCGGGAGCTGGCCGGCTGGAAGGCCAAGGTCCGGGAGGGCTGGCCGGGCGTGCGGGTCGAGCACGTCGAGGCGGACTGCCCGGCCGAGGCCCAGGAGCTGGGCAGCTCGCTGGCGCTGCGGGTGCAGGTCGCGCTCGGCGCGCTGGAACCGGGCGACGTCGAGGTGCAGGTGGTCTCCGGCCGGGTCGACGAGACTGACGGCATCTCGGACGCCGAGGTGCTCGCCCTCAAACCGGTCGGCGGGCCCGACCTGGACGGCCGCACCCGCTACGAGGGCTCGCTGGAGCTCGGCCGCACCGGCCCGTTCGGCTACACCGTGCGGGTGCTGCCCGCGCACCCCCGGCTGGCCTCGCCGGCCGAACTGGGGCTGGTCGCCCTCCCGGCCGAGTCGACGGGGATGGACGCCGGGCTGCTGCGCTGAGGCCCCTGGCGGGTGGCTGCCGCCCCCGTTGCTACGGACGGCAGCCGCCCGCTTGCCCTGCGTGGCGGGCGGGGGGAGCGTGATGGTCATGATGCGAACCTTGCGCGCGACCGCCCTGGCCGCGCTCTCCGTGCTCCTCGTGGCGGGGCCGGCCCAGGCCGCCACCGCCCCCCTCGCGGCGCCACCGGCGACCGCGCAGCTGTCCCTGGAGGTCTGCCCGCCGCAGCACCCGGTGGTCCCGGGCGAGACCGGGACCCTGGAGGTGAAGGTCACCAACCGGGGCCCGGCCGCCACCACCGACGACACCCTGGTGGTGGTGCACTTCCCCGCGCCGGGCGTGGTGCAGTCGGCCGACCCGGCCGTCACCCTGACCTACTTCGGCACCGGCAGCTCCTACAAGGTCCCGGCCCGGCTGGCGCCGGGGGCGGCCTCGGTCGAGCGGCTGGCGCTGTACGTCGCGCCGGTCACCGACCCGTTCATCACCATCAGCGGCGACGTCCAGGCCTACTACCCGGGTGACCCGGACCAGTCCGGCCACACCACCGCGTACAGCCTCACCACCGCCGACACCAAGGCCCACTTCATGGTCGGCGCCTCCTCCGCCTGGCAGGCCGGGCACCCCGTCCCGCAGCCGGGCGACCTCACCGGCGCGCCCGGGGCGACCATCAACCTGCCGCTGTGGGTGTACAACGCGGGCCCCTCGTACTCGCGGCACCCGATCGACCTGGCGATCACCGTGCCCGAGCACACCACGCTGACCGGCACGCCCCCGTACGGCTGCACCGCCACCGGGCCGCGCACGCTGAGCTGCCACTACCCGACCGGGCCGCGCTACCACGACGCGGTCTACATCGACCCGGCCGTGGTGATCGATACCTCGACGGTCGCCGGGCAGGTGCTGCCGGGCGGCACGCTGGACGTGGTGGCCGCGGAGGAGGACTGCCCGTCGCCCGACTGGCACACCGACTACGTGGTGACCGTGAACTGACGCCGGCCCGGACACGGAGCGGCCCGCCCGGGTGCGTGACGGCGCACCCGGACGGGCACAACTGTGGGCCCTGCGGCCAGGGCCTTTCTTACACCAGGCTGTCCCGCCAGGCACGATGCAGGGTGGCGAAACGGCCCGCCCCCTCGATCAGCTGCCGCGGTGTGCCGTCCTCGACGATCCGCCCCTGGTCCATCACCAGCACCCGGTCGGCGATCTCCACCGTGGAGAGCCGGTGCGCGATGATCACCGCCGTGCGGCCGGCCAGCACCGTGCGCATCGCCCGCTGCACCGCCTGCTCGCCCGGTACATCCAGGGAACTGGTCGCCTCGTCCAGGATCAGCACGGCCGGGTCGGCCAGCAGGGCGCGGGCGAAGGCGACCAACTGGCGCTGCCCGGCGGAGATCCGGCCGCCGCGCTTGCGCACGTCGGTGTCGAAGCCGTCCGGGAGCGAGGCGATGAACCCGTACGCGCCGATCTCCCGGGCGGCCTGCTCGACCTCGGCGCGGGTGGCGTCGGGGCGGCCGATCGCGATGTTCTCGGCGACGGTGCCGGAGAACAGGAAGGACTCCTGGGTCACCATCACCACCCCGCGCCGCAGCTCCGGGGTGGCGAGGTCGCGCAGGTCCACGCCGTCCAGCCGGATCCGGCCGTCCGTCGGGTCGTAGAAGCGGGCCAGCAGCTTGGCGACCGTCGACTTGCCGGCACCGGTCGCACCGACCACCGCGACCGTCTGCCCGGCCGGGATCAGCAGGTCGAAGGGCGGCAGCACCTCCTTGCCGGTGCGGTACGCGAAGCGCGTCCGCTCGAAGGAGACCTCGCGGCCCTTGACTGTGACTCGCCCGCTCGGCAGTTTCCTCGGCTCGGCCGGCTCGACGACGGTCGGCTCGTGGGCGAGCAGGCCGGCGATCTTCTCCAGCGCCGCGGCGGCGGACTGGTAGCTGTTCAGGAACATCGCCAGCTGGTCGAGCGGGTCGAACAGGCGGCGGAGGTAGAGCGCGAAGGCGGTCAGCACGCCCAGTTCCAGGGCGTCGTCGGCGACCAGGTAGGCGCCCATCAGCACGCTGCCGGTGAACCAGATGTTGGCGGTGGCGCGGGAGAGGCCGACGTACCGGGCGAGCTCCAGGAAGCCCTCCGCGTTGGCCGCAGAGGCCTGCCGGTTGACCACCCCGAAGGCGGCGTCGTTGGCCTTCTCGCGGCGGAAGGCCTGCACCGGGCGGATGCCGTTCATGGTCTCGGTGAAGCGCACGATCATCGAGGCGGCGGCCGTCCGCGAGCGGCGGTAGACCCGGCGCGAGCGGGTGCGGAAGGAGTGGGCGATCAGGGCCAGCGGCAGGAAGGCCGTCAGCGAGGCCAGGCCCAGCCGCCAGTCCAGCACCACCAGCAGCACCGAGATGTAGCAGACCGACAGGAAGACCGTCAGCAGCTCCTGGAGGCCCTCGGAGAGCAGTTCGCGCAGCGCGTCGATGTCGCTGGTGGCCCGGGAGATGATCCG
Organism: Kitasatospora sp. NPDC028055; assembly: GCF_040637885.1. Taxonomy (NCBI): domain Bacteria; kingdom Bacillati; phylum Actinomycetota; class Actinomycetes; order Kitasatosporales; family Streptomycetaceae; genus Kitasatospora; species Kitasatospora sp. NPDC028055. The sequence goes on along the minus strand of NZ_JBEZXE010000059.1, from coordinate 6,494 downwards.
GCCCGAGGTGTAGCGCTCGTGGAAGTCCAGGCTGAGCCGCTGGGCGTGCCGGAAGATCCGGCCGCGCAGGTCCAGCAGGACGTCCTGGTTCACCCGGGCGCTGATCTTGATGAACACCCACTGCAGCAGCGGGCTGAGCAGGGCGCAGCAGAGGTAGCCGGCCACCACCGCGACCAGCGGGCCGGAGTCGTGCTCGCGCAGCGCCGGGATGCCGCGGTCCATTGCCACCGCGACCAGCAGCGGGCCGGACTGCAGGGCGGCCTGCTGGACCAGGATCACCACCATGGCGACGGCGATCCGGGCCCGGTGCGGGCCGAGCAGCGAGCGCAGCAGCGCCCGGGGCGCGCCGGGCGGGACGGGGATGTCCTCCTCGTCCGCCGGGGGCGCGGGCAGCTCCTCCTCGGCCGGGCCGGCCTGGTCGGCCGGCTCGGCCGCGGCGGGCCCAGTGGGGTCGACGGTGGTGGTCATCGGGCGGAGCCCTCCTCGAGGACGAAGGGGCGCTCGGGTGCCGGGGCGGCCTCGCCCGACATCAGTTCGCGGTAGTGGGGGCAGTCCCGGAGCAGCTCCTGGTGGGTGCCGACGGCCTCGATCCGGCCGTCCGCGAGCACCGCGACCCGGTCGGCGAGCAGCACCGTGCTGGGGCGGTGGGCGACCACCAGGGCGGTGGTGGAGCCGAGCACCTCGCGCAGCGCCCGTTCGACCAGGGCCTCGGTGTGCACGTCGAGCGCGGAGAGCGGGTCGTCCAGCACCAGGAAGGGCGGGTCGCCGACCACGGCGCGGGCCAGCGCGAGGCGCTGGCGCTGGCCGCCGGACAGGCTCAGGCCCTGCTCGCCGACCTCGGTCTCCACGCCGTCCGGGAGCCTCTCGACGAAGCCGGCCTGGGCGGTGGCCAGGGCGGCGGCCAGCTGTCGGTCGTCCGCGCCGGGGGCGCCCATCAGGACGTTCTCCCGGACGGTGGCGGAGAACAGGGTGGGCTCCTCGAAGGCGACCGCGACGAGTTCGCGCAGCTCCTGCCGGGGCAGCTCGGCGATGTCCCGGCCGTCCAGGGTGATCCGGCCGCCGGTGGCCTCGTACAGCCGGGGGAGCAGGGCGGTGAGCGTGGTCTTGCCGCTGCCGGTGGCGCCGACCAGGGCCATCGTCTCGCCGCTGCGGACGTGCAGGTCGATGCCGGCCAGCAGGTCGGGGGTGTCGTCCGGGGCGTCGGGGTAGCGGAAGCGGACGCCGGTGAAGCGGATGCCGTCCGGGGTGCCCGGGGCCCCGGAGGTGGCGGTTGCGGCGGTCGTGGCGTCTGCGGTGGTCGTGGTGGTCGTAGCGGCCGGGTCGGCGGGCTCGGGCTCGTCGATGACCTCGAAGAACCGGTCGGTGGCGGTGGCGGCCTCGTTGGCGTAGGCGAGCAGCCAGCCGAGCGACTCGACCGGCCAGCGCAGCGCGAGCGCGGTGGAGAGGAAGGCGACCAGGGTGCCGGCGCTCAGCTCGTCGTGGGCGACCAGGTAGGCGCCGACGGCCAGGGCGCAGCCCAGGGCGATCTCCGGCAGGCCGACGATGACCGCCCACAGCTTGGCGAGCTGGTGCGCCTTGCTCAGTTCGGTGCGGCGCAACCGGTGGGACTGGGCGCGGAAGTGCTCGGCCATCGAGCGGTGCCGGCCGAAGGACTTGAGGACGCGGATGCCGAGCACCGACTCCTCGACCACGGTGGCGAGGTCGCCGTTCTGGTCCTGGGCGAGCCGGGCGGTGACCGAGAACTCGGACACGAAGCGCCGGGTGAGCACCAGCAGCGGCGCGGCGGGCAGCAGGAGGATCAGGGCGAGCCGCCAGTCCTGGGCGAACATCAGCACCGCGCCGGCCAGCAGGGTCACCGAGTTGACGACCAGGAACACCAGCGGGAAGGCCAGGAAGATCCGCATGGCGTTCATGTCGGTGGTGGCCCGGGAGAGCATCTGGCCGGAGCCCCAGCGGTCGTGGAAGGAGACCGGCAGCCGCTGGAGCCGGGCGTAGAGGTCGGCGCGCATGGCCGCCTCCAGCCGGCCCAGCGGGCGGGACAGCACCACCCGGCGGGTGTAGAACAGGGCGGCCTCGACCAAGCCGAGGAGCAGCAGCAGGCCGACCGGCGGCCACAGGGCGTCGAGGTCGTGCGCGGCGAGCGGGCCGTCGACGATCCGGCCGAGCACCACCGGGACGGCCAGGGTGCTCAGCATGGCGAGGGTGGCGGCCGACACCGAGACCAGCAGCCGGCCGCGGACGGCCCGGGCGTAGGGCCACAGGCGCAGCAGTGAGCGGACCGTGGAGCGGCGTCGCGCGGTCGTGAGCTCGGAGTCCTGTCGGTTCTCGGCCATCGCGGTGAGGGTAGGCGGATTGCCCGTCATTTCTCATCCGGTTTTTCGCCCCTGACGGCGACGGCCGCCGAGAACCGGCCACCCGAACGGGTGAGGCGAGGGCGCGGGGCGGGGCGTGCAAAGCCGTTCGTGCAGGGAGGAGTGCGCCGTGCGCCTCTTGCGAGCGCCTGCCGAACGGCCGATTACATCTCCTGACGGATGCTCATTGGTAAGCGAGTGACAGGAGTGTGTGGACATGACGGTCGACACCGAGCCCACCCCCGGCCCCGGAACGACAACTCTCCAGGTCAGGGCCCAGCTCAGTCTCAGCACCACTGCCGCCCGCAACCTGGCGACGACCACCAAGTCGAAGCCGCAGATGCAGGAGATCACCTCCCGGCTGCTGCTCAAGGTGCTGCCGTGGGTGCAGGTCAGCGCGGGTACGTACCGGGTCAACCGTCGCCTCAGCTACGCCTCCGGGCGCGGCCGGGTGGGCTTCGCCAAGGCCGGTTCCACGGTGACGGTGATCGCGCCCTCGCTGGCCGAGGTGCCGGCGCTGCGCGGGTTCGAGGACCAGGAGGTGCTGGCCGAGCTGGCCCGCCGCTTCGTGCAGCGGGACTTCGCGCCGGGTGACGTCCTGGTGCGGGAGGGGACGCCGATCGAGGAGGTGTTCCTGATCGCCCACGGCAAGGTCGACCGGATCGGCACCGGCAAGTACGGCGAGGAGACCGTGCTCGGCACCCTCGCGGACGGCGACCACGTCGGCGACGAGGTGATCACCGAGCCCGGCGGCAACTGGCCGTACACCGTGCGGGCCGCCACCGCCGGTGTCGCCATGGCGCTGAACGCGGCCGGGCTGCAGGAGCTGGTCGACCGCTCCGCGCCGCTGCGCGAGCAGCTGCTGGGATTCGCCGCCGACGCCGCCCAGGCGCAGAACGCCCACGGCGAGGCGGAGATCGACCTCTCGGCCGGCCACCAGGGCGAGTACGAGCTGCCCGGCGCCTTCGTGGACTACGAGCTGGAGCCGCGCGAGTACGAGCTGAGCGTGGCGCAGACGGTGCTCAAGGTGCACACCCGGGTCTCCGACCTCTACAGCAAGCCGATGAACCAGACCGAGGAACAGCTGCGGCTGACCATCGAGGCGCTGCGCGAGCGGCAGGAACACGAGATGATCAACAACCCGGAGTTCGGCCTGCTCCACAACGCCGACTTCGACCAGCGGATCCAGACTCACTCGGGCGCGCCCACCCCGGACGACCTGGACGAGCTGCTCGCCATGCGCCGCGACACCGACTACCTGTTCGCCCACCGGAGGGCGATCGCCGCCTTCGAGCGGGAGTGCAACAAGCGCGGCATCAACCCCGGCACCGTCGACGTCCTCGGCAAGCAGCGGCCGGTCTGGCGCGGGGTGCCGATCCTCACCTGCGACAAGATCCCGGTGCTGGGCGGCCAGGCCACCTCCTTCATCGCGCTGCGCGTCGGCGAGGACAACCAGGGCGTGGTCGGCCTCACCCAGGTCGGCATCCCGGACGAGGTCGAACCGGGCCTGAACGTCCGCTTCATGGGCATCGACGAGAAGGCGATCGCCTCCTACCTGGTCAGCACCTACTACTCGGCGGCGGTGCTGGTGCCGGACGCGATCGGCGTCCTGGAGAACGTCGAGATCGGGCACGCCCGGAGCTGAGGCCGGGGCTGAGGCCGGGCGCGGGGTCCGGGCGCGGGTTTGGGGTCGGGGTCGGGGCCGGGCGTGAGGCCTAGGCGTCGCGGGCGGGGGCGCGCAGCAGTTGCAGCGAGCGCCCGCCCAGCACCGTCGCGCCCCGCGGCCGGGCCTCGCCGGTGCCCGCGGCGGCCGTGTCCAGCACCGTCTCGTAGGCGGCCTCCGGCTCCGCCCAGGGCTCGCCGGGCAGCGTGAACACCACCGGTTCGGGGCCGGCGTTGAGCAGCAGCAGGAAGCTGTCGTCGGCCAACGGGAGCCCGGTGTCGTCCTGTTCGGGCAGCGCGGCGCCGGAGAGCAGCATGCCGAGGCAGGCCGTGGGGCCGAACCAGTCCGCCTCGGTCATTTCCTTGCCCAGCGGGGTGAACCAGGCGAGGTCCGGCTGCCCGCCGGGGGTGGCGGCCCGGCCGGAGAAGAACGCCCTTCGGCGCAGCACCGGATGGGCCCGGCGCAGCCGGACCAGCCGGGCGGTCAGTTCGCACAGCCCCCGCCAGCCGGGCTGTTCCAGCAGCGACCAGTCCAGCCAACTGATCTCGCCGTCCTGGCAGTAGGCGTTGTTGTTGCCGCCCTGGGTGCGGCCCAGCTCGTCCCCGGCGGTGATCATCGGGACGCCCGTGGAGAGCAGCAACGTGGCCATCAGGTTGCGCAGTTGGCGCAGCCGTAGGGCGTTCACCTCCGGGTCGGTGGTCTCGCCCTCGGTGCCGTGGTTCCAGGAGCGGTTGTCGTCCGTGCCGTCCCGGTTGGCCTCGCCGTTGGCCTCGTTGTGCTTGCGGTCGTAGGAGACCAGGTCGCGCAGGGTGAAACCGTCGTGCGCCGTCACGTAGTTGACGGAGGCGTACGGGCGGCGGCCGCCGCGCTGGTAGAGGTCCGAGGAGCCGGCCAGCCGGTAGCCGAGCTCGCGCACGTCCGGGCGGGCGCCGCGCCAGAAGTCCCGTACGGTGTCGCGGTAGCGGTCGTTCCACTCGGCCCACAGCGGGGGGAAGCCGCCGACCTGGTAGCCGCCCGGGCCGACGTCCCACGGCTCGGCGATCAGCTTCACCCGGCTCAGCAGGGGGTCCTGGGCGATCGCGGCGAGGAAGGGGTGCTCCATGTCGACGCCGTCGCTCGCCCGGGCCAGGGCGGCCGCGAGGTCGAAGCGGAAGCCGTCCACGCCCATCTCGGAGACCCAGTAGCGCAAGGAGTCGGTGATCAGCCGGATCACCTGCGGGCGGCGGGTGTCCAGGGTGTTGCCGCAGCCGGTGTAGTCGGCGTAGCCGCGCGGGCGGTGCGGGGCCAGCCGGTAGTAGGCGGCGTTGTCGATGCCGCGCAGGGAGAGTGCGGGCCCCAGCTCGGCGCCCTCGGCGGTGTGGTTGAACACCACGTCCAGGATCACCTCGATCCCGGCGGCGTGCAGGGCGCGGACCATCCGCTTGAACTCGCCGACCTGGCCGCCGCGGGAGCCCGAGGCGGAGTAGCCGGCGTGCGGGGCGAAGTAGCCGACCGTGTTGTAGCCCCAGTAGTTGACCAGGCCGCGGGCCTGGAGGTGGTCCTCGCTGACGTACTGGTGCACCGGCAGCAGCTCGACGGCCGTCACCCCGAGGCGGGTGAGGTGGGCGAGGGCGGCCGGGTGGGCCAGGCCGGCGTAGGTGCCGCGCAGGTGCGGGGGGACGTCGGGGTGGCGCATGGTGAAGCCGCGGACGTGGAGCTCGTAGAGGACCGTCTCGGCCCAGGGGGTCTTCGGGCGGTGGTCGTCGTACCAGTCGTCGTCGTCGTGGACGACCACGGATCTGGGCACGTACGGGGCGGAGTCGCGGTTGTCCCGGACGGTGTCGGCGACGTCGGCCTCCGGCCAGTTGCGGACGGCGGAGCACGCGGCGTCGTGGGAGGTGTAGCAGCCGTCGACGGCGCGGGCGTACGGGTCGAGCAGCAGCTTCGCGGGGTTCCAGCGGGCGCCCGTCCACGGGTCCCAGCGGCCGTGCACCCGGAAGCCGTAGCGGGTGCCGGGGCGGACGCCGGGGACGAAGGCGTGCCAGACCTGGAGGTCCTGCTCGGTGAGGCGGTGGCGGTGCTCGCGGCCGTCCTCGTCGAACAGGCACAGGTCGACGGCCTCGGCGCCGGCCGCCCAGAGGGCGAAGTTGGTGCCGGGGCCGCCTGGGTCCGGCCGGTCCGGCCGGAAGCGGGCGCCCAGGGGCTGCCAGCTGCCGGGCCGTACTGCGGCCTGCTCGGTCTCCTCGGTTTCCTCGGTTTCCAGATCCTGACCTGAGGTCATGGTCGTGCCCTCCCTGAACGGGGGGTCCCGGGCCCCGTTCACCTTCTCTTTCCCGGAATGTGGGACTGGAAAGCAGGCCGCTGCGCGGGGCTGGGGGGTTTGGGGGGCTTTCGGGAGGGTGGGTGGGTCCGGGGGCGGTTCCGGGGGTGGGCGCTCCGGGGGCTGGATGATTTTCGGACCGCCGACCCTCATGGTGGGGGGTGCTCGCCGTTGGCGGTCT
>NZ_JBEZXE010000058.1:0-45549 GCF_040637885.1 Kitasatospora sp. NPDC028055 | reverse complement strand
CCGACCAGGCTCACCTACCAGCTCGCCGACCAGCACGGCACCGGCACCCTGTCCATCGACTCGGCGACCACCGATGTCAACCGCCGCTGGACCGACCCCTTCGGCGTCCTCCGAGGCTACGGCAGCGGCACCTCGTGGGCCGGCGACAAGGGCTTCGTCAACGGGTTGAAGGACGACGCGACCGGCTTCACCAACCTGGGCGCACGCCAGTACCAGCCCAGCACCGGCCGCTTCCTCAGCCCGGATCCGATCCTCGATCCGGCCAACCCCCAACAGTGGAACGCATACGCGTACAGCACCAACGACCCGACCAACCTGAGCGACCCCGGTGGCCTCCGCCCCGAGGGGGTGTGCGGCGGCTTCGGCGCCTGCTACACCGACAAGGGCGACGTCATCACCGAGACGTTCAAGCCGGAAGGCCACGGCGCCTGGACGGAGGAGTACTGGAGCAAGGGGAACGGCACCCCCAAGTATCCGAACATCGTCAGCCCGCACTACTTCATCATCACCAGGGGTGGAACGCTCTGGGGCAACGTCCGCGACGCCGCGGACGGCGCCTCCTGGATCCCGGGCCTGAGCGTGCCGGCCAGCGTGTTGGGCGCCGCCATGGACATCAAGGACGGCAAGTACCTGGACGCCGCCGAGGGCCTGGCGGGCATCCTCCCCGGCGGACGTGCCGTCGGCGCGGTAGGAAAGGCGGAGAAGGCAGAGAAGGCGGGGACGACTGCCGCGAAGGACCTGGAGAAGGCCGAGGCGGAGGCGGCCGGCGCCTGCCCGAACCCGCTCTTGGCGGTTACGGGCACCCACAGCTTCCTGCCCGGCACCAAGGTCCTCCTCGCGGACGGGACGACCAAGTCGATCGAGGACCTCCAGCCCGGCGACCAGGTCGAGGCCACGGATCCGGCCACCGGGAAGTCCGAGCCGAAGCCCGTCACGCGCACGATCCGCACCCCTGACGACAGCAAGTTCACCGATCTGACCCTGCAGACCACCGACCCCTCCACCGGGGCGCCCGGAGGGACGGAGAACCTCACCAGCACCCAGCACCACCCGTTCTGGGACGAGACCACGCACCGCTGGACCGACGCGGCAAACCTCCACCCCGGCGAGAAGGTCCGCACCGCGGACGGCCGAACCCTCACCATCCGAACGGTGCGGAACTACGAGACGGCCCCCCAGGTCGCCTACGACCTCACCATCGCCGACATCCACACGTACTATGTACTCGCTGGTACCACGCCAGTCCTCGTCCACAACTGTGGTGAAGCTGACGAGGACCTGCTCGATTTTGCGGACGCGGCGTTGAGTATTCCGCCCGCAGATCGGCCAAATGTGGCGACGAAGATCATCTCTGCAGATGGCCAGCATACGGATATGTCCTATGCTGTTGACACTCGTACGGGCACTATGCCGGAGCAGACTGCGAGGGCGGTCGCCGATTCGGCCCATCACGGGGGCTGTGGAGAGGTGGGATGCGCTATTAAGTTCGAGACGAGTGGCATTCCGCTTGCGGGTTCAACCTTCCAGTCCGTAAAAATCGGTGGTGGCGGTCGAGGGAATTCATTCCCATTGCTAGAGCACGGGGAATTGATCGGCCCGTGCCCTGCATGTAAGCGGTTCCTCCAGGTTATCGGCGGAAATGGATAGTCATGAGTTCTCTGCCGGAAGGATTGAAGGAAGTCCTGCGCAAGTTGCGCGAGGTTCGTTCTGCCAGGCCATCGGGCTCTGAGGAGTCGGAGGAATTCGCGGCATGGTGGGAGCGAATGGCCGATGTCCTGGAAGAGCTCTCTGGTGCGCTTCTTTTCGATGCGGATCGGAAACGTGCACGGGCAGAGTCTGAGGCAGCCAGGGAGCGTGCTATCGAGATCCGGGGAAGAGCCCATGGGGGTGCGTGATGGCGGCGCATGGGCTTGGTGAGCGATTTCTCGGATGAGTCCGACTGAGTGGTAGTTCGGCGCGAGAGCCCCAGATTGAGTCCTGGGGCTCTCGCGTGTGGAGAGTCCGGCGGCCTGAAGGGGCGGCAGCTTGGATGTGCGTCGTTCGTCGGTAGTCGGAGGTGAGGGAGATATCCCGTGGCACGCGCGGCGCCGCCTCCAGTAGGTTTCCGCGGATGCGGCAATTCGCGGAGATCGAAGACCTGTCGGGGCTTGTGCGTGACGCGCTCGGATCGGGATGCCGCGTCGTCGCGGTGGACCGGTTGCGTGGGGGGAGCAAGAAAGGGGTGTACCGGGTCCGCCTTGAGGGAACCCGCACCGCGAGTGTGATCGTCTACAGCTGGGCCGATGCTGAGAACTTCTGGCCAGGCGCGCGCGAGGCCGATCCAGCTGACCCGTTCGGGCCCGCCTCCGGACTGGTCCCGTTCCTGACCACGCAGCGGAGCTTGGACAGCCTCGGGGCACGGGTTCCGCAAGTGCTCCTGGCGGATGACAGCCGGCGCCACTATCCGGCGGACGTCGCCGTGGTCGAGGACGTCTCCGGCGGTACGCTCGAAGCACTCTTCGAAACCGATCCGACGCGCGCTGCGGCAACCCTGGGCGACCTCGCCCTACTTGAGGTGATGCACCGACACCAGGGCGAGCGCTACGGCAGGGTGGACCTGCTGGAGCGGGGCGGATCCGTGTCCGAGGTCTCGTGCGAGCGACGGGTCCTCGACCGTGCCCTGCGGGACCTTGCGCGCCGAGCCCGGAGCTTGGCAGTAGGATCGCGCGCGGCCGACGACGGCAGCGCTGGTCTACACCTCTGACGGCAGTAGCGACGGCAACAACCACGGATTTCGGTGCACATCCATGAACGCCGACGGGCCGTCAAACTAACGGTGACCCGCGAAAAACAGGTGAAGAGGGGTCGCGTGGCACACGTACTACGTGCTGGCCGGCGATACGCTGGACGGGGCATCGACCTATCGGAGCGTAGGTGAACTGCGGGCTCAGCATGGACTGGCAGAACTCCGTAGTCCAACACTGATCAGGGAGGATCGGTGGACGGTTCCAAGTCTGATGAAGACCTCTGGGCTCTGGTCGTAACGGCCGAACAGCAGGTTGCCAGGGCCCGCGCGGACTTCTACCGGAACGCGGGTTCGTGCCGTGCCGTTCTGTCAGCTGCGCTGCGGGGGTCGATTTGGGAGCAGGGACGGCGCTGTCGTTCTTGCAGCGTCTCCCTGGCGATGTCGCCACGTTGCTCGAGGAGTTGGTCGACCTCGCGATGTCACCGAGGTTCGCGCTCGAAGCCAGGAAGGCGATCGCCGCCGGGAACCCGCAGGTGACGAGGCCGGAGGTGCGGCGACTCGTGGAGGAGCGGCTGCCGACCGCGGATGCCGATGACTGGCGCAGGCTGGTCGAGCTCCACCTGCACCTGAACGACCGGGTGGCGCTCCGTGGGCTGGCTGCTCGGGTGGAGAAGGGCGAGGACCCGGAGGTGCGTGAGGTGGGCCAGGACGTCCTGGCCTGGCTCTCGGAGGACTCGTGAGCCGGCGGATGCACCTGTCGGGTGCGAGTCGGTGGCCCTGTCGCGGAGGCGGCGGGGCCACCGGTCGTTCGGGTCCGGGCGGCCGCACCCCCGTGGCGGCCGCCCGATTCCGGTGTCACGGGAGGTACTTGACCTCCGGGAACCTCGGCGAGGGGCCGTCGAGGAGGGCGCTGCGGCGGTGGCGGAGGTGGGCGTCGAAGAAGGCGAGCGGGTAGGACTGCTGGATGCGGGTGGAGCGGTCGGCGGGGAGGGTGCCGACCATCTCCTGGAGCTGCTGGTCGGGGATGCCGAGCTCCTTGGCGACCTGGGGCATCAGGACTGCCGCGTCCCCGTAGGAGTTGTGGCGGACGCCGTCGGCCTGGATGTTGAGGTGCCAGCCGCGCAGGTGGTTCCAGAAGGTGACGGCGTTCGGGTTCTGGTCGCGGCCGAACTCGGCGGTGATCATCATGAACGGCCGGTCCAGGTCGGTGACGGGGATGGCCGCCATCGGACCGTCGAGGGCGAGGCCGGCCCGCACGCGGCGGTCGGCCATGAGGACGGCGGCGGTGGCCGAACCGCCCTTGGACCAGCCGAACATGCCGACGTCGAGCGGGTAGGGGGCGCCGAGAAGGCCCTCGGGGAGCGCCTTCCCGTCGACGTCGGGGTTGCGTCCGGCGGCGAGTTCCTCGACGCAGTCCAGGACGAACCGGGCGTCGGCGGCGCAGTCGTTCGGGCTGATCCTGGGGGCGCCCTCGATCCACGGGGTGAGCACCCGGCCGTCGGGGAACTCGGTGAACGCGTCCCAGGTGTGGTCGACGGTGACCACGACGTAACCGTGGCTGGCGAGTTCCTGGACGATGACGGTGTTGACGGCCCGGTGGGCGTGGGCGCCGTGCGAGTAGACGACGACGGGCAGCCGGTGGCCGGGGCGATGGACGGGTGCGCTCTGGCGGGCGGCGGTGAGCGGAGCGGCGCTGAGCGGGATCCGGTAGCCGGCGTCGTCCAGGTAGGCCTTGAGGGCGCCGTCGCTCAGCCAGGGGGCGAGCGGGAGCTCCTCGGCCTGCCGGGCGGGGTACCAGACGCTGGCCATCAGCTCGCGGTACCGGCCGGGGCCGGCGAACGGGTCCGGTCGGGCGGTGTCGCGCAGGTGCAGGGCGACCGTGCCGATGCGGTGCGGGCCGGTGGGCGCGGGCAGCGTGAGCCGGCCCGGTGCCGGAGCGGGCGTGGGAGTGCCGCCCGGTGCGGCGGGGGCGTCCGCCCGGGCGGTGGAGGCCAGACCGAGCGGGGCGGCGACGCCCAGGGCCAGAGCGGTACCCAGCATGCGACGGCGGGTCGGTCCGGGGCGGCGGGTCGGTCCGGACGGTCCGGTGGGGCCGGTGAACGGCGTGGTGTCCATGCGGAGGACGCTGTCACGGGGCGCGGGGGAGCGGCATCGGCCCACCGGTTGATCCTCGGGCAGGCCGCATTGGTCCACGGGTTTACATCCCCGGGCTGATGCGCGGCCGGGCGTGAAAAAGGTCGGGAGTGGGAAGTCGGCCGAGCCGACTTCCCACTCCCGTTGTTCTCCGTGCGTCGAGGTCCGGTCAGCCTCAGTTGAAGACCAGGACGTCGGTGCGCATCGGGATGGAGCTGTTCCAGCCGATGTTGATCTTGAAGGTCACGATCCCGTTGCCGGGGGCGATGCTCGACACCTGGAAGGCGGCGGCGCCGACGAAGCGGTTCCCGTTGGAGTCGATCTCGGAGGCGGTGATGACGACGGTGGAGTCGATCCCGATGACGTTCCAGGGGATCTGCAGGTTGAACGTCCCGTGCGAGGGGGTCCAGGTCCACCAGCCGCGCCACACGGCGCCGACGTTGCCGCCGATCGCGGCGAGTTCCTGTCCGGGGCTGGTGGGCTGCGAGTGGCCCGCGATCTGCGGGATCTCGGAGGCGGAGGATTCGGCTGCGCTCATGGCGTCACTCCTTGCGCCGGGAGAGCCCCATGAGCTCTCCGGATGCTTCGAGTGTCGGTCAGTGTGCGGAGCGTTCGCAATCACTCGTACGAGTGAACTCCCTTGCGCCATAGGCGATTTGGCGTTCAGTTCGGCCAGGGATCATTGGCAGGTGTCGGGTTGTTGGGGGGCGCCGACTGCTACCAAGGGCCCCATCCAACACCTCGTCCCAACCTGGGGGGTGGCTAGTCGATCTCCTCGGCTGCCAGGAGGAGATCTGCCCGGAGCTTCTTGAAGTGTGGGTTGCGAAGGACTCCGGAGTCGTGGTCCTGGAGGTGGTCGATCATATCGAGACCAGCGGCTGCCAGTGCTCTCCTGAACTCCCCAGGTGTCGCCCGGATGGCTCCGTCCTCGAAGTCGCAGGTCATTTCGACGATGCTGCCGGTCCTCGTGAGGAAGATATACCCCTCCCCCTCGGGGAAATAGTACTCAGACTTTCCTGACCGGCGTGCCTCTGCGATGCAGAGGAGCATGACCCTGGTGAAGTCGAAAAGGGAGACACCCGGCATCTCGAAGGTGATTCCGTCTCCGTGGATCTCGATGTCACCGAGTGGTCGGTGGTGCGTCAGTTCGGTCAGGCCAACCTGCTGGACCGGGGACTTTGATTTCCTGAAAGGATTGCCTTTCGTGGAGATTCTCATCGACACGGTCATTCGCTGTTCTCCTGAGGCTGGATTTTTTCGTATCGAAGGAGGGGGTGCGAGGCGGAAGAAGTCCGCCTCGCACCCCCGGTGCTTTTCTAGAACGGGTAGGCCGTTACCACCTTACCTCTGACGACGACCACTCGGACTCGCTTTTTCTTCGAAACCCTTCCCTTGAGATTCCTTTGCACTCCGACCTGGCGGTCATACGTCTTCTCGTACGTGTGGCCTGCCCGGCCAAGGGTCGAGCGTGCCCGTGTGCCCGTGCGGATGGTGTCGGCAATGAGACCGCGGACCTCTTCGCGATCGCCGATGAACTTGCTGCGGAGCTTCTGGGTCGCCTTCGATATGTGTCCGGTGTAGATGTGGTTCGACCACACCTTTCGCGGGATCGGGCAGGTGGCGTTGTGTACGACGATATTATTTGCGCCGTCGGACACGACGTAGGTGTGAATATCGCCGACGTTGAGGTTGAAAACGAGTTGCGAAGGCAGCTCGCCCTCGTCGACCACGGACGTGACGGTCGGACCGGTTCCGTCGGGCGACAGCAGACGGTCACCCGGCTTCAATCCGATGGCGTCGACCCATCCCCGTCCCTCGACCCAGAACGGGTGGTAGGACGTCGCGCGGATGCCCGAGGTGGTGGGTTCCTGATCGGTCCTGATGTCGACCATGTGCTTGGTCGTGTTCGCGACCAGTACGCCGAGCACCGGTTGGGCCGTCGTCGTGCCCGACTCCGGGTCGACGGCGGCAACGTAGTCGCCGGCGTTCACCTGGGCGATCGGCACCTGGGTGCCGTCGGCCATCAGGACCAGGGTGTCCGGATCGAAGGAGTTGCAGGTGGCCCTGCTCAGCATCCTGGAGGCGCCGGCCGCCCTACCGGCCTTCGCCGCTACCCTGGTCGATCTGGCAGCTGCTGCGACGGACTTGACGACCGGGCCGGCCCCGACGGTGGCGGCGACCGCGGTGACGGCCATTTCGGCGGCCTTCTCCCAGTTGCCGGTGGCGGCGTACGAGACCGCCGAGACGGTGGCTGCGACGGCGCCGATGGGGCCGGGGATGTAGGACGCCACCTCAGCGACCTTGGCGACGACCTCGACCGTCTTCTTGAGCCACTTGGGCATGCCCCAGTTGCCGTCGAGGTCCGTGCAGTTGATCGGGTCGCCGGTGCAGTAGTCGTACGGACTGGCGTTGCCGCCGGGGATCGGGTCGACCTGGAGGAAGCGTCCGACGGACGGGCTGTACAGGCGGGCACCCATGAGGATGTCGCCGTCCAGGGCCTCCGCGGAGCGCTCCTTGCCGCCGAGCCAGCCGTACCGGACGGCCGCCTGACCGTCCTGGGGGATGCCGAACTCGTCGAAGTCCAGCACCACCGGCTTGGTCAGTGCGGTGTCCGTGGTGACGACCACCGAGCCGAACAGGTTCGCCAACTGGAGCTGGACGTCGCCGGTCTTGCTGGTGGTGGCGACCAGGCTGCCGTCCAGGCCCGAGACGTTGCGGGTCAGGGTGCCGAGCGTGGTGTCCTCGACGGTCCACCGGACCTGGTCGGAGTCGTCACCGTAGTGGTTCAGCTTCGACGTGGCGTTGGCCCAGGTCCCGTCGGCCTGCTTCTTGCTGGTGGTGAACGCGGTCAGGCGGTGGGCGGCGTCAACGGCCCACTCCTGCTTGGTGTCTCCCTTCTCCTGGGCGGCGACGCGGTCGTTGGCCCAGTAGGTGTTGGTGGCGCCGGTGGCGGTCTGCACCGTGCGCCCGAAGGCGTCGTAGGTGAAGCCCGGATCGATGAGCCGGTCGGCGCTGTCGTAGGTGTGGTTCTCCGCCGTGGCGCCGTCCGTGCGGCACTCGCCGGTCGCTCCGTGCGGGGAGGTCTGCTTGGAGAGGCGGTTGGAGTGCGAGTCGAAGGCGTACTGACGGGTGACGCAGCCGGCGGCGACCGTGGTCTGCTCGGCCTTCACCAGTCGGCCGAGTCGGTCGTACTGGTAGGAGCGGGTGGCGGTGGAGCTGGTGTCCTTGGCCACCTGGCCCTGGGTGGAGATGTCGGTGGTCTGGGCCCAGATCACCGTGTTGTCGGAACTGCGGGTGTAGCTGCGGCTGGTGGCCTCACCGACCGCGTTGAAGGTGTCCTTGCGGACGATCCCGCCCGGGTACGTCTGCTCGACCAACTGGCCGTCCGGGCCGTACTTCGCGGTGAACTCGCCCGCGATGCTGTCGTTCACCGAGGTGACCAGCCCGCGCGGCTCCTTCGCCCGGTCGTAGGCGTAGGTGGTGGATCCGGTCGGGTCGCTCACCTTGGCCGGCTTGCCGTAGCGGTCGAACTCCGTGGTGGTGGTGGCGCCGTCGGCGTCCGTGTAGGAGATCAGTCGGCCGAGGGAGTCCATGACCCTGGTGAGGGTCTTGCCGCCGGCGGTGGTCCGCACCGCTTCGCCGGTCGCCGGGTCGTACTCGACGGTGACCTTGGGCAGTGGCTTGCCCTCGTCCGAGGTGATCTCGGTCGAGACGACGCGGTCCAGTTCGTTGTAGACGGTGACGGTCTTGCGGGACTTGCCCGCGTTGGTCTCGGTCGTCTCCTCCGGCGCGTTGAAGGGCGAGTAGCGGGTGATCCGCTTCACGGGGAGGGTGGTGGGCATCCGGCTCGCGTCCGCGCCGGTGACCGCACCGCCCGGCGTCGTGACGCACGGGAGGCCCGCCCACTCGGGCCGACCGGCGCAGGCGGCGTCGTCCGGGTTGGCACCGGCGGTGTAGAAGACCGACTTGACGGTACCGGCGTCGGTGCCCGTGGAACCCGGCTTGCGGGACTCCAGCGCCCGGCCCGAGGCGTCGTACTTGACGGTCGCGGTCAGCTTGGCACCGAGGGCATCAGTGGTGACCGAGGTCGCCTTCTTCAGCTTCCACCCGGGCGTGCCGCCGATCGGCGTGTCGTAGCCGTGCTTGGAGACGCGCAGCTCGACGTCGTCGGCGTAGCCGTCGATGCGGGCCCCGTCGGTGGCGGTGGTGACCAGGTGGTAGGCCTGGCCGTCGGGCTTCCCTTCGTCGTAGGTGCTGGTGTTGTGGTCCCGCGCGACGACCGAGGTGCCGGCCGGGAGGGTCGGGTTGACCGTCGTCTTGGTGAGCGTGACGGTGTCGATGCCGGTGTGGAAGCGCTCGCCGCCACTGGCGGTGTTGGTGTCGACCAGGGTGAGCTTGAGCTCGTGGTCGCCACGGGACAGCTGGACCTCGTCGCCGACGGTGTACGGGGCGATCACGCCGCCGGCGCTGTAGGTGTCGATCGGCCGGCCGACGGGCCGGCCGTCGATCGCCCACTGGATGACGCCGTGGTCGCTGGCCTTGGTGAGCTGGCCGGAGAGGACGTACTTGCCCTCTTCGGGGACGCTGACCCGCATGGTGTCGAACGCGCCCGCCGCGGTGCCGCGGACGCTCAGGTGGGCGCCGCCGGACCAGGTCAGGCCGCAGCAGTCGTTGTCGACCTGGACCTTGGCGTTGGTACCCAGCTGCGGCAGCTTCTCGGCCTCGTAGGTCACGGCGACCGGGGAGGTCTGGCCCTTGACCTCCTCGGCGAGCGAGGCGCGGTAGGCCGGGCCCAGCGTGTCGACGACGTCGATGCCGTCGGCCGAGTACGTCGTCCGGGAGTCCAGCTGACGGGCCCGCGAGGCGGAGTCCTTCGGCAGGTTCAGCTCGGCGGCGAACTTGTCGGCGTCGGGGTGCTTGTCGAGCGCGATCGAGCGGTTGGTCGCCGAGAGGGAGCGCACGACGTGGCCGTAGCGGTCGTACTCGGAGGTGCTGATGTCACCGCCGTCGGTGATGGACGGCTCAGCGGTGTTGACCTCGTTGCCGGAGGCGTTGAGGTAGTGGACGGTGGCCGGCCTGTAGCCGTCCGGGCCGGGCTTGGCGGCCGTGGCGGTGTTGACGGCGGGGACGTCCTCCGGGCCGAACACCGCGGTGGCGTCCGTCGGCGCGTCGGTCTGCGCCCACTTGAGGGCGTCGTCGCCGGAGAGGTCGTACGGTCCGCCCGTGGCACGGGTCAGCGGCACCTCGTACACGACGTTGGTCGCGTTCTCGCCGATGACCTGGTCCTTGCTGCCCGGCGCGAGGGTGTTGCGCCGGACTTTCAGCAGTCGGCCCGGGTCCTGGTCTGACGCGGCCTTGCCGTAGTCGAGGCTCCACGGCTGCTCGCCGGCGGCAGCGATCCGGGTGACCCGGCCGGTGTCGTCGTAGCCGTAGGAGATCTTCAGCAGGTCGGCCGGGCGCGGATCCCAGACCTGCGACAGGCGGCCGCGGTCGTCGTACGCGTAGTGCGCGACCTCGACGGCCTCCTGCTTGGAGGTGGCCGGGTTCCACGACCAGACCTTGACGCCCCGGACGCGGTCCAGGTAGTCACCCGGGGTCGCGGCGGTGGCGGTGGTCACCTTGGCGTAGTCGTACTCCATCACCTCGCAGCCGCGCGGCAGCGGGTCGACGGTGCAGCCGTTGACGTCGTCGACGCCCGGCTCGACGGCCGGGATGACGCGCTTGACCAGCGAGCGGCCGTCGGTGGTGTCGTACTGGTAGCGGGTGGTCGAGGCCGCATCGGGCCCCGTCTCGCTGACCACCTGGTAGATGCTGGATCCGGCCTGGCGGGCGAAGACGGTCTTGGAGCCGTCCAGCTCGGTCAGTTCGTAGGTGGTGCCGGCGGTCTGGATGTCCCAGACCTGGTTGGGGCCCGCCCAGCAGACCCAGATCGAGGCGCCCTTGTCGGCGTCCAGGCACTGGCCCGAGTGGCGGTTGGTCACGGTGTTGTTCGGCCGGACCTCCCACTGCTGGTTGTCACCGCCGTTGCAGGTCCACAGGGTGAGCGGGGTGCCGTTGGCGGACTGGCCCCACGGGTTGTCCAGGCAGTAGCCCAGCAGCCGCAGGGTGAGGTCGTCGCCGCGGGTCCACTGCTGGTTGGCGGCGCCGGTGCACGGGGCGGGCTGCAGCCGCGCGCCGGTGCCGGCGGCGCCGTTCGGCACCTCCAGGCACTGGCCCGAGGCGGACAGTACGATCGCGCCGGACTTGGCCGGGACGGCCTTGAGGGCCAGGGCCTCGGCACCGGGCTCGGGGAAGAACGTTCCGTCGTTGCCCTTGGCGAAGGTCAGCGAGGTGTCGTCGTTGCCCTTGATCTCGACCAGGTCGGACTGCGGGAAGGAGAGCGAGCGGTAGTCGCCGCCGGTGCCGGCGTCCGGGCCGCCGGCCCACTGGGGGCCGAAGGGGGCGACGAGCTCCTTGAGCGAGAGGTCGTCGAAGAAGACCTCCTTGCCGCTGCCGGCGGCGTTGCCGTTGTAGAGGCGGAACCAGGCCTCGGTGGCGTCGGCCGGGACGGCCATGTCGACGGTCAGCTGCTGCCAGCCGTCGGTGAACGAGGCCTTCGGCGAGGCGGTCTCGCCGTAGCCGGCCGGGGTGCGGTAGACGCCGACCATCCGCAGGCCGCGGTTGGCCAGCGGGTTGTCCAGGC
Organism: Kitasatospora sp. NPDC028055; assembly: GCF_040637885.1. NCBI lineage: Bacteria > Bacillati > Actinomycetota > Actinomycetes > Kitasatosporales > Streptomycetaceae > Kitasatospora > Kitasatospora sp. NPDC028055. The sequence goes on along the minus strand of NZ_JBEZXE010000058.1, from coordinate 34,009 downwards.
CGGTGGCGCCGGGGACGTAGATCCAGCCGGTGAGCCGGTAGGTGCGGCCGGGCTTCATGCCCTGCCCCATGGTGTACTCGGGGCCGACCGCGGCGAATGAGTCCCACCCGGAGGCGGCCGGGACGATCCGCAGCGAGTCGGTCGAGCTGTCGTGGCCGCGTGCCGTGGAGCGCGAGACGTCGGCCTGACCGGGGGTGAAGCCCGCGGTGTCGGTGCCGATCTGCCGCTGGTTGAGCGTCAGCCGCTCGCCCTGGGGCTGCCAGCCGCGGGCGAGGTCGCGCGAGGAGGTGGTGCGCTTGACCGACATGCCGAACTCGTCGGCGTCGGTGACATCGGTGGAGTAGTCACCGGTGAGCAGGTTGACCGAGCCGGGGCCGATGGTGTCGGTGGCCGCGCCGTCGGCGTTGCGGTCGACCGTCATGGTGTTCCAGACGGTGGTGTAGCCGTTGCCGGAGCCGTCCTCGGGGAACAGCACGGCGCGGACCTGGACGACGCCGCCGACCTGGCCGAGGGTGTCGAGCACGTTCCAGTTGGCGTGCGGGCCGAGGTCCGCGAGCCGTGGCTTGTCCTCGGTGACCGGGGAGTTGTCGGCCTTGGTGAGGTTGGCGCGCGGGACGTTGTACTCGGTGGCTCCGGGGCCGCGGCGGTACTGGTAGACCACCCGCTTGAACTGGGTCTGGGCGTCCACGGAGAGCTTGACGCGCTTGGCGGTCTGGGTGCCGTTGACCGGCGAGCTCATGCCCGCCTGGCCGACCTGGAACACGTACGTCGCGGGCGGGGAGAGGTTCCCCGCACGGTCCTTGGACTGCACCGACAGGACACGGCGGCCCTCGGTGGTCGGCGTGATCGAGGTGGTCAGGGCGCCGGTCGCGGTGACCGTCACCGGGGTGCCGCCGTCCAGGGTGTAGACGTAGGCCGCGGTGTCGTCGGTGCCCGGGGCGGGCGAGAAGGTGAACGAGCCGGGCTGGTTGGCGGTGCCGTGCCAGAGGCCGTCGGACGGGTAGTCGGCCGAACTCACGAACGGCGTTCCGGGCTTGACGGTGTCGGCGATGACGTTGGTGCCGACCCAGCCGGACCGGGACTTGCCGTCGTCGAGCATGGCCCAGATCGAGTACTGCACGCCCTCGTCGAGCTTGGCGATGCCGTAGTCGGAGGGACGGACCGTCGCGATCGCGCCGTTCGGGGTGTCCCGGACGATGCTGCCGAGGAAGGTGCCGCCGCGCCACAGGTCCAGGTAGACCTTGAGCGGGTCGCCGTCGGGGTCAGCCGCCTGCACCTGGAAGCGCGGGTTCGGGTCCGAGGTGTAGCGCGGGTTGCCCTGCTGGGAGGGGAGCACCTCGACGGTCGCCGGGGTGGCCGGGACGGTGTTGTAGGTGATCGAGATGTACGGCGGCCAGTAGCCCTCGGCGGAGCTGAACCGCTTCCAGGACAGGCTGCTGGACTCGTCGGCGGCCTTCAGGGCGAAGGCGTAGTCGTTGTAGCCGTACCCGGCGAAGTTCCGGATCATCTCGGTGACGTCGGCCCTGGCCCAGAACGAGCCGTCCGGGGCGTAGCAGTCGTGGTTGTCACCGTCGTTCGACACGTCCCAGGTGTCGTTCGAGGTGGCCCACTTGCGGTCCAGCGCGGGCTGGTTGCCCCAGCGGGTCCACCAGGCGGCGCCGGGGGCGTTCCAGACCTCCCACTGCTTCGGGGTGCAGGACGAGGAGTGGTAGTTGGCGACGTTGAGGGTGGCGCCCAGGATCTGCTTGCCGTTGAACGGGCCGCCCGGGATGGTCAGGAACGACCGGGCCACGGTCTTGCCGTCGTAGCTGCCCAGCTTGAGGTCCGTCGACGCGGAGGCGTCGATGTTCTCGTTGGTCTGGACGTAGGTGTCGAAGGTCGTGCCGACGTCCACCACCGGGTCGATGGTGACCGGGAACCGGGTCTTCCGGTCCGCGAGGAAGCCAGCGTCCGGGGTGAACACCAGCTCGGTGTCGGCGCCCTGGCCGCGCAGCTCCATCGTGACCGGGCCGCGGTTCAGGTGCTCCTGCGAGGCCTGGTCGACGGTGGCGTCCCACATCACGGGGGCCGGGATGCGGACGACGGTCTTGCCGTTCGCCTTGTCGAGCAGCTGGATCGAACCGTCCTGCTGCGGGGCGACGGTGAGGCCGGTGGTGTCGAGCGGGATTGTCACGGTGCCGGTCTGGGCGACGGCGGCACGGTCCTTGACGATCAGGAACTGCTCGAAGCCGGTCCGGGTGGCCTCCAGGACCAGGTCGACGCCGGGGCGGGCGTCGACGTAGGTGGCCTTGTTGCCTTCCAGCTTGGGCTTGGGCAGCTTGCCGAGCCAGCCGAACTTGACCTGCTGCTCACCGGAGCCGATCTTGACCAGCTCGCGCTCGGCGGGCTTGGGATCGGCGGGCTTGGCGTCGGTGGGCTTGGGGGCTGCGGGCTGCTGGTCGGCCGGCTTCGGGGCGGCGGCCGGGGCCGCTGCGGCGCGGGCGCCGTTGCGGGAGGCCCGGGACGGTTCGGCGGAGGCCGAACCCGAGGCGGAGGCCGACGGGGAGGCCGGGGCGGAAGCCGAACCGGAGGCGGACGGGGCAGCCGACGGCGAGGCAGCCACTGCGGTGGAACCGCTTGCTGACGGAGTAGCAGCGGGCGTCGTCGGTGCCGCGCTCGGCGTGGTCGTCGGAGCGGTCGTGGGAGCGACTGCGGCCGCGGCGCTCGGCAGGCTGTCGCCCACCGTCACCCCGGCGTCGCCGCCCTCGAAGACCACCCCGCCCGGGTGCGCCTTCGGCGCGACCTTGCCGTCCGTCGTCTGCACCAGCGTGGTGTCGACGGGCACCCAGGCCTCGCCGACCTTCATCCGGATCGGCCCGGTGGACCGGTCGGAGGTCAGGGTGCCGTCGGGGTTCGCCCACAGGGTGGTGAACTCCGTTCGGGCACCGGTGACTTCGATGCGCCGCTTCTGCAGTCGGGCGGTCAGCAGGGCGGACGCCTCGTCGGGCGCCTCGGTGGCCGGTGCGACCGGGGGTGCGGGTGGCGTGGGCGCGGCGACGGCGGGGGTCGCCGTGAGCGCGTCCACCGCCACGCCGGTCTGCACCAGCAGACCGAGCGTCAGGAGCGCGGCTATTCGCCGCGTCCTGCGCGTGGAGAAGGCCCCGCCCGTGGAACCGGACGAGGCCAGAGACCGTCGTGACATCAAGACTCTCTCAAGAGATTGCCATTGTTGATAAAGGGTTATTTGAAGCCGAACGACAATCTCTCATTCCCGGCAGGGGCCCCATGACCAGCCGGGATGAAGATTTTGCAACGAATCGTCTATGTGTGGTGTTGATTAATGGCGATTTGCCGAGAAAGGGGGGGATTGTCTGACCGATTGTCAGGCATACCAGGGTGGGTCAGCGATTGTTCTTTGCTGGTACTTTCCCCGGGTATTGCCTTGTCCGCGCGGCTTCCGGTCAGGCCGGCTCGTAGGTCGTGCGCCGGACCAGGGCTCGGGCCTGGGCGCCGTCCATGGGGTGGGCGAAGAGGTAGCCCTGGCCGAGTGGGCAGCCCATGGCGGCGAGCAGGTCGCGCTGGTCGGGGTGTTCGATGCCCTCGGCGATGACCTGGACGCCGAGGGTGTCGGCGATCCGGGTGATGCCCTCGACCAGGGCGTACTGCTGGGGGGAGAGGCCGAGTCCGTCGATGAAGGACTTGTCGATCTTCAGCAGGGAGATCGGGAACTCCCGCAGGTAGGACAGTGAGGAGTAGCCGGTGCCGAAGTCGTCGATGGCGAGGCCGATGCCGAGGTCGCCGAGGGTGGCCATGTCGGCGCGCAGCCGGTCGTCGCGGCGCATCAGGACGGATTCGGTGAGTTCCAGGACGAGGGTGCGCGGGTCGATGCCGGAGGTGTCCAGGGCGTGCCGGACCACGTCGACGAAGCCGGCGTCGCGGAACTGGCGGGCGGAGACGTTGACATTGACGCGCAGCGGGGGGCGGCCGGTGGCGGTGCGGGGGGCGGAGCTGGCGGCGTGCCAGGCGGCGGCCTCCTCGGCGGCGCGTTCGAGGACCCAGGCGCCGAGCGGGACGATCTGGCCGCTCTCCTCGGCGAGGGCGATGAACTCGTCGGGCAGCACCATGCCGCGCTGGTCGTGCGGCCAGCGGACGAGGGCTTCGAAGGCCACCAGATCGCCCGTGCGCAGGTCGACGATCGGCTGGTAGTAGAGCTGGAAGGCCGATTCGGCGATGGCGGAGTCCAGGTTCTCGTTCATCTCGTGCCGCTCCACCATCCCGGTCTGCAGGGCGGGCCGGTAGTGGCACCACTGGCGGCGGCCGGCCGCCTTCGCCGAGTAGAGCGCGAGGTCGGCGTGGGCCAGCAGCTCGGCGGAGTCCACGCTGTCGTCGGTGGTGGACACCCCGATGCTGGCGCTGACCCGGACGGCGCCGGCGCTGAGCTTGAACGGTTCGGTGAACACCGCGAGCACGGAGGCCGCGATCTTGTCCACGTCGGTCGGGCGGAGCGCGTCCTCGACCAGGACGGCGAACTCGTCGCCGCCGAGCCGGGCCGCGGTGTCGGAACTGCGCAGCGCGGTGGAGATCCGCAGCGAGACGGCGACCAGCAGTTCGTCGCCGACCGCGTGGCCCTGGGTGTCGTTGACCACCTTGAAGTCGTCCAGGTCGATGAACAGCACCCCGGTGACGGCGCCGCTGCGCTCGCCGCGGGAGAGCGCGTGGCCGACCCGGTCCTGGAACAGCACCCGGTTGGCGAGGCCGGTCAGCGAGTCGTGGAAGGCCCGGTGGGTCAGCTCGCGCTCCATCTGGCGCTGCTCGGTGACGTCGCGCAGGGTGAGCACCAGGCCGCCGACGGTCGGGTCGTCGCGCAGGTCGGTGTAGCGGACCTCGGCCTCGATCGGGGTGCGGTCCTGGCGCAGCAGCCGCCAGTGCTCGCGCGGCTGGTCGCCGCGGGGCGGCTCGGCGGAGCCGCGCATCCGGGCCAGCGCGCCGCCGACCTCCCGGCTGTCCTCGGGCGGGACGAGGTCGGTCAGCCGGGTGCCGTTCAGGTCGGGGTGGCCCAGGACGCGCTCCGCGGAGGAGGAGGCGTAGCGGATGCCGTCGTCGGCGTCCAGGATCAGGATGACGTCGCTGGCGTTCTGCACGAGGGTGCGGAAGTACAGCTCGCTGTTGCGGCGGGTGACCTCCTGGCTCAGCACCACGCGTTCCACGGCCAGCGCGGCCTGGGCGGCGAGGATCTCCAGCGAGCCCCAGAGACTGGTCAGTTCCTGCTCGGTGCCGGTGACGACCAGGGCGCCGATGAGCGGGTCGCCGGAGGGGCGCTCGGCCAGCATCAGCGGGCTGACCAGGGCGGCGGGCATGCTGCCGAGGCGGGCGGGGAGCTCGTCGGAGCCGACGGGCAGCAGGCGGGTCTCGCGGTGGGCGGCGAGGCGGGCGAGGGCTTCGCCGTGGTCGTGCTGGTCGTGCGCATCGTGCTGGTCGGGTGCATCGTGCCGGTCGTGCTGGGCAGGTGCATCCCGCCGGTCGTGTGCATCGTGCTGGGCAGGTGCATCCCGCCGGTCGTCCTTGTGGTTGCCGGCCCGGCGGACGTGCAGCACCCCCGATTCGGTGACCGCGAGCAGGGCGACGTGCCCCCGCTCGGCGGGCATCAGGGTCGCGGCGGCGGACTGGACGGCGTCGGCGACCTCCGCCACCGTGACGGCGGCGGTCAGCCGCGCGCCCGCCTCGCGCAGCGTCCGCTCCCGGGCCACCGCCTCGCGGCGGGCCACCACCACCACGGCCAGCCGGGCCAGCACCAGCAGGTACAGCAGGGCGGAGAAGGCGCCGATCACGCCCGCGTTGCTGGTGTTCCCGGCCAGTGACTCGATGATCAGCATGCCGGGCGCGATCAGCGAGGCCAGGGTCAGCAGGGTGAGCCGACCGGCGGAGAGGTCCGGCTGCTGGGTGGGGACGGGCCTGGTCAGCTCGACCATCGAGGGGTGCAGGGCGGCCGCGCCCCAGGCGGTGTAGAAGGCGGCCCAGCCGAGTTCGACGCCGGTGCCGATCCGCCAGGTGCCGTGCAGCTGGATCAGCCCGTAGAGGATGTCGGAGGTGAGCAGGCCCAGGGCGCCGACGGTGAGCAGTTGCAGCGAACGGGAGTTGCCGCCGCGCGGGGTCAACAGCCGTAGCAGCAGGGCGAGGACGACCACGTCGCCGAGCGGGTAGGCGATCGAGACGGCCTTCTGGATCCAGCTGAGGTCCGGGTTCCGGGAGTACGGGAGGATCAGGTAGATCCAGACCAGCAGGGCCAGGCCGAGGGTGATGATCAGGGCGTCCAGCAGGCCGGCGCGGTCCTGGCGGGCGGTGCGCCAGCGGATGAAGCCGACCAGGCCGACCGCGTAGAGCAGGAACTCGGCCAGGTAGAAGCCGTCCGCGACGGACGGGAACGGGTTGTGCAGGTGCAGGATGTCGAGCTGCAGGGCCTGGACCGCCTCACCGGTGGTGAAGCAGAGGTTGGCCAGCGCCAGGACGTACCAGGAGAGCGGGTGGCGAGGGTGGTTGAGCCGGACACCGACCACCACGGCGGCGACGCCGCCGAGGCCCATGCCCGTCCACCAGATGATCCGCAGCCCGGGGTCGGCGAAGTAGATGCCGGTGAACAGCACCATCCAGAGCAGGTAACAGGCCATCAGGCGTTGTCGCCGGCGAGTCAACGAGGCTACCTCCTCCGCGACACCACCCCGCCGGTCGGGCGGGGGAGTTCGGGTGAGGGCGGGTCCTGCGGACGGTCCTCCGCGGCCGGTCGGCCCACGGGGGAGTGGCGTCCGGCGGGCTGTGCGACGGACGTTGTAGGTGTCTCCTGAGTGCGTATAGTCGGAAATGTCGCACCTCCCAGCATTCTGCCGCTTCAGCACGAGGTCAAGCCGGTGGACGACGCAGTCGACAGCGCACGGGGCGTACGCGCGGATGTGAGGTCCGGGCGTCACGCCGTGGTACGGAACAACGACGGCCAGTACGCGCTCTGGCCGGGGGACTTGACCCTGCCCGGCGGGTGGCGCCAGGTGTACGGGCCGGACGGGCGGGAGCAGTGCCGGGCCTGGGTGGAGCGCAACGTGCCGGACGCACCCCGGCGCGGCGCCGGCGGCGCCCGGGCCGGCTTCGCGGACACCGTGCACGGGCTGTTCCGCAACCGGGCCGCGCACGATCCGGCGGCGGTCGCGGTGGTGAGCGAGGAGGGCACGCTGAGCTACCGCGAGCTGGACGCGCGCAGCGACCGGCTGGCGGCCGAGCTGCGCGCCCGGGGAGTCGGGCCGGAGCAGGTGGTGCCGGTCTGCCTGGGGCGCGGGGTGGAGCTGGTGGTGGCCTGGCTGGGGGTGCTCAAGGCGGGCGGGGCCTTCCTGCCGCTGGACCCGGCGCATCCGCAGCGGCGGCTCGCGGGGCTGGTGGCGGACGCGGGGGCGCGGGTGGCGGTCACGGACGGGCACGGGTTCGACGGGGTGGAGCGGGTGGGGGTGGACGCCGGTGCTCCCGTACCGGCCGGGCCTGAGGGCGGCCCCGGGCCGGAGGACGGTCCCGGACCGGAGGGCGTTCCCGGGCCGGAGGGCGTTCCCGGGCCGGACGGTGCCGTCGACGGTGCCACCGGCGGCGCCACCCCCGACGACCTCGCCTACCTGATCTACACCTCCGGCACCACCGGCCGACCCAAGGGCGTCCCGGTCACCCACCGTTCGCTGCTGTTCACCCTCGACCGGGTGGTCCGCGCCTACGGCCTCGTCCCCGGCGAGCGGGTGCTCCAGCTGGCCGCGCTCGGCGCCGACACCGCGCTGGAGCAGGTGTTCTCGACGCTGCTCGCCGGGGCGACGGTGGTGCTCGGCGGCCGTGACACCTGGGCACCGACCGAACTGGTCCGCCGACTGCCCGGGCTCGGCCTGGCGGTCGCCGACTTCACCCCCGCGTACTGGCACCACGTGCTCGACCTGCTGCCACCCGGCGGTCCGGCCCCGGCCGGGCTGCGGCTGGTGGTGGTCGGCGGGGACGTGGTGCACGCCGACGACTGCCTGGCCTGCGCGGAGCGGCTGCCGGGCGTGCGGCTGCTCAACGCGTACGGCGTGACCGAGGCGGCCGTCACCTCCCTGCACGCCGAGCTCACCCCCGGGCTGCTGGACTCCCCGGCCGCCCACGTGCCGATCGGCCGCCCGCTGCCGGGAGTGCGGGTGCACGTGCTGGACGGGCGGCTGCGCCCGGTGCGGCCGGGTGAGCGGGGGGAGATCCACCTGGGCGGGCCGGGGCTGGCCCGCGGCTACTGGAGGCAGGCCGGGCTCACCGCCGAATCGTTCCTGCCCGACCCGTACGCGCCGCTGCCCGGCGAGCGGATGTACCGCACCGGCGACGCCGGGCGCTGGCGCGCCGACGGGCAGCTGGAGCTCCTCGGACGCCTCGACGACCAGGTGAAGGTGCGCGGGCACCGGGTCGACCCGGCCGAGATCGAGGCGGTGCTGGCCGGCCACCCGGCGGTGCGGCAGGCCCGGGTCGCGGCCGACGGCAGCGCGCCGGACGGCAGCCGCCTGCTGGTCGCCTACTACACGCTCGGCGACCGGGCGGTGCGGCCGGAGGGGTTGCGGGCGTTCCTCGCGGAGCGGCTGCCGGAGTACCTCGTCCCGGCGGAGTACGTCGCGCTGGAGGCCATGCCGCTCACGGCGGCGGGGAAGATCGACCGGCGCGCGCTGCCGCACGCCCCGGTCCGGGCCGACGCGCCGGCCGTATCCGTGGGCGAACCGGCCGAGGGCGAACCGGCCCAGGGCGAACCGGCCGAGGGCGAACCGGCCCCGGGCCGACCGGCCGAGGGTGAACCGAGCGCCGTCGAGGCCGCCGTCGGCCACCTCTGGGCGGAACTGCTCGGCGCCGAACTCGTCCGCCCCGACGACGACTTCTTCGCGCTCGGCGGCACCTCGCTGCTCGCCATGGAGATGCTCGCCCGGGCCCGGATGATGTTCGGCCTGGACGTCGGCCACGTCCGCACCCTCACCCGGGCACTGCTGCGCTCGCCCGTGCTGCGCGACTTCACGGCCGCCCTCCAGGCCGAGCGCAGCGGCACCGCCCCCGGGGAGGCCGCCGTCGACTGGCAGGCCGAGGCCCGGCTCACCCACCCCGTCGGGCAGTCCTGGAGCCCCGCGCCCTCCCGGGCCGAGCCCGCCGAGATCCTGCTCACCGGAGCGACCGGCTTCTGCGGCGCCCACCTGCTGCACGAACTGCTCGCCACCACCGGTGCGCGGATCCACTGCCTGGTCCGCGCGCCGGACCAGGAACACGCCCTGGAACGGCTACGCGCCACCCAACAGCGCTTCCTGCGGCACGACCTGGCGGACGCCCGGGTGGTGCCGCTGGTCGGCGACCTGGCCGCCGAGCGGCTCGGCCTGACGGAGCGTCAGTTCGACTGGCTGGCGGGACATCTGGACGCGGTGTACCACCTCGGCGGGCTGGTCAACTTCCTCTACCCGTACCACCAGCTGCGCGCGCCCAATGTCGACGGCACCCGGGAGGTGGTCCGGCTCGCCGGACACAGCCGGGGCGTGCCCGTGCACTACCTCTCCACCCTCGCCGTGCTGGCCGGGTTCGGCGCGGCCGGTGTGCGCGAGGTCACCGAGCGCACCCCGCTGGCCCACCCCGAACGGCTCGGCGTCGGCTACGTGGAGAGCAAGTGGGTCGCCGAACAGCTGCTGCACAACGCGGCCGCGAGCGGGCTGCCGGTCACCGTGCTGCGCACCAACGACGTCACCGGGGACCTCGCCACCGGGGTGATGAACACCGGCACCGAACTCTGCGCGCTGATCAAGTACTTCGCCGACAGCGGCAGTTGCCCGGACGTCCGGCTGCCACTGGACTTCGTGCCGGCCGACCGCTTCGCCCGGGCGGTCGCCCACATCGCCGCGCACGCGCCCGCCGACGGCGAGGTCTACCACCTCACCTCGCCGAACCCGGCCGGGCTCCCCGAACTCGCCGACCGGCTCCGGGTGCGCGGCCACCGGATCGCCGAACTCCCGTACCGGCAGTGGGTGCAACGGCTGGTCCGGTTCGCCGCCGGGCACCCCACCCACCCGATCACGCCGTTCGTGCCGCTGTTCGTCGACCGGGCGCCGGGCTCCCGGCTGTCCATCAGCGAGCTGTACTTCCAACCGGTGTTCCCCCGGTTCGACCGGCGCAACACGGAGGCCGCCCTGGACGGCAGCGGCATCGAACTGCCGGACGTGGACGCCGACTTGCTGGACCACTACCTGGCGCGGCTGGCCGACGAGGGGTTCCTGTGACCCGTACGGTGGCGGACTTCGACGCCCTCGACCTCCACCATGCGCCGACGGACGGGCCGGTGGCCTTCGGCGGGGTGCTCGGCCCGCAACTGCTGCTCTCGGCCTACCGGTGCGGACTGTTCCCGCTGCCCGCCGCCGACGACTACGCGGCCGCCTACAACGAGGCGCTGCACGGGGACGCCGTCGAGGCCGGCGAGGTGGCCCTGCTGCCCGGCGGGGCGGACCCGTACGCACTGGCGTGGTGGTCGCCCGACCCGCGGCCGGTGCTGCGGCCCGACGCCGTCCGACTGCCCCGCCGGCTCGCCCGGCGGCTGCGCACCGCGGGCGGTGCGGGCGGTACGGGCGGTGCGGAGGGTGCGGAGCGTGCGGGGGGTCGGGCCCCGGAGTGGTGGACGACCGCGGACCGGGCCTTCGAAGCGGTCCTCACGGCCTGTGCCGAGGGGCGTCAACCCGCCTGGCTCACCGAGGAGTTACGGGCCGCACTGGTCGAGCTGAACCGGATCGGCGCGGCGCACAGCGTCGAGGTGTGGGAGGGCGAGGAGCTGATCGGCGGGGTCTTCGGCGTGGCCGTCGGGGCGGCGCTCAGCCTGGACTCGATGTTCCACCGCCGCCCGGACGCCGCCCGGATCGCCGTCGCCGACCTCGGGGCCCGGTTCGGCGCCGCGGGCGGCCGGCTGCTCGACGCCCAGTGGGACGGGCCGTACGTGCGCAGCCTCGGGGCGGAGCCGACGGAGCGCTCCCGCTACCTCGGGGAGCTCGCCGCCGTCGGGGGCCTCACGGCGGGTGCCCTGCCGGACGGTCGACTGCCGGTCGCGCGGCTGGTCTGACCTGCGGTTACAGAGTGCCGGGGGATCCCGTTGGCCTGTCTTCGACAAACTTATTCCTCGTCAGTAACATGACGCCGCGTGTCCAAACCCTCGATAGGCCGGGCCGCGCCCGCAGCCCTGCTCACCCTCATCCTCGCCGGAACGGCCGCATGCGGGCCCACCGGCTCCGGCAGCACCCCGCAGGCCGCCGTCCAGCCGGCCGCCGCCACCGGCACCGCCGACACCGGCGCCACCACCGCCGGGGGCAGCCCGGCGGGCGGCGCCCCCGGCTCCGACGCGCCGCGCGCCCGGGCCGGTGCCGCCGCCTCCGCCCGTCCGACCCCGACCAGCGGGACCGGCAACGTCACGGTGGCGCCGGCCGGCGACCAGCACGCCGCCATCGGCAACCCCGGCAAGGACGGTGGCGCGGTCACGGCCGCGACCAAGGCGCTCCAGCTCACCGCGTACGACCCGGGGAAGGGCACGGCCGTGCTCACCTCCTCCGGCGCGACGGCGGCGCCGACCGCTTCGCCGACCGCGTCGCCGAGTGCATCGTCGACTGCTGCACCGAGCGCATCGGCGAGTGCATCGGCGAGCGTTGCGCCGGGCGTTGCGCCGGGCGTCCCGCCGACCGCTTCGCCGGGCGCGGGCGCGGCCCCCTCGGCCGGCGGCGCCGCCACCGCGACCGCCGCAGCCGCCGCCGTGCAGCCCGGCCAGCTGCTCGCCAGCCCGCCCACCGCCGCCGCCCCGCAGGGCGCCCTGGTCGCCGTCACCGGCGCCACCCCGGGCGCGGGCAACACCGTCAACCTCACCACCCGGCCCGCCACCCTCGCCGAACTCCTCGGCGGCACCGAGGCGGACGGCCAGGTGCCGATCGACGTGCACGGCATCAAGGTGACCCCGCTGGTCAAGGACCTCAAGGCCACCGCCGGCATCGACGGCAACGGCGTGCAGGCCGACGCCTCCGGGACCCTGGGGATCGACGTCAAGGCCCCCGTCCCGCTGCCCGAGGGCGCGAGCCTGGACGCCTCCGGCTCCCTCCAGCTGCACCCGGCCGTCCACTTCGCCTACCACGGCGCGCAGGCCACCAGCCCGCGCACCGCCTCGATCGGCTTCGACCTGGGCGCCCAGGCGCACTGGAAGGTCACCGGCGACGTCACCCGCAACACCGGCGCTGCCCCGATCCGGGTCCCCTTCGCCAAGCTGCAGGCCAGCCCGGTGCTGACCGTCGCCGGTCTGCCCGTCGTCGTCAACCTCGGCCTCACCTGCTACCTGGAGGTCAGCGCCGACGGCCAGGTCCACCTGGAGACCGAGCAGGACGCCACCGGCACCTGGGCCGTGCGCGCCGACTACACCGGCGGCAAGGGCTGGACCCCGGTCACCAGCGCCGACACCAAGGTGTCCCCGGTGCACGTCCGCCTCAACGGCAAGGCGTCCGTCCGCGCCGCCCTCGGCGTCGAGGCCAGCGTCGGCCTCTACGACACCGTCGGTGTCCAGGCCGGTGTCGCCCCCTACCTCAGCGCCAAGGCCGACGGCTCCCTCGCCGTCGACCTGCCCGGCAAGGGGCCCGAGGTGAAGGGCAGTTGGGCCCTCGTCGGCGGCGTCGACCTGAACGGCGCGCTGACCGCCCACCTCAAGATCTTCGGTACCCCGCTCTTCGAGAAGAGCCTGCCCTTCCCGCCGTTCCACAAGGAATGGCCCCTGCTGACCGGCTCGGCCACCCTCCCGGCCACCAAGCCCAGCGGCAGCTGAGCCCGCCCGGAACGCGTTGAGGAGTGGGAAGTCGGCGGGTCCGACTTCCCACTCCTCCTGCTTGCGCGAGCCGGCACCGGTGCCGGCACTGGTGCCGGTGCGTCAGTCCTCGACGGCCTGGTAGACCGTCGTCCAGAAGTCGTGGATCAGCCGCGCCGAGTGCGGTACGGACATCCCGACCTGGGTGAGGAGGATGCCGACGAGCCCGTACTCCGGGTCGGCGTACGTCGAGGTGCCGCTGCCGCCGTCCCAGCCGAACTGGCCGACGGGCGCGTAGTCGCCGCGGTAGGTGCGCACCGCCATCCCGAAGCCCCAACCGCCGTGCTGCCCCTGGCCGTACGACAGGTGGACGTTGTCGCGGGCCAGGGCGGTCCGGGCGGCGGTCTGCTCGGGGGAGAGGCGGTTGGTGGTCATCAGCCCGACCGCCGGGCGGGACAGGACCCGCTCGCTCCCGTGCGTGCCGTGGTTCAGCAGCATCCGGAAGTAGGCGTGGTAGTCGTCGACGGTGGAGGCCAGGCCGCCACCGCCGCCCGGGAACGCCGGAGGCTTGCTCCAGCGGCCGTCCGCGGGCTCGTCCCAGACGGTGAACTCGCCGCTCCGCGGGTCGGGGGCGTAGAGCGGGGGCAGCCGGTCGAGCTTGTCGGCGGGCACGTGGAACCCGGTGTCCGACATACCCAGCGGGTCGAAGATGCGTTCGCGCAGCACCTCCTCGAACGGACGGCCCGTGACCCGGGCGACCAGCACACCAAGCAGGTCACTGGCGATGTGGTACTGCCAGCTCTCGCCGGGCTGGTGCATCAGCGGGAGCGTGCCGAGGCGGCGCATCCACTCGTCGGGCTCGGGCATCGGCACCGGCAGATCGGGCGTGAGCCCCTGCTCGAAGACCGCGTTCATGATCGGCGTGCCCAGTGCGGTCATATCCATGCCGAGCCCGAAGGTGCTGGTCAGCACGTCGCGCACGGTGATCGGCCGCTTGGCCGCGACCGTGTCGTCCAGCGGTCCGTCGATCCGCTTGAGCACCCGCCGGTCGGCGAGCTCCGGCAGCCACTGCTCCACCAGGTCGTCCAGCCGCAGCTCGCAGTTGTCGAGCAGGGCCATCGCGGCCGCCACCGAGACCGGCTTGGACGTCGAGGCCATCCGGAAGATCGTGTCCCGGCGCATCGGGGCGCCCCCGCCGTGGCTCATCGTTCCCAGCGCCTCGACGTGCGTCTCCCCGCCCCGGCTCACGAGGGCGACGACCCCCGGGATCCGTCCGGAGTCCACGTGGCGCGCCAGCACGTCGTGCACCCGTCGCAGCCCCGCATCCGAGAAGCCGCTGTTGCTCCTGACCATGGTGGATCTCCCCCTGCATGATTGTTCGGTGATTGCTGAACGATGTCGAAGCTACATTGCGTTCAGCAAATCGTCAACGAAGACGGATGCCCAGAATCCCTGCGATCGCCGGGATATGAGGCCACCATTGCAATGGTCGTGGCGCTGAATGCAATGGCGATCGAAGTAGGCATTGCAATGGCCTGGCGGTGAACGCATACTGCGGAGCGGAACCGCGCGGAGTGCGCGGACGGAGGGGAAGGAGCGGCAGCGGATGCCCGGAGGAAGGCTCACCGACGAGGACCGCCGGACCATCGCCGAGGGGCTGGCCGAAGGCCTCGGCTACGCCGGGATCGGGCGACGGCTCGGGCGCCCGGCCTCGACCGTCCTGCGGGAGGTCACCCGCAACGGCGGGCCCGAGGGCTACCAGGCCGACCGGGCGCGGGAGTCCACGCGGGACCGGGCGCGCCGCCGGAGGCAGGAGCGCCCGCCGGAGCCGGCGGCGACCGACGATGCTCACGGGCGCGACCCCCGGCAGCTCCGGGAGTTCGAGGAGTTCTTCACCGCGCTGCTCGAACGGCAGGGGCTGCCCAGGATGGCGGCCCGCGTACTGGCCCGGCTGTGCCTCGCCGACTCCGGTGCCGCCACCGCCGCGGAGCTGGTCCGCCGCCTCCGGGTCAGCCCGGCCTCCGTCTCCTCCGCCGTCAACTTCCTCGAACAGCAGGGGATGGTCCGGCGCGAGCGCACGCCCGGCGAACGCCGCGAGCGCTACGTCCTGGGCGATGACATCTGGCGCCGCTCCGCCCTCGCCGCGCTGCGGATGAACGAGGAACTGATCGCGGCGACGCGCCGCGGGGTGGAGGTCCTCGGCCCGGCCACCCCGGCGGGTGCCCGCTTCGACTCCTCCGCGGAGTTCCTGCTGCTGATGAGCGAGGCCCTGCACCTGGTGCTGGACCGCTGGCGCGAGCGGGAGGCCCGGTAGGAACGGGAGTTCAGGTTCCTGGAGGGCGTCGCGTTCGTGTATCGGCGGTCGCCGGTTCCGGAGCGGATATCCCCTACTCTTCCTCCATGCTGTCTGTGGTGGTGGCCCCCTGGGAGGGCGACGCGGATCCGGTCTTCCTGCGCGCGCCGGACGAACTGCACGACGCCGCGAGCACGATGAAGGTCGCGGTACTGGCGGCGCTGACCCGCGGCGGGGTGGACCTCGACGCCGAGGTGCCGGTGGTGAACCACTTCGAGTCCGTGGTGGGAGGGGAGTTCGGCAACGATCCCGACTGGGACAGCGACCCGCTGCCCTGGGAACTGCTGGGCACCCACGTACCGCTGCGGCTGCTGGCCGAGCGGATGATCACCCACTCCTCCAACCTGGCCACCAACCTCTGCCTGGCCCGCACCGACCAGCGGACGGTGGCCGAGGTGTGGCGCCGGGCGGGGGCCACCCGCAGCTCCAGCCCGCGCGGGATCGAGGACTACGCGGCGCGCGCGGCGGGCGTGCACAACCGGGTGAGCGCCCGCGATCTGGTCCGCCTGCTGCACTCGCTCGCCGACGAGCCGGAGTTGCTGGCGCTGCTGGAACGCAACGACTTCCGGGTCGACCTCGCGGCCGGCATCCCGCCGGGCACCCGGATCGCGTTCAAGAACGGCTGGGTGCCCGGCGCCCGGCACTGCGTCGGCCTGGTCCACCCGTACGACTGCCCGCCGTACCTGATCGCCGTCTGCTACACCGGCCCGCTCGCGGACGGCAGCGACCGCACCGACCCGGCGGCCCGGCTGCTGGCCCGGATCTCCCGGGCGGTGTGGCAGCGGCGCAAGGAGATCACTCGCCGGTCGTGATCACCGCCAGCCTGCTGCGCACCCCGCGCGGGCGCGACACCCGCGCGGGCGCAACACCCGCGCGGGTCCGGAGGCAGCGGCCCAGGAGGGCTGGGACTCAGGAGGGCTGGGACTCAGTACGGCTGGACGAGGACGTGGGCGGCGCCCGGGACGCCGATCTTGAGGAGTTCGTCCTCCTCCGGGGTGGTCGGGGTGCCGGTCTCCTGCTTGAGGACGGCGCGGGACAGCGACTGGACCCACATGGCGCGCGGGCGGCGGCGGGCCTCCCAGGCGGTGAGGGCGGCCGGGACGTCGGGCGCCGCGTCGAGGCTCTCGGCGAGGACCAGGGCGTCCTCGACGGCCATCGCGGCGCCCTGGGCGAGGTGCGGGGTGGAGGCGTGGGCGGCGTCGCCGGCGAGGACGACGCGGCCGACGTGCCAGGGCTCCTCGACGGTGACCTGGGAGATCCGGGAGTAGACCACGGCGGCCGGGTCGGTGACCTGGGCGAGGGCCTCGGCGATGGGGCCGCCGAAGCCTGCCAGCCGCTCCCGGAGCTGCTCGTGGGCGCGGTCGGGGTCCGGGCGGAAGTCCTCGGCCTCGGCGAACACCGCGCCCAGGTACATCAGTTCCTCGCTGATCGGGGTGAGTAGCGCCTTGGCCGCGAGGTTCCCGGTGGACATCACCACGCCCTTCACCTCGGGCGAACGGGGCAGGGTGACGCGCCAGTTGGCGAAGCCGGTGTACTCGGGTGCGTAGGCGTCCCCGTACAGCCGCCTGCGCAGCGGGGAGCCGATGCCGTCGAAGCCGACGACCAGGTCGTAGCGGTCGTGGTGGCCGTCGGTGAGGGTGGCCTCGACCCCGGTGCCGTCGTCGGTGAACTCCGAGACCGTGGTCTCGAAGCGGAGGCCGGCGCCGGCCGAGGTGGCGGCGGCGGCCAGCACCCGGGCCAGGGCGGGGCGCGGTATGCCGTTGTTGGAGGGGGCGTCGCCCATCCGGGGCTGGGGGATCTGGGCGAGGGTGGTGCCGGCCGGGTCGCAGATGGTCAGCACCTCCCATTCGAAGCCGGCGGCGAGGCACTCGTCGAGCACGCCGATCTCGCGCATCACGTGCAGGGCGTTGGACGGCTGGATGATGCCGACGCCCAGGGCCTCCAGTTCGTCGCGCAGTTCGGCGACGTCGACGTGGTGGCCGCGCCGGGCGAGGGCGGTGGCGAGGGTGAGGCCGCCGATGCCGCCGCCGTGGACGAGGACGCGCAGGGGTGTGGTCATGAAGGGGTGCTCCAAAGGACAGGGCTCGGGCGGGCGCTCAGCCGACGGGGGTGGCGGCGAGGTCCATCAGGTGGTCGACCAGGGCGAGCAGCAGGTCGCGGCCGAAGCCGCGCTCGCGCACGTCGCCGATCAGCATCGGGACCTGCGGGTCGAGGTCGAGGGCGGCCCGGATCTCCTCCGGGGTACGGGTGTTGTGGTTGTGGAAGCAGTTGATGGCGACCACGAACGGGATGCCGCGGCTCTCGAAGAAGTCGATCGAGGCGAAGCTGGTGTCGAGCCGCCGGGTGTCGGCGATGACGATGCCGCCGAGGGCGCCGTTGACCAGGTCGTTCCACATGAACCAGAAGCGTTCCTGCCCGGGCGTGCCGAACAGGTAGACCACCAGCTCGGGGCTGACGGTGATCCGGCCGAAGTCGAGGGCGACGGTGGTGGTGTCCTTCTGGTCGACGCCGGCCAGGTCGTCGACGCCGACGCTGGCCGTGGTCAGGTACTCCTCGGTGCGCAGCGGGGTGACCTCGCTGACCGAGCCGACCAGGGTGGTCTTGCCGACGCCGAAGCCGCCCGCGATCAGGATCTTGACCGCGGCGGGGGCCGCGGCGGGTGCGGCAACGGGTGCGGCGCCGGGGGCGGCAACGGGTGCGGGGGAGTGGGGTGTTGCCATCGTTCAGAGTCTCCGGAGTCCTTCGCGTACGGCCGTGAGCAGGCCGAGGTCCACGCCCCCGGCGGCGCGGGCGACCGAGAGGGGCGCCCGGGCCTTCAGCAGGCCCTGGGCGACGAGGTCGCCCAGCAGGATCTTGGTGACCGAGACCGGGAGGTCCAGGCCGGCCGCGACCTCGGCGACGGCGGCCGGGCGCCGGCAGCGGTCGAGGATCAGCCGGTGCTCGGGCTGGAGGCCGCGGGCACCGGCGCGGCTGCCCCGCGCCAGGGCCGCGTCGGCCTCCTCCTCGGCGGTGGTGAGCACGGTGATCAGGGTGAGGTCGTCGCGCTCGGGCGCGGTCCGGCCGCGGGTGATGGTGTACGGGCGGACCATGACGCCGGTCTCGTCCTCGGCGTACGGCTCCTCCAGTTCGCTCCAGTGCGGCGTCCGGCCGCGGGCCCGCGGGTCCTCCTCGCCAATGTGCGGCCCCACCACGGTCAGCCCCGGTTCCGGGAGGCGAAGACGTCGAAGGACGCGGGGGCGCCCTCGGCGCGAACCGGGGTGGTGAGCTTCTGGCCGACCTGCTGCACCAGGGTGTGCATGGCGACGGACATCACCTCGGCGTCGACCTCCTGGGAGGCGACCACGGCCAGGTGGGTGCCCTGGGCGGCGGCGATGACGAACAGCCAGCACTCGGCGAGTTCGACGATCACCTGGTGCACCGGCCCGCCGTCGAAGAGCTGGCCGACGCCCCGGGCGAGCGACTGCTGACCGGTGGCCACGGCGGCGAGGCGCTCGGCGTCGGCGCGCTCGATGGTGCGGGAGTGGCTGACCACGAGGCCGTCGTCGGAGAGCAGGACGGCGTTGCGGGTCCCGGGCACCGAGTCGACGAGTCCGTCCAGCAGCCAGTCCAGGTCCTGGTGGGTGGCGATCGTGCGGTTCATGACTGGTCATCCGTTCGTGTGGTTCGGGGTTCCGCGGCCGGCAGGGCCCAGGGGGAGGGCGCCGACGCGGGGGCGGGGGGACCGGCGGGCAGGGCGGGAGGAGCCGGCGGGGTGGGGCGGGCGGGCAGCGGGTGCTCGCCGCTGTCCTGGGCGCGGGCGGCGCGGGACTGCCGCTGGAAGGCGCCGATGGCGGCGCCGGAGCGGCGGACGGGCCGTTCGGCGCGCTCCGCCGGGCCGGGCCGGTCCGCCTGGTGGGGCGGGGCGCCGGCGGGCTGCCCGGCGGCCGGGTCGACCCACTCCTGCCGGGTCGGCGGGGGCACCCGCAGCTCGGCGGCCAGGCTGGCCTGGCGGACGCGCTGGGGCAGCGGCGGCTGTCCGCCCTCGACCTGGCTCACCGGCACGGCGGAGGGGTACTCGCGGTGCCGGCGCCGCTCGGCCAGCCGGTAGTGGTCGGCCGGGCGGTACTGCTCGTCGGCGTACGGGGCCTCGGCCTCGGTGACCCGGGCGTAGGCGATGTCCGGGTAGGCGGGGGCCTCCGGCGCGGGGGTGGTGGCGGTGGCGGGCTGCGCCCCGGCCGGGGCGGCGGCGTAGGCCGGCGCCGGGTCGACGGGGGAGCTGTGCTGGATCGGCTGCTCGTGCGGCGGCTGCGGCTGCTCCTGCGGCTGCTCGTGTGGCAGTTGGTGGAGCTGCGCCGGGAACGGCGGTTCCGGGAACGGGGCTTCCAGCGGCCCCGGTTCCTGGAAGGCCGGGGCGACGCACTGTGCCGGAGCGACGGTCCCGACGGGCACGCCGACGCCGACCCCGACGGGCGCGCCGGCCCCGACCCCGACGCCGACCCCGCCCGGCAGCGGCCCGAAGGAGTCCACCGGTGCAACCGGTGGCCCGACCGCGACGGCCGGCTGCGCCGCCTCGTCGGAGGCGGAGCGCACCGCCCGGCGGGAGCGCCGGACCAGCGGGATGGGCTCGACGGGAGCGGCGTCCGGGAGCCCGGCGTCGCCGTCGATGACCAGCTCGTCCGGGACGAGCACGACCACCCTGGTGCCGCCGAAGGCAGACGGCCGGAACTCGATCTTGAGCCCGGTGAGCGAGGCGAGCCGGGCGACGACGTGGAAGCCGAGCCGGATGTCGTCGGCCCGGGCGAGCACGTCGGTGCGCGGCGGGCGGCTCATCAGCTCGTTGGCCGCGTCGTACTGTTCCGGGTCCATGCCGAGGCCGCGGTCCTCGATCTCGACCGCGAGGCCGCGGCCGACCATGGCGGCCCGGACCTCGACCGGGGTGGGCGGCTTGGAGAAGGTGGTGGCGTTCTCCATCAGCTCGGCGAGCACGTGGGCGACCGGCCCGACGGCCCGCTCGGAGAGCCAGGGGTGGCCCTCCACGTCGATCATGATCCGCCGGTAGTCCTGCACCTCGCCCTGGGCGGAGCGCAGCACGTCCAGCAGCGGGACGGGCTTGCGCCAGCGCCGCTGGGGCTGGCCGCCGGCCATGATGACGAGGTTCTCCTCGTAGCGGCGCAGGCGGGCGGTGAGGTGGTCGAGGTCGAACAGGCCCTCCAGGACCTCCGGGTCCTCGTGCTTGCGCTCCAGTTCGTCGAGCTTGCGCAGCTGGCGGCCGATCAGCAGCTGGGTGCGGCGGGCGATGCGCTGGAGAAGCCGCTCGAAGCCCCGGTGCTGGTCGGCCTGCCGGACGGCGGCCTCCAGGGCGGCGGAGCGGGCCAGGTTGAGGGCCTGGCCGAGGCGGGCGAGTTCGTCGGTGCCGTTGCCGTGCTCGCCGGTGGTGACGGCGCGGCTCGCGGCCTCGGTGTCGACCTGTTCGCCGCGGCCGAGGCGGTCGACCACCTCGGGCAGGGTGCGCTCCATCTCCTCGGCCTGGGTGTGGAGTTCCTTGATGCGCCGGCGCAGCGAGCGGCTGAGCCGCCAGGAGGCGATGACCACGGCGACGACGGTGATCAGGCCGATCACGGCGGTCAGCACGACGCGGGTGAGCAGGCCGAGGATGGTGCCCTTGCCGACCTCGACGATGGCGCCGGTGCGGGCCTCGATGGCCTTGACCAGCTGGGGGTTGAGCTGGTCGACGGCCTGGCGCCACTGGTCCTGGGCGGCGGGCAGTTTGACGGTGCCGTTGGACTCGGCGGCGGTGGGCCGGGTGAGCTGCTGCTCGACGGCGGTCTTGGCCTGCCAGGCGGGGCTGTTCATCAGGTCGTGCCAGGCGGCGGCCTCGCCGTCCGGGACGTACGGGACGACCTGGACGGTGAACAGGTGGTCCTGGGCGCCGATCAGCTGTTGGACCTGCTGGTAGTCGGCGGTGCTGAGCCGGCCGGTGGGCCAGCCGCGGGCCAGGACGGCGTCCTCGCGGGCCAGCATCTCCTTGGCCCAGAAGGAGTTGACCAGGGTCTTGGACACCCACGTGACCTCGCCCGCGTCGACGTGGCTGAGCGCGGTGAACAGCCGCAGGTCGACGGCGATGAGATCGGTGTAGTAGGTGAAGACGGCCTGCTGGTCGACGGTGCCCTTGTCGACGGCGGTCCGTTCCTCGGCCAGTTTGCCCATGGCCTGCCGGGCTTCGGCGACGGCGCTGCGGACGTCGTCGGGGGCGTTGTCGGCGGTCTCGCCGGACAGCGCCTGGAACTGGCGCACCGCGTCGTCGGTCAGCTGCCGCTGGTGGCGCAGCTGGTCGGCGTTGCCGCCGGGCCGGGCGAGCGCCTCGGCGCTGAGCCGGCGTTCCTCCTGGAGGTTGTAGTAGACGATGTTCGACGGCTGGCCGGCCTTCTGGGCGAGCATGCCCTGGGCGGCCTGGCGCTGGAAGTCGAAGACGGTCTCACCGCTGGTCACCGCCCAGAGGGCGACCAGGGCCAGGCTGGGGACGACGGCCAGGACGAGCAGGGCAGTCCGCAGGGACAGGCGTGGACGCCTGCGGGGGGTCTTCGGCGTCGGGGGCCGCCGATTCGCACGCGCGCGCAGAGCAGACTCCTTGGGGCTGGCGGCCGACCGGTGAGGGGCAGGCCGTCCGGGCACGGGCTTCTGACGAAGCGATACTAGTCATATCGTGTGATTGGAGTGAAAGCCCGTGCGCCACCTGCGCGGTGCTTGTGCACCAGCTGGACACAATGTCGCCCCCGCGTTGACTGTTTGTGCCCGAAGCAGCCGGGTTTGCTCCTGCCTGACACAGTGTCGCCCGCAGTCGGAGCCGTTGGGTGGCCGCGGTGTGAAAACTGTGTGACGCACGCTCCGGAAGGCTGCCTGCGCCCGCCGGTGGCTTCGGCGGGTGCCGGCCGTCGGTGGGTTCAACGGGGGCCACTCGCCGATGGGTTCAACGGGGGCCGTCCGCCGGTCGGTTCAGTGCGGGCTGAGCAGCCGCGAGCGCGTCGACTCCAGCTCCGCCGCCAGCACCCGCCCCGCCGCCGCCGGATCGCCCTCGTGCAGCGCCCGTACCAGCTCCGCGTGCGAGTCGTACCCCTGGTTCGGATCCCCCTCGCGCAGCCCGAACAGCCCGACCAGGGCCACCAGGTGCTCCCGCAGCACCGGCGCGAACTGGGCGAAGAGGTCGTCCAGGACGGGGTTGTGGGCGGCGGCCACGATCGCCGTGTGCAGCGCGATGTCGGCGTCCACGAAGACCGTGTCGTCCGCCCCGCCGGCCGCCAGGCGAGCGGCCAGCGCGGCGTCCACGGCGGCCAGGTCGGTCTCCGTACGGCGCTCGGCGGCCAGCCGGGCGGCCTGCACCTCGACCATCGTCCGCACCTCGTAGACGTGCGCCAGCTCGGCGGCGCGCAGCCGGGTGGCCCAGTCCCCGGCGGTCGGGCGGTCGGCCGTCACGAACACCCCGGCGCCCTGGCGGGCGTGCACCATCCCGGCCGCGGCGAGGGTGCGCAGCGCCTCCCGGACGGTGGAGCGGCCGACGCCCAGCTCCTTGGCGAGCGCGACCTCGCCGGGCAGCCGGCCGCCCACCGGCCACTCGCCCGACCGGATCCGCCGCTCGATCAGTTCGGCGGCCTGGGCGGCGAGGTGGGAGGGGCGGAGCGGGGGCATCGTCGTCACCTGTCAGGTTGTCTGAGGACTTCGGTCATGGTTACTCTACCCGGCATGCAGCCGTGGAGCGCTCTCCTTCTTGGTGGCCGCAGCGGGGCGTGACCTGACCGGCACCCCGCTGCGGGGCGCCGTCCTGCCGGTCTCCGGAACCAGCCCGGTTCCGGCACCCGAGTCGAGGACCCCCGAGGACACCCGATGCGATTCCCGACCCTGCACGCCCCCGCCGGCCCCACCCCGGCCGACGCCCCCGCCTGGAACCCCCAGCGCGGCGGCGCCATGCCCTCCCACCGCTACCGCCCCGCCCACGAGCGGGTCCAGGTGCCGGCCCTGCTGCGCCGCTGGCCCGGCCGCCGGATCGAGCGGGCCCCGCTCTGGGTGCCCGTCGACCTGCGCGACGGCAACCAGGCGCTCGCCGAACCGATGGACCCGGCACGCAAGCAGCGGATGTTCGACCTCTTCCTGGCCATGGGCTTCAAGGAGATCGAGGTCGGCTACCCCTCCGCCAGCCGCACCGACTTCGAGTTCGTGCGCCGGCTCGCCGAGACGCCCGGGGCGGTGCCGGAGGACGTCACCGTGGTCGTCTTCACCGCCGCCCGGGCCGACCTGATCGACCGCACCTTCGAGGCCGTCCGGGGCCTGCCGCGCGTCGTCGTCCACCTCTACACCGCCACCGCGCCGCTGTGGCGGGACGTCGTCCTCGGCAAGGACCGGGCCGAGCTGCGGGCGCTGATCACCGCGGCCGCCGAGCGGATGGCCCGGCTCGGCGAGGGCCGGGACGGCCTGCGGTTCCAGTTCTCGCCCGAGGTGTTCAACCTGACCGAACCGGACTACGTGCTGGAGGTCTGCAACGGCCTGACCGAACTGTGGGACGCGAGCCCCGACCGGCCCGTGGTCCACAACCTGCCGGCCACCGTCGAGATCGCCACCCCCAACGTCTACGCCGACCAGATCGAGTACGTCGACCGCCACCTGGCCCGGCGCGACTCCGTGATCCTCTCCGTCCACCCCCACAACGACCGGGGCACCGGCGTCGCCTGCGCCGAACTGGCCGTGCTGGCCGGCGCCCAGCGGGTCGAGGGCTGCCTGTTCGGCAACGGCGAGCGCACCGGCAACGTCGACCTGGTCACCCTGGCGCTCAACCTGCACACCCAGGGCGTCGACCCGATGCTCGACCTCTCCGACATCGACACGATCCGGCGCACCGTCGAGCACTGCAACCGGCTGCCCGTGCACGAGCGCCACCCCTACGCGGGGGACCTGGTGCACACCGCCTTCTCCGGCACCCACCAGGACGCCATCAAGAAGGGCTTCGCCCGGCACGCGCGGACCGCCGCCGAACTCGGCCTGCCCGAACGGGAGGCGCCCTGGGCGGTGCCGTACCTGCCGATCGACCCGGCCGACCTCGGGCGCGACTACGAGGCGGTGATCCGGGTCAACAGCCAGTCCGGCAAGGGCGGCATCGCCTACCTGCTGCAGAGCGCCGCCGGACTGGAACTGCCCCGGCGGCTGCAGATCGAGTTCGCCCGGGTCGTCCAGGAGGCCACCGACGACAGCGGGCGGGAGGTGACCGGCGAGGAGCTGTACGCGCTGTTCCGGGCCGAGTACCTGGACGCGGGCGCCGCCCGCACCTGGTGGGTCGACGGCGGCCGGGCCGAGGTGGACGGCCGCCCGGGCAGCGGCGCCGGGCCGGTGGACGCCGTCGCGGACGCGGTGGGGGTGGAGGTGCTCTCCTTCACCGAGCACAAGGTCGGGGGCAGCCCGGACGCGATCGCCTACGTCGAGGCCCGGGCGGGCGACGGCGCAGTCTGCTGGGGCGTCGGCCGCGACGCCTCGGTGCTCACAGCCGGCGTACGGGCGGTGCTCAGCGCCGCCGACCGCGGGGTGTCCGCAGGCGCCATCCCCGGCACGGCCCCCCGTCCTGCCCGCGGCACGGCGATGGCCGTCGTGCCGCCCTCGGCGGCCGGCAGCTGACGGCCGAGGGCTGACGGGTGAGGGCTGACGGCTGAGGCCGTCACGGCCCACCGCCGTCCCGGCGGTGGGCCGTTGCCGTGCGGAGCATCCCTGGGACGCCCGGGGAGCCCGGGCCGCAGGCGGTTCCCGGGGCGGGCGGCGTCCCAGGGACGGGGAAGCGCTAGCGGGACGCCGTCAGCGGCTCCTAGCGTCGGTCGGGTCGAAAGCGGCCGGTCACGGCCTGCGCACCCCACCCCGGGAGACCCCACCAGTGTTCAAGCCATCCTCGTTCAAGCGCGCCGCAGTGGTCGCGGCCTCCGCAGGACTCGCGTTCGTCGCGCTGGGCGGTACGGCCAGCGCCAGCTCCACGGCCGGCGACATCTCCATGTACGACACCGGGATCGGCGTCAAGTGCGTCCAGATGGCGCTGAACGACTCGAACGTGCACGCCGGCCTCAAGGTCGACGGCATCTTCGGCCAGCACACCAAGGACGCCGTGATGCAGTTCCAGCGGACGAACACCGCCAAGGCGGGCTGGTCGCTCGACGTCGACGGCATCGTCGGCCACAACACCGGCTCCGCGATGATGGAGATCATCGTCCACAACGAGCACGACTGGGGCAACACCTGCTGGGAGAACATGCCCACCTGACGGGCCGGCCCCACTCCGCTTCCCCTTCCCTCCCACACTCAGTGAGGAATTCGTCAATGAAGCGCATCCCGGCCGTCATCGCCGCGATGTTCGCCGCGCTGGTCGCGGCCGTGCTCGTCGCTCCGGCCGCCCAGGCCGCGAGCTGGCCCCTGGTCCGCAACGGTGACCACGGTGACAACGTCACCACCGTCCAGTACCTGCTGTCCGCCCGCGGCTTCGCGACCGGCGTCGACGGCGCCTTCGGCCCCGGCACCGAGGACAAGGTCAAGAGCTTCCAGAGCGCCAACGGCCTGAGCCCGGTCGACGGCATCGTCGGCGGCGACACCTGGTCCAAGCTGATCGTCACCGTCCGCAACGGCGACAACGGCGACGCCGTCAAGGCCCTCCAGGTCCAGCTGAACGCCCACGGCGCCGGCCTCAACGTCGACGGCGCCTTCGGCTCCGGCACCGACAGCAAGGTCCGCAGCTTCCAGCAGTCCGCCGGCCTCAACCCGGTCGACGGCATCGCCGGCCCGGCGACCTGGGCCGCCCTGCTCGGCGGTGGCGGCAGCACCGGCGGCTCCGGCGGCGGTAGCGGTGACAAGCTGACCCAGTCGCAGGTCGCCTCGATGTTCTCGGCCGCCGGCATCACCTGGTCCTCCTCGGGCAACTGCTCGGACCGCACCAACAGCAGCTGCACCTCCTTCGACGGCCTGCGCCGCGCCTCGGCCGACGGCGCCGTCAACTTCAAGCACGCCAGCAACTGCGCGCTGAACATCACCGGTGGCACCGAGACCGGCCACGCCAGCGGCACCTACAGCCACGGCACCGGCTACAAGCTGGACTTCGGCATGACGAGCTGCATCACCAACTACATCCACGGCAACTTCTCGCACAGCGGCACCCGCGGCGACGGCGCCGACCTGTGGACCGCCCCCTCTGGCAACATCTACGCCAACGAGGGCAGCCACTGGGACGTCACCTTCATGAACTGACGCCCGCGGAGCGCTTCCTGAGCGGCGCACCCTGCGGCGGCGGGGCCACCGGATTCCCTCCGGTGGCCCCGCCCCGTCGCGTTCCGGGACCGGTCGGGCAGCCCGGGCGACCCGGGAACGCGACGGGCTGGCCCGGGGCCCGGGGGCGCGGGGCCCCGGGGCCGCGTCGTAGGATCCCGCGCCATGGAGACGAGTCCGGCCGTCCTCGCGGCCGAGACCGTCGAGGACCTCTTCGGGTACACGCTCGAAGGCCACGTCCAGTCGGAGTGGGGGCTCGCCGAGTGCAGCCCACCCGCCGTCGCCGTGCTGATGGCCGCCCTGGCGGGCGAGCCGTCGGCGGTGGCCCGGCGCGAACTTCTGGACACCGTGGCCCAGGTGGCCGTCGGCTGGGCGGACTTCGGCGGGAGCCAGGGGGAGTGGCCGGAGGGTGACGCCTGCCGGGCGTCGGTCGAGCAGGGCTTCTGGCGCCTGCTCGAACTCAGCCTCAGCGGCAACGCGGACGACGCCGACGCGGTCGCCGAGATCTGCGAGCTCCTTGACCTCGCCGGGGACGCCTCCGGCCACTACCGGGCCCTGCTGCGCGAACGGGTCCGGGCGAAGACTAAGCGCAGGGCGCGGCGCCGCCAGGGCGTGGGTCAGTAGCCGGTAGCGCCGCCGTCGATCGTGACGGTGTCGAGCCCGTGGACGAGCGGATCCAGGCCACTGCCCGGAAGTTCTGTACCCAGGGCGGGTCTTGTGGATCAGGCCGGGCCCCGCCCTGGCCCCTGCCCTCCGGTGGACCCCGCCCGCAGGGCGCCGTCGGTCACGGCGGACACTGGGGTACGGGCCGTCCGTCGGGCCGGCCCCTTCGAACGGTTGAAGAGGAGCCGACGTGTCCGCCCTGCTCATCCTGAACTACGACGTCACCGACCCCGAGCGCCTGGAGGCCTACCGCCAGGGCGCCGCCGCCGTCCTGCTGGGCCCCGCGGAGCTGGTCGCCAGCACCGACCGGACGGTCCACCTGGGCGAGGGCGGTCGCCCGCCCGGCGGCAGCCACACCGTGGTGCTGCGCTTCGCCGACGCCGAACAGGCCCACGCCGCCTACGAGTCCGACGCCTACCGGGAGCTGCTGGAGGAGCGCCTGGCGGCCACCGTCCCGTTCACGGCGATGATCGTGCCCGCCCTCTGAGCCCTTACGATCCGGGCCCTTTCCGTCCGGGCTACCGCGCCGGGGCTACCGCACCCGGCGGACGACAGTGAAACCGTCCCAGCCCTTGGAACCGACCGTCTGGAGCGCCGTGGCCTCCAGGCGGTCGTCCGCGCCGACGGCGCGGGCCAGCCAGGTGGTGCTGTACCCGGCCAGTGTGCCGAACTCCTCGGGGACGAGGGTGTCGACGAAGTAGGCGTCGACCTCACGCCAGGCCTGCTCGGATTCGTCCATGCCGTCGTTCCTCCCCAGTGGGGGTCCCGGCCGCTCGGGTCAGTCGGCGAGCCAGGCGAAGTCCTCAGGATGGTGCATCTGGTGCAGGCAGACCAACAGCCCGTTGCGCTTGTCGAGGTCCTCGACGGCGTCCAGCCAGGGGACGACGGCGAGGAGTTCCACCAGGTCGTCGGTGACGGTGGTGTCGAGGAAGGCGTCGAGGTCGGCGGGTATCGGGTCGTCGGTCAGGCAGAGCCAGGCGAGGGCGGCGCTGACCCGGACCTCCGGCGGGCGGGCCTCGTCCCGCCACCAGGCGTGCATGGTCGCGGTGGTCTCCGGTTCGCGTGTCTCCCAGGCGAGTTGGCCGATGGCCAGGACGAGGGAGGCCCGCACCGCCGGGTCGGCCTCGACGGCGAGGCGCCCGTGCAGCACGGCAGCGACCACGGGCGCCGGGGGCGGGACGACCGCTGCGGCGTGGGCGACGGCGTGGCGGACCTCCGGGTCGGGGTCGTCCAGCAGGTGGAGCAGCAGCGCCGCGTCCGCGGCCACGGCCGAACGGGCCGCCTCGATCGACCAGTTGGCCAGGCTGCCGGCCGGCTCGTACCGCGGCCGGTCCGCCGGGAGGCCGACGCGCAGCAGGCCGCCACGCGTCCCGTCGCCCCAGGGCATCCGGTGCGCCACCGCTGCCGTCAGCCGCACCAGCGAAGCGCGGTGCCGGGGGTGGGCGAAGGCGATGCGCAGCAGGAAGGGGACGGCCAGGGCGCCGGCCGTGGAGGTGCCGCCCTGGTGGGCGAGGCTGTTCCACAGTGTGGTCAGGGCCCCCTCGGAGCCGTTCGCGTCACCGAGGCGGACGCTCTCCAGCAGGCCGGGGACGTCCTGGGCGGAGCCGTAGGCGTGGTCGAACCGGGCCCAGGGCACCGCGTCGTAGCGCAGGTCGTCCTTGACGATCCGCGGTATCGCGGCCACGACCGGGCGCACGTCCTCGCGCTCGGGCAGCGTGCCCGCCCAGCCCTCCCAGCCCTCCCAGCCCTCCCAGCGCTTCGGAGCCGGTGTCGAAGCGTCGGTCTCGATCCACCCCACAGCAGTTCCCCGCCCATCACGTCCGTTGGTGCACACCCTTCCTAGCACGTGCCACCGACAACCCGAGGGGCTGCCGGTGGCGGTGACGGTGGCGATGCCGGTGGCGGGGCCCGCCACAGAGCGTCAGGGGCGTCAGGGGCGTCAGGGGCGTCAGGGAGCGGGAACCGGCTCCCGCTCGGCGGCCGGCGCGGTGCGCGCCTCCGGGCTCCGGGGCGGAGCTGGGCGCAGCAGGACGGCGCAGGCGAGGGCGGCCAGCAGGGCGAGCGAGGCCGCGACGACCAGGCAGAGTCGCAGGCCGTCCAGGAAGGAGCCGCTGAGCGCCGTCAGGGCCTGGCCGGTGGCCGGGCCGAGGTCCAGTCCGGCGACGGCGCCGAGGCCCTGCTCGCGGGCGACGTCGACGACGTGCCCGGCGGTCGTGGCCGGCACCCCGGTGTCCGCGAGCCGGCCGGGCAGCGCGTCCACGGCCCGGGTGGTCAGCAGGGCGCCGAGGACGGCCGGGCCGAGGGCGCCGCCGACCTGGCGGAAGGCGTTGTTGCCGGCCGCGGCCATGCCCGCCAGGTGGTGCGGGACGGCGGAGACGGCGGTGGCGGTCATCGGGGTGAGCACGGCGCCCAGGCCGAGCCCGAGCAGCAGCAGCCGCCAGGCGATCGAGCCGAAGGAGGTGTGGGCGTCGAGGTTGGTCAGAGACAGCAGCGAGCCCGCCGTGACGACCAGGCCGGTGGTGATCAGGACCCGGGCGGACACCCGGTGTATCAGGCGCCCGACGGGCAGGCTGGCGGCCAGCGACGCCCCGGTCACCATGACCATCCGCAGGGCCGCCTGGAGGGTGGTCAGGTGCTGCACCAGGCCGAAGTACAGGCTGAGCACGAAGAAGAAGCCGATCAGCCCCAGGAAGCTGATCATGGCGACCAGGGAGGTGGCGGTGAAGGCCGGGCTGCGGAACAGGGCGGGGTCGATCATGGGGCTGGCGCTGCGCCGCTCCACGACGACGAAGACGACCGCGGCGAGCGCGCCGAGCACCAGGGCGGCCACCGCGGAGGGCTCGCCGAAGCCGTTCGCGCCGCCCTCGATGACGCCGTAGACCACGGCGGTGACGGCCACGGCCGCGCTGATCTGGCCCGGCCAGTCGAGCCGACGGCCGTGTGGGGCGCGCGAGTCGGGGAGCAGGAACGCGGCGACGACCAGCACGACCAGCGACACCGGGACGGGCAGCAGGAAGATCCAGCGCCAGGCGACGTGCTCCAGCAGTACGCCCGCGATCAGCGGGCCCACGGCCAGCGAGGCCAGCAGGGACATCGCCCACAGCCCGATGAACTTCCCGCGCTCCCGGTGGTCGGGCACGGCGTGGCTGATCAGCGCCAGCGTGGTGGGCAGCAGCGCGGCCGCGCCGAGGCCGGAGGCGGCCTGCCCGGCCCAGAGGACCTGGACGGAGTCGGAGCCCAGCGAGACCGCCGCGCCCACCGCGCACAGCGCCATGCCCGCCTGGAACACCCGCTTGCGGCCGTGGACGTCGCCGACCACGCCGGTGGTCAGGATCAGCGCGGCCATCGGCAGCACGAACGCGTCCGACACCCAGGACAGTTGGGCGGTGGTGGCGCCGAGCGCCCGCTGGATCGCGGGCAGGCTGACCGACACGGTGGTCACGGGCAGGTAGGCGACGAAGACGCCCAGGCAGGCCATGACGAGGGTGACGCCCCGTCCGGTCCTGGGGCCGCCTGGGATCGTTGCGGAGTTCACGGAGTCTTCCTTCGGCTGCGGAGGGTGCCGTACGGGCACCGGGTGCGGAGGTGCCCGTACGGGGCGCCTGCGGCGGTGAGAGCGCCGCCGTGTCCGGCGCGCGCCCGCTCACGGCCGGGCGCACCGGCCGGGCCGCGCGGCCCCACCGGCCGCCGCTCGACCGCGGAGCCGCCGACCAGCTTCACCCCGGCGGGCCGAGGATCTCCGAACGATCTCGGAAGACGTTGCGAAACATCCATTCGGGTGTTGCCCATGTGATGATTCCGCCATGCCCGACGCCCTGGACCGCAAGATCATCCACGGACTCCACTACGGTCCGCGGGTCCCCTTCCGCCGCCTCGCCGAGGTCATCGGGGTGTCCGAGCAGACCGTGGCGCGCCGGTACGCCGCGCTGCGCCGCAGCGGGGTCCTGCGCGTCGTCGGCCTGAGCAGCCCGGCCGCCCACGGTCGGGCCGAGTGGATCGCGCGCCTGCGCTGCCGCCCCGACGCCGTGGGGCCGCTCGCCGAGTCCCTCGCCCGCAGGCCCGACGTCGCCTACGTGGGCATCGCCTCCGGCGGGTCGGAGATCAACTGCATCATCCGCTCACCGGCCGGTACCGGCCGCGACGACGTCCTGCTGCGGCAGCTCCCCAAGGCGGCCTCCGTCCTCGACATGAGCGTCGACCTGCTCATCCACCCCTTCGGCCCCGAGCGCGCGGCCGGCTGGACCGGTGGCGAGGGCTCCCTCACCGAGGATCAGGTCCGTCGGCTCGCCGGGGAGCGTCCCGAGCCCGTCGGCCCCCCGCTCACCCCGACCGACGAGGACCTCCCCCTGCTGGCCGCCCTGGCCGAGGACGGCCGGGCCTCCCACACCCGCCTCGCCGAGGTCACCGGCTGGTCCAAGGCGCGGGTCGCCCGCCGCCTGGAGGCCCTGGAGTCCTCCGGCTCCCTGGTGTTCGACATCGACACCCTGCCGGAGCGGCTCGGCTACGAACTCAATGCCACCCTCTGGCTCCAGGTCGACCTGTCCGGGCTGCACCGGATCGGCGAGGAGATCAGCCGACACGACGAGGTCGCCTTCGCCGCGGCCGTCAGCGGCCGGCACAACATCATGGCCGTCGTGTTCTGCAAGGACACCCCGGACTTCTACCGCTACCTGAGCAACCGCCTCGCCCGGATCGACGGCATCCGCGGCTACGAGATCAGCGTCCGCGTGCGCCGCCTCAAGCAGGCCGCCTCGCTGATCCACCACGGCCGGCTGATCCATCCGGCGCTGGGGTGACCGGTGCTCGGGTGGCCGGCGCTGGGGTGACCGGTGCTGCGGCGCCGGCCTGCCGGTGGGCGCGGCGGGCCGGGGCCGGGTGCCACTACTTCACGTAGGCGGTCCACTGCTGGTTCGGGGAGCCGATCGACAGCTCGGTGGTGACGCGCTGGTCCTGCCCGTTGGCCTGGAGGACGTAGTCCAGGTACTTCACGCTGGCGATGGCGGTGGCGTCCACGCTCGGCTCGACCATCCACCGCTGGGCGAGGTCGCTCGCATCGCAGGCCTGCTGGGTGACGGCCTTGCCGGGCCCGACGGCCGCGAGGCACTTGCCGTAGTGGGTGCCCTTGATGGTGAAGGTGCCGTTGCCGAGCGGGGTGAGGACCCAGGCCTGGTAGGTGAGGCCGGGGTCGCGGGTCCAGACGTCGCTTCCGAGGTACTCGTCCAGGTTGTTGTAGTCGCTCTGGACCTGGAGGGAAGCGGTGACCGGGACGGCAGCGGTGGCCGTGTCGCAGTTCAGGACGGCGACACCGGCGAGGGAGGCGGCCGCCGCGAGGGTGGCGACGGCCTTCTGGGTGATGCGCACTGCTTCTCCTAGCTCAAGGGGTCGGCGGGCCCGGCTGGGCCCGCCCGGCCGAGAAGCTAGGGGTGAGAGGGTGGTCGTTTGTGGACGACTCGATGGGGGTAGGCCAAGTGGTTCAGGTGATTCGCTGGGACGGCGCAGCAGCGGTGGTCGCGAGGGTGAGGAAAGCCTGCCAGGCGGCGGGGGTGAAGCTGAGGCGGGGGCCGCTCCTGTCCTTGGAGTCCCGGACGTGGACGGCGGCGGGGGTTTCGGCGACCTCGATGCACTCGCCACCCTCGTTGCCGCTGTAGCTGCTCTTGAACCAGACCAGTTCCATGGCATCTGACGGTACGCCAACGGCCCGCCGCCGGGAAGGTGGTGGGCCGTTGAGGGGGATCGGTCAGACCTCGGTGGTGGCGGCGAACGTCACGAAGGCCTGCCAGGCGGCCGGCTCGAAGGCCAGCTGGGGGCCGCTCTTGTCCTTGGAGTCCCGGACATGGACGGTGTCAGGGGTTTCGGCGACCTCGATGCAGGCGCCACCCTCATTGCCGCTGTAGCTGCTCTTGAACCATTCCAGCTCGGTGCTCATCGTTCTCCCAGGATCTTCTCGATCAAGGCCAGGGTCTCCTCGGGGTCAAGAGCCTGCGCCCTGAGGATGTTGTAGCGGGCGTTCATGATTCGGACCTCGTCCGGATCGCTGATCAGCCTACTGCTCGTCTGTACCTCGATGTACGCGTGCTGAGGCCGTCCCTTCGGCGTGATCAAAATGAAGGGTCCGCCCATGCCGGCGTGTTCAGTTCTGTTCAGCGGGAGAACCTGAATAACCATCCCTCTCGTCCGTCCGACCTCCAGGAGGCGACGGAGTTGAGCCGCGTGCACGTCCCATCCGCCAAGGGGCCGTCGTAGCACGCTCTCGTCGATGACCCAGCTGAACATCCCCCGAGGCCAGCGGGTCAGTACCTCCTGGCGTGCCATTCGAGCTGCGACCCGCATCTCGATCACTTCTTCGGACAACGGCGGCTGCCTCATGGCGTACACGGCTCGTGCGTGGTCCTCGGTCTGGAGCAAGCCGGGGATGTCCAGGGTGGCGAGGTCGTGCATCTCGATCGAGTCGACCTCCAAGACTGCGTAGCCTCGGAACCAGGCGGGGTGCTTCACTCGCGCCTTGGCTCGGGCCTTCACCACGTCGTCCCCGGCAACGGCCAGCAAGCCGCCAGCATTGAGGACCCTGTCAACGGCGATCAGCAACTCGGGCTGTGGCGTGCGCACCCCCCGTTCGACCGATCGGATCAACTGCTCTCCGTAGCCCACGCTGTGAGCCAGCTCCTTCTGAGTCATCCCGGCTCGTTCCCGCAGGAGCTTGATCTGCTTGCCGATCGCTCGGAAGAAGTCCGAGGCTTCGGCGAGATCCTCCGGAAGCTCCGGCCGAATCTCGTCGCCCACGCCATCGTTGCGCGCCGCACTCACCGCGACCACCCCCAAACAAAAGCTGTCCGCACCTGTACAAGCACTCTCTGTGCTCGCCGGATCCATGGTCAGCGTACGTCCGCCCCGCCACGCTTTCTCCCATGACGACCCAAATCCCCCTCGACAGACCCCGCCGC
>NZ_JBEZXE010000057.1:0-47029 GCF_040637885.1 Kitasatospora sp. NPDC028055 | reverse complement strand
AGCACGACCCACCCCCACAGTCAGCCAACCCACCCAAATCAACAGGCACTTACTGTCCCACAACCACCCCAACCGACTTCGCCAGCAGAGTCGCCTGGCCGACTTCTCGTGCGCTTGTGGGGTGGCTGGGGTGCTGCTGCCTCCGCAGCTGTGCGTCGCACAGGAGGTCGGTCTGGCCGACTTTTCGTGTAGCAGCGCCCGGCTGTGAGGAGGTGGGGCCGCTATTCGGTCTCCTGTGCGGGGGCCGAGCGGTACGCGCTGGTCGCCGGAAGTCGGCCTGGCCGACTTCTCGAGCGCGGCGGTGGTGCCGTTCGGGCAGGGGGCCTGCCTGGGAGGCAGGGCGGGGTGCGTAGCAGAGCGCCGCGCCGCGCGGGAGTCGCCCGGTCGACTTCCCGCGCGGCGGTGTCACCGGTCAGGCCACCTCTTGGCGGCGCCAGCGGCGGTAGGCGGGTTCGAGGCCGGAGAGGATGGTGTCGAAGCGGCGGGTGCTGGTGGTGGAGTCGACCTGGAGGCGGCTGATCTGGAGGGGGTGGGAGGGGAGTCGGGGGCCGAGGCGGTGGTCGGAGAGGAAGCCGAGCTGGTAGCCGAGCTCCTGCAGGACGGTTTCAGCACGGGGGTCGTGGCCGCCGTCGGGGTAGGCGAAGGCGGTGGGGGGTTCGCCGAGCCAGTGGGTGAGGGCTTCGTGGGCGCCGGTGATCTCGGCGCGGACGGTGGCGTCGTCGCAGCGGCCGAGGCACGGGTGCCCCTGGGTGTGGTTGCCGATGGCGACCCCGCCGTCCCGCAGGGCGAGCAGGTCGGCCGGGGTGAGCTGTTCCTGGCGGGGCGGTCGGCGGTCGGCGCTGACCCGCAGTTCGTGCAGGCTGCGGCGCCGGTCCGGGTCGGGCATGGCCTTGAGCCGGGGGAGCAGCTGGGAGGGGTGGCCGCAGTCGAGTGAGCGGGCGCGGCCGCCGTGGCGGGCGAGGAAGTCGGCCTCGTGCCACCAGAACGGGCGCTCGGTGCCGATGAGTTCGGAGATGACGAAGGCGGTGGCGGGGATGCCACGGGCGTCGAGGGCGGGCAGGGCGTGGGTGAGGACGCTCCGGTCGGCGTCGTCGAAGGTGACCAGGACGCTGCGCGGCGGCAGCGGCCGCCGCTCGGTGACGGCCTGGAGGACGGCCTGCAGCGAGACCGGGGTGGCGAGCCGCCGGAGCCGGTCGAGCTGGGCGCCGAAGGAGCGGTGGTCCGTCACCCCGTGGTAGGCGAGGACGGCGAGTCGCTGGGCGGCCCGGGCCCGGAACAGCGGTTGTACGGGGGCGAACCGCAGCCATTCGCCCCGTGCGTCCTGCTGTTCCTTCGCGGAGTGCTTCGCGTCGACCTGCTCGGTCTCCAGGTGTTGGGTGTCGAGGCGTTTGGCGGCGAGCCGGGTCGAGTCGAGCAGGGTCGGGTCGAGCCGGCCCGCGTCGAACCGGGTCGGGTCGAGCAGGGTGGGCTCGACCCGGGTCTTCTCGATCCGCACCGTTTCGAGCCGGCCCGCGTCGAGCCGGCCCGCGTCGAGGCACTTGGTCTCGACGGCCGGTCGGGGTCGGCCGGCGCCGTGGTGGTCGGACGCGCAGCCGGTGGTGGGTGGGAGGGGGCGCAGGCCAGGCCGGGGCCTGGCGCGCGCTGTGGCGGTCGATGGGGTGGACTGGGTCTGCGGCAACGGTTCCCCCTTGGTCGCCGAGTGGCGTGGCGGTACCGCCGGAGGACGGAGCCCGGCCTCCGGCTCCAGGGGGCGGCGGCTCCGCTCCCTGGGTATTCCGGTTCGCGGTGGGGGTTCTCGCCCGTCCCGTGAACGGCTCCTGGATCACTCGATGCCATTGAGACCCCTGCACCGGACGGATGGTTGTACCGGGGGGACGAGGATTTTTCGTGGACTGATTGTGGAGCCCGTACACGCGTCAGCAGGCTTGGAGCACCTCCGGACGGGCGGTCGCGGAGGGTGTGCCGGCCTTCACTCCCTGCGGGCTGCCTCGGGGGCCCGCCCGGGGTACCTTGGGCTCATGGCAGATGCGGACCGTGATCACTTCCACCTGCACGGGGCGACCCGGTGGAACCGTGCGTGCAGCGGCGGAGCCCTGGTCACCCACCGGATTCCGCTGGCGGTGGCGGGTGTGGCCTGTCTGGTGCTGGGCATCGTGGTGGCCGTGATCGTTCCGGACAGTGACGGTCCGGCGTGGGCGATGGCGGTGGCCGGCTGCTTGGCGGCAGGGGTCCTGCTGCTCGGCCGGATCGCCTTCGGGGTGGTCCGGCGACGGGGTGCCGCGCTCTGACGGAGCCCTCGGGGTCACTCCGTCGGACGCCCGGTCGAACGGTCCGGTGCGGGCCGATCAACTTTTCAACAGATGTATCAACAGATAAAGCGAATTTGATCAGAACGACCGAATTTCACCTCATCAGACAATCCCGCACCCGCTTCTCCCGTAATTCCGGATGACGGTCCCCTTCCCCCCTCTCCGGTGAATGCGTTTCCCGCGGCCCCGAGCGCCCCGACCGTCCCGGGTGGCCGGTGGCGGTGACCGCCGGAGGCCCGCGCGGCGGGCTGGATAGGCTGCGTCGCATGGCGATCCCTCCCTTCCTCCTCGAACTCCGCTCCCTCGTGGGCCACCGTCCGCTCTGGCTGAGCGCCGTCGCCGCCGTCGTCGTGGACGACCGGGGACGGGTGCTGCTCGCCCGCCGGGCCGACGACGGCCGGTGGGCGTCGGTCGGCGGCATCCTCGACCCCGGCGAGCAGCCCGCCGACGGTGTGGTGCGCGAGTGCCTGGAGGAGACCGGCGTGGAGGTGGTGCCCGAGCTGCTCGCCTCGACCACGGTCAGCCGTCCGGTCCACTACCCGAACGGCGATGTGACCCAGTACCTGGAGCTGACCTTCCGCTGCCGGGCGGTCGGCGGCGAGGCCCGGGTGAACGACGACGAGTCGCTGGAGGTGGGCTGGTTCGGGCTGGACGAGCTGCCGCCGATGCTCGACTTCGAGCACGACCGGCTGCGCCACGCGCTGGAGTGCCGGGGCCCGGCGGTGTTCAGCTGGGAGGGCCGGGAGCACCCGTAGCGGGCCCGGCGGGTTTCAGCGCCTTTGCGACGGGCCTCAGCCCTTAAGGCGGACCTCAACCCGTGTGACGGGCCTCAGCCCTTGTGCTGCCGGTAGGCCTCCTCCGCGGCGTCCAGCACCGCGGCCAGGTCCCCGCCCGCCGTGGCGGTCGCGGTGGCGGCCACCGCGCCCTCCACGAACGGCGCGTTCGCGAAGCGGACCGGGAACGGCAGGCCGTGCTCGTCGGCGTCCGAGAGCAGCGCCCGCACGGTGGTGACGGCTCCGCCCAGGTCGGCGAGCACCACCACGCCGTGGCCCTGGTCGACCCGCCGGGTGGCGGCGGCCACCAGGACCGCGCTGATGCCCGGTCCGTCCGCCGGGTCGCCGCCCGTCGCGGCGACCGGCGCGGGGGAGTCGGATCCGGTCAGCGCGAGCGCCAGGGAGCGTACGGCGGTGGCCAGTTCCTGGCTGTGCGAGACCAGCACGATCCCGACCCGGCCGTGCGTGGCGGGCCGCGCCGGGGTGGGGCGGGGCAGCGGGGTGGGCGAGGGCGGGGTGCGGGGGGCCGGCGGGTGGGCCGAGGGAGCGTCGGAGATGGGGATGACGTCGGCGCGGGTGCCGTCCCGGCGGCTCATCGGCTGCTCCCTGGGTCGAGGTGGCGGGCGGGGTGGTGGGCGGGGCGCGGGCGGGACCGTACGCGCCCTGGCAGCACTCTGGCAGCTGCCCGCGGCCCGGTCCGGCGGGACACGCCCCACCGGGCCCCGACCGCTCCTCCGCCGGCCCTCCGCCCCGCGCGGCGGGAGACGTGGCGCGGACGAGACGCGGACGTGGCGCAGGCGCGGCGCCGGCGTCGGGGGCGACCTCGCCAACCCGCTGACCGGGGCCGCTGGCTGTGGTTAGGCTGGCGCTGGAATGCCGTCGGGAGGAGATCGGTCAGTGGCAGTCAACAGCGGTACGGACACGGACACCGGGGCGAACACCGGGACGGTCGGCGCCGAGCCGGAGCTCGCGCGGAACGGGAAGCCGAAGGTGGACTTCACCGGGGCCGAGTGGCTGTGCAGCAGCCAGGGCGTCGGGGACGTCCAGATCGCGTTCGTGGACGGGTACATCGGGATGCGGGACGGTCGTCAGGAGGACGGGCCGGTCCTGGTCTTCACCCCGGCCGAGTGGCGGGCCTTCGTACTCGGCGCCCGCGACGGGGAGTTCGACCTCACCTGATCGTCCGCGCCGTCCGGGCGCACCCGCGGAGCGGTCCGAGCTGCAGGAAGAGGTGCGGCGTCCGGGTCCGCTCCGTCGGTGTGTCCGGGCCAGCCGGGTCGGCGTCCGGGCCATCCGGGCCAGCCGGGTCGGCCTGGGACGGCCTGGTCGGCCCGGGTCGGTCGGGTCGCTGATTCCGGTACCGAACATACCGAACATCACAACTGACGATCTTTTGAGCGTGCCCCGTCAGAATTTCTGTTGACTGTTAGACAAACGCAGCTCAGAGTATGAGCACAGGCAGACGCCGTGCCCACCGCCCCCACGCGGCCAGACACGGCGCCTGCTGTTGCGGCCCGGCAGCACTGCCAGGCCATACCTCCCAGTCATCCCCTGCGCACCGGGGTGCGTCGGCCGGTCCCGGCCCACGAGGGGCCGGCAGTCGCCGGGAGGCTGGCGCCACCGCCGAGAGCGACTCGGCTGACGGCACCGTTTGCTCGGGACCCGCACGCCCCCACGCGGCGGCGTCCCGAGCAGATCCACGGGAGCGACGGGCCGGGGCCCCGCGGATCTGGCTCTTGTTGCACGGAACTGCGATGGAACTGTTGGCTTGTGTGTTTGTGCTGTGTGCGACGACGAAGCTGGGTGCTCGGCAGTTCGGCACGACAGGTGCACAGTGAGGGATACGCGTGTAGGGCCGCGTTGCGACATGCCGTCCCCCCGGAGGGTGAAACCCAGAACGGCTGTCGTGCTGAACCGAACGTAGCCCGGACGGTTGCTCAGAGTCAACATTGGTCTCTGAGCGTCGACCTCCCGCCCGTCCCCCGTCGGTGCCCCACCCGCCTCGCGAGTGTGGTGTGCCGGACACGTACGATGTTCCCATGTCTTTTCTCCGCCGTCGCTCCGGACAGCCCGCCGGCCCGGACTTCGACGTGCTCGCGATGGACCCGGGTGACTGGCCCGGCGACTTCGGTGCGGCCATGATGACCGGCCCGGACGGCTCCTGCCAGGGGATTTTCCTGCGCTACGACCTGTTCGGCGGCAGAGGCCCGGCGATGTTCATCGGCAACCTCCCCGAGGGGTCGCCCGCCCGGGACACCGGCGACGAGGTGCCCTTCGAGGTGCGGCAGCTGCTCGCGGCGCTGGAGAATGACGAGCCGGTCGAGTTCACCTCGGCCGAGGACTTCCCGGTGATGCTCGGGGACGACCTGCTGATCGTGAAGAAGGTCAAGGTCAGCGAGGAGCGCGTGTTCTGCGCCCAGTTCGGCCGCAGTGACGGGGTGCTGGTCACCATCGCGTCCTGGGACCGACCGATTTCGGACGACCTGTATCAGCTGTTGAAGCCGCTGCCGGCCGACATGTTCCAGCAGGGCTGACCGACACCGCCCCCGGCCTGCCCGCGGCCCGGTCGGGGCCCGGGGTCGGGGCCCGGCCAGGGCTCGGACGCTGCTTGACGGTATCGATCACCGGTTCGTACAGTCGCGAACATGCCGTGCCGTCTCCCGCTGTTGACCCGTCGCAGGCATCTGGACCTGTGCCGGACCGCCGGCGGGGTGTGTCCGGGCCACTGAGGGGGGATCTCGCCCCCGTGGCGGCGGGCGGCCGACCGGATTGGGTCGGCGCCGAGACCGGGGGGTGGGCCGCGGGCCGGCCTCCGGGGCCGCCGGCCCGTCCGCGCGCCCGTACGGCGTGCCGTCCGCACCCGCTGAGCCCATGCTGCCGCCCGGAGGCACCAGTCCCATGACGACCATCGCCGCCGACGATCGTTCACCGAACGATCGTCCCCGAACCGAGCCGTCGGATTCCGGCCATCCCGCACCCTCCGCCCCGCCCGCGCGTCCGGCGGCCCCCGCCCGCCCCGCCCGGCCGGCGGCACCCGTCCCGCCCGCACCCGCCGCACCTGCCGCATCCGGTGCCGCCTCCGGTGCCGCGTCCGGACCGGCGACGGCCACCGGCGCCGCCGCGGCCACCGAGTCCGACCGCTCGGCGGTCGAGGCCGCCCTGGCCGGCCTGCCCCGGGTGGTCGACCTGCTCGCCGCCCGCGCCGAGGAGCACGACCGCGACGCGACCTTCCCGTACCAGGGCATCGAGGCCGTCCACGAGGCCGGGCTGCTCACCCTGACGGTCTCCCAGCGGTACGGCGGACCGGGCGGGACGCTCGCCGACACCGTCCGGGTGCTGGCCCAACTCGGGCGCGGGGACGCCTCGGTGGCCGTGGTCACCGCCTTCACCCTGCTCCAGCACGCCGAGCAGGCCCGCCGCGCGAGCTGGCCGGCGGCCGGCTACCGGCGGCTGCTGACCGAGTCCCGGCGCGGGCCCGCGCTGGTCAACACGCTGCGGGCGGAGCCCGGCGGCCGGTCGGACGAGCCGCTCGGGACGGTGGCCCGACGGGACGACGAGGGCTGGCTGCTGACCGGTCGCAAGACGTACTGCACCGGCGCCGAGGCGCTGGCCTGGATGGCCGTCACCGCGCGGACCGACGAACCCGAGCCGCGGGTCGGCACCTTCCTGGTCCGGGGTGAGAGCGAGGGCCTGGAGATCGACCCCACCTGGGACCAGCTCGGCCTGCGGGCCAGCGCCAGCCACGACGTCGTCCTCGACGCGGTGCGGGTCCCGTTCGAACTGGGGCTCGGGCTGCGCACGCCCGACCGGGAGGACGCGCAGGAGGCCGAACTCGCCCGCGCCTGGCACGATCTGGCCCTCGCAGCGGTGGCGGTCGGGGTCGCCCGGGCCGCCGAGGCCTGGCTGGTCCGCTTCCTGAACCAGCGCACTCCGGCCAATCTCACCGAGCCGCTCGGCACCCTGCCGCGCTACCGCGCCGCCCTCGGCGAGATCGACGCCCAGCTGATCGGTGCCGAGGAGCTGCTGCACGGGCTGGCCCCCCGGGTGGACCGGGGCGAGCCGGACGCCGTGGCCCGGACCGGGCCGGCCCACCTGCTGGCCACCCGGGCCGCCACCGCGGCCGTCCAGCAGGCCGTCGCGCTCACCGGCAACCCGGGACTGAGCCGGCGTCACCCGCTGGAGCGCTACCTGCGGGACGTGCTCAGCAGCCGGGTGCACCTGGCGTCCGAGGAGGCCGTGCTGGACGCCGCCGGCCTGGCCGCCCTGGCGCACGGCGCCAGGGCGTAGCGTCACCGGCCGCGGCGCGGTGCGCCAGGGCCGGTGACGGGGGGCAGCGGAGCCGGCAGGGCCGGCGGGGCTTCGACGGAGGCGTCAGCGGGTGCCGACCGCCGCCCGGACCGCGCGGCGGGCCAGCGCGGCGTCGTCGTAGAGCCGGCGGATCATGATCCGCTGCTCCTCGCCGGCGCCCGGCACGTCGTACAGCCGGAGCTCCCGCATCAGCACCAGCACCAGGTTCACCAGGAACGCGTCCCGGGCCAGGGTGCCGCCGCTCTGGGCGAGTTGGCTGATCTGGCGGCGGGCGGCGGTGTCGCCGGAGAGCACGCTCCAGAGCACCGCCAGGTCGTAGCCCGGCAGGTACCAGCCGGCCTGCTCCCAGTCGACCAGCACCGGCCCGGACGGCGCCAGCAGCATGTTGCTGAGCAGCGCGTCGCCGTGGCACAGCTGCAGCGGGGTGTTGCCCAGCCCGTGCAGCAGGCCGCGCAGGTCGCCGGCGTCCCGGTCGGTGAGCTGGCCCACCGAGTGGTAGCGGGAGATCTCCAACTGGTAGTCCAGGCGCGGCTGGAACACGTCGCTCGGCGGCCGCCAGAGGTTCAGCGTCCGGACGGCGCCGAGCAGGGCGCGGACCTCGCCCGGGGTGGGCGCGTTGACCGGGTGGCGCTCCCGGGCGGCCGGGCGGCCGGGGACCCGCTCCATGACCAGCACGCACCGGTCGTGGTCGGCCGCGACCAGCCGGGGCAGCCGCACCGGCGGGCGGTGCCGGACGAACGCCCGGTAGACCGCGACCTCGTGGTGGAAGTCGGCCACCAGCTGCTCGAAGTACTCACTCCGCACCGCCTGCGGCGCCAGGCACTTGGCGACCACCGGCGCCCGCCCGATGGTGCCCGCCACCAGGATGTGGCGGCTGCCCTCGCGCAGGACCTGGCGCGGGGTGAACGCCGGACATATCCGCGCGATGCTCCCCAGCGCGGCCCGTACCGAGGGGGTCTGCAGCGCCGCCGGGTCGATCCGCTCGGGCCCGACCGGCTGGCCGGGCCGCCGGGTGCGCAGCACCTGGCCGTCGGCCTGCCGGGCCAGCGGGAGGCGGTGGCCGGCCGCCGGCGGGGCGGCCTCGGGGGTGCGCAGTCCCAGCGCCGTGCGGCCGACCGGGACCCGGGCGTCCGCGGCCCGGCCCTCGGTGCCCCGCGGGGCCACCGGACGGCTCGCCGGGGGCACCTGCCTGGGCCCCGGACGGCCGGTGGCTGCGGTGGGGGGGCGCAGCGCGGTGCGGCTCGCGGTCGGCGTGGGGGTCGTCGCTGAGGAGTACATGGGCTGAGGGTGGTCCCTTCCGGTCCGTCTGCGGGTTCGCCCCGCGGGGCGGGGAGGGCTGGTGCCGCGTGCTTCCTGGCGTGACGGCGGCCCTGCTTCGGTCGGTGGGTGGTGCGCGGGCGCCGGGCACGGACGAGGGGTCGGAAACCCCTGTTCGACGGCGTCCCGGTCGTCCGCACCCTGGGGAATGCGGTCGCCCGGACTGCCGTGGCCGTGCCCGGCGCCCCCGCGCCACCCGGCCGCGCCACCCCCTCGGGTGATGACCGGGAGCGTCCCGTGCCACGGTCGGGGGACCGCCCCGACGCTGGTGGGACGCCGCCCGACCCGAGGGGCGGGGTGGCGCATCCCTACAACACACCCGTCGGGCACTGGCTTAGTAGTCTGGCGGGCCCTGGCGAACGGTGGCGAATGCTCGCCTGGCACTTGCCGGAGCCTCTAGCCTCGGAGGTGCCGAGGAACCTGGGGGCTTCATTTGAGCAGGGAACCCAACACCCGACTCGCCGATCTGTTCGTCCTGACCGGATGGTCCAAGGGCGAACTGGCCCGGCTGGTCAACCGTCGGGGTGCCGCGATGGGTCAGCAGCAGCTGTCCACCGACACGTCGAGGGTACGGCGGTGGATCGAGCAGGGGGAGATCCCGCGCGATCCGGTGCCGAGGGTGCTGGCGGCCGTGTTCACGGAGCGGCTCGGACGTGTCGTCACCACTGAGGACCTCGGTCTGGAACGACACCGGCCCACCAGGTCCGGAGCGGAGCCGTCCGCAGCAGTCCCGTGGTCGCCGGATCGAACAGCCGCGGTCCTCACCGAGTTCACGGGAATGGACCTCATGCTGAACCGACGTGGATTGGTGGGCGCCGGAGCCGCGCTCACGGCCGGGGCGGTCGTCGCCGACTCCCTCAAGGGCTGGCTGGGCGGGGACGCGGTCGCGTACGCGGCCTCCCTGCCGGGCCCGCGCCAGGTGGTCACCGGGGGCGGCGCGCGCCCGGTGGTCGACGTGTACGACGCGGGCCCGGTCGGGCTCGACGAGGTGGAGTCGCTGGAGCGCTCCGTGCAGGTGTTCCGGGCCTGGGACGCCGCGCGCGGCGGCGGGCTCCAGCGCAAGGCGGTGGTCGGCCAACTCAACGAGGTCGGCGGCCTGTTGACGCACCGGCACGCGCCGGTGGTGGCGCAGCGGCTGTGGCTGGTCGCGGCCGACCTGGCGGTGCTGGCCGGCTGGATGTCGCACGACGTGGGCCTGGAGCCCACCGCCCAGAAGTACTTCATGATGGCGGCCGAGGCCGCCAAGGAGGCCGGCGACCGGCCGCGGGCCGGCGAGGCGATCTCCCGGGCGGCCCGGCAGATGGTGCACCTCGGCCGGGCCGACGACGCGATCGAACTGATGTCGGCGGCCAAGGCGGGCGGCGGCCTGCTGCTGCCCAGAACGCAGGCGATGTTCAACACCGTCGAGGCCTGGGCGCACGCCTCGATCGGGCACTCCCAGGACACCTACCGGCTGCTCGGCGAGGCGGAGGACCTCTTCACCGAGGACGCGCCGGCGCCGCCGCCGACCTGGATGCAGGTCTTCGACGAGGCCGAACTGCGCGGCATGCAGGCGCTGGTGCTGCGCACCCTGGCCGAGCACGACCCGGCGGCGGCCCCGCCGGCGCGGCGGCACGCGGAGCGGGTGATCACCCTGCGGGAGGGCACCGGGCAGCTGCGTTCGGCGCTGTTCGACCGGATCACCCTGGCCTCGGTGCACTGGATCACCGGGGAGCCGGACGCGGCGGAGTTCCAGGCCAAGATGGTGATGAACCTGATCGGCCAGAACTCCTCGCACCGCACCTGGGACCGGCTGCGCGAGATGTACCGGCTGACCGCCCGGTACCGGGGGCTGCCGGTGGTGGACGAGCTGCGGGCCCAGCTGGGGCGGGAGTTGCGGGCGGCGGACGCGAAGAACCGGCCGCGGCCGTCGTGAGACGGGCGGCCGGTCCGGGGGCGAAGCGGGGCGGAGCCGGTCGGGAAGGGCCCGGGG
Source organism: Kitasatospora sp. NPDC028055 (assembly GCF_040637885.1). Classification (NCBI taxonomy): domain Bacteria; kingdom Bacillati; phylum Actinomycetota; class Actinomycetes; order Kitasatosporales; family Streptomycetaceae; genus Kitasatospora; species Kitasatospora sp. NPDC028055. The sequence continues at coordinate 36,350 of NZ_JBEZXE010000057.1, read as the reverse complement.
TTCAGGTCGGCAGGGCCGGCCCGGACGGCGCGGGCCGGGCGGAGTCCGGGCGGGACGGGCCCGGGGTTCAGGTCGGCAGGGCCGGCCCGGACGGCGCGGGCCGGGCGGAGTCCGGGCGGGACGGGCCCGGGGTTCAGGTCGGCGGGGCCGGCCGGAGCAGCATCCGCAGCGCGGTGACGGTGCCGTCGGCGTCGAGCACGGGCTCGCCCGCGCACTCGACGTGGTCGTGCCGTCCGCCGGGGCGGCGGATCCGCAGGGTGCCGGCGGCCGGACGGCCGTGCACCAGGGCGTCGGTCATCATCCGGCGCAGCAGCGGCCGGTCCGCCTCGGGGAGGCGGTCGGGCAGCCGGTCCAGGCTGAGCGGGCCGTGGCCCGGGTCGCAGCCGAGGAGGAGGTAGGTCGCCTGGTCCCAGCGGACTCCGTCGGTCAGCAGGTCCCACTCGGCCGAGCCGACGGGCCGGTCCTCGCCGGTGCCGCCGCCGAGGTAGGGCCCGGACGGCTCCTGCGCCGTGCCGTCCACTCTGCCGTCCGTTCCGCTGTCGGAGCCGTCGTCGGCGCCGCCGTCCGCGCCCGCCCGGGCGCCGTCCACCGTGGCGGTGTCCGGCGGGCGGGCGGTGCCTAAGGGCATGTTCATGACGGGTCCATCGCTCGGTGTGTCCCCCCGTGTGCGGGGCGTCGTGGTGGTGAGAAGACTGTCGCACAGCGGCCCGGGCGGTGTGGGCGGTTTGGACAGAACGCAGGCAAAATTCCCCTGGCATATGCCACTGTGGCAGTGGCCTCTGTCGCCCTGTGTGCGGAAGGGGATCCGAGGCGGTAACCTTCGGTGATTCCGGCGCCCGGGCGCCCACCGCAGTACCGACCAGAGACCCCGGCGACGGAAATCCCGTTGCCACTACGACCGCCGCAACGGATGCTGACCTCATGTTCGAGCCAGTGATAGCACCTAGCGCCAGCCTCCTTGGCCTCCTGCAACGAGGCCGTGGTGACGGGCAGCTCCATGCGCTGGCTGCCGACCGTGCCGAGGCCATCGCCGCGCTGGAGGAATGCGTCACCAGGGATCCGCGGGCCGACTGGCAGGTCGAGAGCCGCTCCCTCTACTACGCCCGCCTCTACATGGAGCTGGAGGCCTCCCTCGAGGGCATCGAGGACCACCTCCACTCCGCCGAGGACCTCGTCAGCGACGACGAGAGCCGCACCGGCCTCGCCCTCTCCGTCCTGGGCCACCTCGCCGCCTACGGCCGGCGCGACGCGCTGCTGATGCTGCGCGAGTACGCCGCCACGGGCGCCAACTGGGCCTGGGCCCTCGACGAACTCGCCCTGCGCGACGACGACCGGGGCCTGCTGCTGCTCGGGACGGCCGTGCTGGACCGGTTCCCGCCGGGCCCGGAGGGCGACGCCGAGCTGCGCGACTTCATCCGCAACGCCTACGAACCCAGGCCCTGGCGGCTCTGGGCGGCCTACCACCCGAGAGTGGCCGCCGCCGCCGAGCAGTCACCCTTCGACCTCTGGCAGCGCCAGCTCAACCGCGGCGGCGTCACCCCGGGCTGGTCCACCGCCGACGTCCTGGCCTGGGCCGATCAGGGCCAGCTGGGCGACCTCGGCGCCGGCGCCTTCCTGAGCCGCCCCGAGCCGGTGCGTACCGACGAGGACCGCTCCGGCCCCGACGCCGTGGACCGCCGGGCCGCCGCGGCCGCCCGCTGTCTGACCGCCGTGGTCCGCCCCGAGGACCGTCCGGTCCTGCTGGAGGCCGCCCGTGGCGGCCTGCCCGGCGCCCGGCGGGCCGCCCTGCGCTACCTGGTCGACCAGCGCGACCCGGCCGCCCTCGAACTGATCGAGGCCGCCGCAGCTGACGTGGACGACCGGATCGTCCGGGCCGCGTTGGAGCTGCTCGGCCGGATGCGCGGCCCCGAGGTGCTGGCGCAGGCCCGCCGCTGGGCCGATCCGGCCAGCGGGGGCGCCGACAGCGCGCTCGGCGAGACCGCCGTGCGCCTGCTCGCCGACGCGGGCGAGCCGGCCGACGCACCGCTGGTGGTCGCCGGTCTGCGCCGCTGGATCTCCGTGCACGGGGTAAGCGGTACAGGGCTGGGGTCCCTGGTCGACGGTGCGGGGCGGCTGGCCGCCGCCGACGCCGTCCCGGTCCTGCGCCACGTCTACGGGGAGGCCGCCTCCTCCGAACTGCGCGGCCGCGCCGCCCGGGCGCTCGCCGTGACCGATGTGCACTTCCCCGAGGGGCCCGCCGTCGAGTGCCTCTGGGACTGCGAGGAGTCCACCCGCGAGCTCGCCGCGCGCCATGTCGCCACCACCGGCGACGCGCGTGTGCTGGAGCGACTGCGCAGGCTCGCCGCCGACCCGGCCGAGGAGGCCGAGGTCCACGCCGCCGTACGCGGCCGGCTGACCGCCCGGGAGCCCGGGCGGTAGGTCGGCATCGGGTGGGCCGGGGCACCGTGTCGGTGCCCCGGCCCGCCGTCCTTCCCGGGCCGTTCCGGCCCCTGGTGGAACGGCGTTCTACTTGACCGGGCCCGCGTCCGGGGCCAGCACGCCGCCCGCCACCAGGCCGATGATCAGAACGCCGAGCAGTACCCGGTAGACCACGAACGGCAGGAAACTGTTGTTCGAGATGTACTTGAGGAACCAGGCGATCGCCGCGTAGCCGACCGCGAAGGCGATCAGGGTGGCCAGGATCGTCGGACCCCAGGCCGGCGCCGGGCCCTCGCCGATCTTGAACAGCTCCAGCGTCCCCGAGGCGAGCACCGCCGGGATCGCGAGCAGGAACGAGTAGCGGGCCGCCGCCTCCCGGCTGTAGCCGAGCAGCAGGCCCGCGCTGATCGTGCCGCCGGAGCGGGAGACCCCGGGGATCAGCGCCAGCGCCTGGGCGAAGCCGTAGGCGGCCGCGTGCGGCAGGGTCAGGTCGGTGATCGGACGGGCGTGGCGGACGGCGCGGGTGCGGTCCGCGAGGGCCAGCACGAGGCCGAACACGATCAGCGTGGTGCCGATGATCCGCAGGTCGCGCAGGTGGGTCTCGATGGAGTCCTGGAACAGCTTGCCGAGGACGCCGATCGGCAGCGTCCCGATGATCACGAACCAGCCCATCCGGGCGTCCGGGTCGGAGCGCAGCGCCGGGCGGACCAGCGACAGCGCCCAGGTGCGGACGATCGAGGCGATGTCCCGGCGGAAGTAGATCAGCACGGCGGCCTCGGTGCCGAGCTGGGTGACGGCGGTGAAGGCGGCGCCCGGGTCGTCCCAGCCCAACAGAGCCGAGAACACCCGTAGATGGGCGCTGGAGGAGACGGGCAGGAACTCGGTGAGCCCCTGGATCAGGCCGAGAACGGCCCCGTGGAACCAGTCGATCACCGAACACCCGCCGGGGGTATCGGGCGGGCGTGGCGGGGGTGCGGCATGGGCGGGTCCTCGCGGGTCGGTGCGGGCGTGCGGACGACCGCGACCCGCGCGACCCCGGGCCGCGCACGGGCCCGGCGCGCGGCCGATGGTACGGGGTGAAGGTGACAGTTCTTTGTTCACCCTTTAATCAGGCTTTGCGCATCGGGGTGGCGTCGGGTTCCGCACCCGGGCCCGCGCCGGGCTAGTCGGCCGGCCGGGCCCGGACCCAGGTGCGGTCCTCCGTCAGGTACGTCTCGACCCGCAGCCCCGCGTCCGCCAGGGCCTCCTCGAAGGCCGCCGTCGAGAGCGGGCGGGACAGGAAGGTGTGGGTCCAGGTGCCGTCCGGGAAGACGTACTCCGCCCGGACCGAATTCACCCCGGCACCGACCGGTGTCGCCGAGACGATCCGGACCACCCCGTCCGTCCCGGCGATCCGGCTCTCCCGCGGCACGTTCCGGTGCCAGTCCTCGCCTTCGCGCTGCACCAGCACGCAGCCGTCCCCGGCGACGTGGCGGCGGCAGGTCTCCAGCAGGCCCTGGCGGACGGCCGGATCGCCGGCGTGCACCAGGAAGGAGGCGAGCAGCACGACGTCGAAGCGCTCGCCGAGGTCCAGCCGTTCGATCGGGCTGCGCACCGTACGGACCTGCGGGCTCACCCGGGCGAGCATCTCGGCGGACTCGTCCACCGCCGTCACGGTGAAGCCGCGCTCGACCAGCGGGTGGGTCATCCGGCCGACGCCGCAACCCAGTTCGAGGATCCGGGCGCCGGGTGGGGCGGCCGCCTCGATCACGTCCGGGGCGTCACCCACCGGGAGGCGGGTCCACACCTCCACCGCGCAGCCGTCCGGGGTGATCGCGCCCGCGCCCGTGCCGTCGTAGCCCTCGCGCCGCCCGTCCTGCTGGTGCGCGTTGCCGGTCTCGTGCAAGTCGTTGCCCATGGGGTCATCGGAACACGCGCGGGGTGGGGAGGGAAGGCGGTTCCGATGGCTTTCGGTCAACCCGTCGGGAGCTCCAGCTCGGCCAGGGTGGCGCGCAGCCAGGCGAGTTCGGCCTCGGTGGTGGCCCGGGCGGTCAGCAGCAGGCCGCGCCGGAACGGGTCGGTGAACTCCTCGGCGCTGCGCGGGCGGTCGCCCTCGTAGAAGAAGCTGGCCGGCTCGGACAGGAAGGCCAGTCGGCGGCGGAGCACGGCGGCCTGGGCGGCCGGGTCGTCGAGGTGGCGTAGGAAGGAGACCACGGTGGTCCAGCGGTTGCCGTCGCTGATGTCGAGCGGCTCGGGCTCGCGCAGCCGGTCGAGCAGCGCGGCGCGGCCGGCTCCGGTCAGGTGGAGGGTGTGCCGGGGCGCGGCGGCGCTGCCGGGCTCGGTCTCGCGCACCAGCAGGCCGTCGGCCTCCAGTCGCTTGATCGCGGGGTAGAGCGAGCCGTCGCTGATCGGGCGGATGTGACCAGCGAGCGCGGCGAGGTGGCGGCGCAGTTCGTAGCCGTGCAGCGGGCGGTCGTACAGGAAGCCGAGGATCGCGAGCTTGAGCATGAGGTCACTCTCCCAGATCCGTGTCTCGGTGCGCCGGTATATCGGTTCCGGTATACCTCGCTTTCGAGGTATGGTCTGGCCTCGACAGTACCGAGCCGCAGCACCGAACCGCAGCCATCGAGCGACCCGACCCAGGAGCGTGTGCACGTGCGCGAGACCCCCGTCACCCCGAACGGCGACCGCATCCGCTGGGTCGAGCTGCCCGGCGCCGAGCCCGCCCGGCTCTACCTGCACGGCCTCGGCGCCAGCTCGCCGGTCTACTTCGCGGCCGCCGCCGCCCACCCGCTGCTCGCCGGGCGCCGCGCGCTGCTGCTCGACCTGCTCGGCTTCGGGATCAGCGACCGGCCCGCCGACTTCGGCTACACCCTGGAGCAGCACGCCGACGCGGTCGCCAAGGCCGTCGCGGCGGCCGGGCTCCGGCAGGTCGAGGTGGTCGCCCACAGCATGGGCGGCGCGATCGCGATCGTCCTGGCGCACCGCCACCCCGGGCTGGTCTCCCGGCTGGTCCTGGTGGACGCCAACCTCGACCCGGTCGCGCCCGATCGCGAGCGGATCGGCAGCAGCGGGATCGCCGGCTACACCGAGGCCGAGTTCCTGGCCGGCGGCCGGGCGGAGGTCGCCGGTCGGGTCGGCCCGTTCTGGTGGTCCACCATGCGGCTGGCCGGGCCCGAGGCCCTCCACCGCAGCGCCGTGCACCTCGCCCGGGGCAGCGAGCCGGCCATGCGCGCCCTGCTGCTCGGACTCGACCTCCCGCGCACCTTCCTCCACCCGGCGGCGGACGCCCCCGCGGACGCCGACGGCCTGCGCGCGGCAGGGGTCCGGGTGGTGGAGGTGCCGGACTGCGGGCACAACATCATGCTCGACAACCCGGACGGCTTCGCGGCGGCCGCCGCCACCGCGCTCGGGGAGTCGGCGCAGGCTCCCAACTAGGCTGGACGGCACCGTCGGAGAGGAGCCCGTACCATGTCCGTCCTCGTCCCGCCCGCACTGGCCGCCTCACTGGCCGAGTACCTCGGTGCGCGGGGGCGCGCCTGGGCGGCCCGACTCCCCTCCCTGGCAGCCGAGTTGACCGAGCACTGGGAGCTGCGCCCGGACGGGCCGGTGGCCCACGGCGTGGTCGCGCTGGTGCTGCCGGTGCGCCGCGCCGACGGTACGCCCGCGGCGCTCAAGCTCCAGCCGGTGGACGAGGAGACGGTGGGCGAGCCGCTCGCCCTCCGGGCCTGGGGCGGTCGCGGCGCCGTCCGGCTGCTCGACCACCAACCGGCCACCGGCGCCATGCTGTTGGAGCGCCTGGACCCGTCCCGCTCGCTGCTGACGGTGGCCGACGACCTCGCGGCGGTACGGGTGATCGCCGATCTGCTACGGGAGTTGACGTTCCATCAGGCACCGCCCGGCCTGCGCACCTTGGCCGATCTCGCGGACGGCCTGCTGCTGCGCGCCCCGGCCGCGGCCGCCGCCCACACCGACCCGGACGAGCGGCGCCTGCTCGCCGACTGCGCGGCCGCCCTCCGTGCCGTCCGCGCCGAGCCGGGCGACCGGCTGCTGCACTGGGACCTCCACTACGGCAACGTCCTCGCCCCGCTGCCGGGCGCCGACCGGGCGCCCTGGCTGGCCATCGACCCCAAGCCGCTGGCCGGGCACCCCGGCTTCGAACTGCTGCCCGCGCTGCGCAACCGCTGGGCGGACGTCACGGCCGACGGCAGTCCGGCCCGGGCGCTGCGGCGCCGCTTCGACCTGCTGGTGGAGGCGCTGGAGGTGGACCGGGAGGTGGCGGCCGCCTGGACGCTCGCCCGGGTGCTGCAGTACGCGGTCTGGGCGGTCGAGGAGGGGGAGACGGCGCTCGACCCGGCCCAACGCGTCATCGCGGAGCTGTTGTCGGGCCGGGGCTGACGGGCGCCCGGCGCCTCCTCCGGGCGTGGGCTCGGCCCCGCTCGGCCCCCGCTCCGCTCCGCCCGCCCCGCCGCTACGCCCGTACCGCCGTGAACCGGACCCGCACCCCCGGCGCCAGCAGGGCCGCCGGTTCCCGGGCCGGATCCCAGAGCGCCAGCGCCGTCCGCCCGATCAGCTGCCAGCCGCCGGGTGACGGGCTCGGGTAGACGCCGGTGTACGTGCCGGCCAGGGCCACCGAGCCGGTCGGGACGGCGCTGCGCGGGGTGGCCCGGCGCGGCACCCCGTACTGCGGCGGCAGTCCGGTGAGGTAGCCGAAGCCGGGGGCGAAGCCGCAGAAGGCGACCACGTACTCGGGCTCGGTGTGGATCCGTACGGCCGCCTCGGCGGAGACGCCCCAGAGCGCCGCGACCTCCGCGAGGTCGGCGCCGTCGTACACGGTCGGGACCTCCACCAGCGGCCCGTCCGCCGCGGTGGCCGCCGCCGGACGGGCGGTGCGCAGCAGCGCGGCCACCGCGGCGACGTCCGCGACCTCGTCCAGCAGGACGGTGCGGGCGGCGGGCACGATCTCGCCGACCTCGCCGAGCTCCCCGCCGGCCTGCCGGTCGCGCAGCCAGCCGTACAGCGCGGCGACCTCGGCCGTCCCCGGGAGCTCGACCAGCAGCGCCCGCTCGCCGACCCGCCGCACCGCCGGGCCCTCGCCGGGCGGTTCCCCGCTGAGCCCCCCGCCGAGTCCGGCGCCAAGCTCCCCGCTGAGCCGCCCCCCGGCGCCGCCCGTCATGTGAACGCCTCGACCCGCACCCCGGCCGAGGCCAGCGCCCCGCGGATCCGCCAGGCGAGCTGGGCGGCGCCGGGGGTGTCGCCGTGGACGCACAGCGAGCGGGCCTCGACGGCGATCCGGTCGCCGCCGACGGCCTCCACCGCGCCGTCCCGGGCGATCCCGACCGCCCGGGTGATGACCGTCTCGGGGTCGTGCACCACCGCGTCGGGTTCGCGGCGCGGGACGAGGGTGCCGGCCCAGGTGTAGGCGCGGTCGGCGAAGGCCTCGGCGACCACCGGCAGTCCGACCCCCTCGGCGACGGCGAGCAGCCGGGAGCCGGGCAGTCCCAGGACGGGCAGCGGCCCGTCGCAGACCGCGCCGGCCCGCAGCACCCCGGCCACCACGGCCTCGGCCTGTTCGGAGTCGGAGACCACCCGGTTGTAGAGCGCGCCGTGCGGTTTGACGTAGGAGACCCGGGAGCCGGCCGCCCGGGCGAAGACCTGGAGGGCGCCGATCTGGTAGGCGATCTCGTCGGCGAGTTCCTCCGGCGGGACGTCCATGGCGCGGCGGCCGAAGCCCGCGAGGTCCCGGTAGGAGACCTGGGCGCCGATCCGGACGCCGCGTTCGGCGGCCAGGGCGCAGACCCGGCGCATCGTCGACGGGTCCCCGGCGTGGAAGCCGCAGGCGACGTTGGCGCTGGTCACCACGGAGAGCAGGGCCTCGTCGTCGGTCAGGGTCCACCGCCCGAACCCCTCGCCGAGGTCCGCATTGAGATCGATCACCGCATCGGCCACGCCCGTCCGCCTTCCAGCAGCTGTTGAGCCAGATGGTAGGGCCTGGCGGTGAAGCCCGTTGTCCGTCACCCGGATGGGCGGCGGGCCGACCGGCGCGCAGCCTTCACGTGCGCGCCCTGGAGCGGCGCCCCGGCGCGGTGGACTCAGTTCGCGGCAAGGCGCTGCTGGAAGGAACGTTCCAGCGGGCGCAGGGCGCGGAGCACGATCAGCAGCGGAATGACACCGAAGACGCCGAACGACATGTCGATGAATCGCCACGCCAGCGGGATCCCGCGCAGCGGTCCGCAGATCACCGGCTCCGGACGCACCGGCTCCCGGCCGCCCCCCCGGACGCACCCCCCCCGGACGCACCGGTGCCCGGGCGCCGAAGCGGCACCCGGGCACCGGGAGGGGGAGCGGCTACGCCGTGTACGTGAACGTCATCGGCGCGCTGGTGCCGCCCGCCGTGGTGACCGTGACGTCCACCGGCCCGGGCCCGCCGGCCGGCGGCGCGTACGCCGTGCAGTACTGCGGCCCGCAGGAGACGCGGGCGGCGGGCACCCCGCCGAACCGCACCGCGCCGTACGTCAGGTTGCGGCCCGCGATGGACACCGAGGTGCCGCCGGCCACCGGCCCGGCGGCCGGGCCGAGGTACGTGACCGTCGGCGCGGGCGGCGCCGGCGGGGCGGCACCGGTGTAGTCGAAGGCCACCGGGGCCGCGGCCGTGCCGCCCGGGGTGACCACGCTGACCGGGGCGCTGCCGGATCCGCCCGGGGTGGTCACCGTGCAGGCGGTGTCGGTGCAGCTGCCCGGCGCCGGGACGCCGCCGACCAGCACCATGCCGTGGGCCAGGTTGCCGCCGCTGACGGTGATCGGGGTGCCGCCCGCGCCCGGGCCGGTGGCGGTGTCCAGGCCGGTCACGGACGGCGCGTCCGGGACGACCGGCGCGGGGGTGCTGCCGTCCAGCGTCGCGATCGCGACGTGGCCGGTCGGGTCGGTGTCGTTCGGGTTGCCGATGGTGGCGACCAGTTGGCCGGACGCCTTGGACGGGTCGCCGTACACCTTCAGCTTCATGAACTCGGAGAACCCGACCCGCCGGGAGCCCACCAGGACGGCGTCCAGGTGGCGGCCGTCCGGCGAGACGGTCTCGGTGAAGGTGTAGTCGTACGGCGTGGAGTAGAACATCGCGCCGTCGGTGGTGAGGCCCTGCGGCAGGTCGAGGGTGATGTGGGTCGGCCCGGTGAGGTCGGCCGTGCCGGCCGAGGTCCAGCCGACCGAGAACTGGCCCGGCCCGGGCGGGGCGGTGCGCGGCAGGTAGCCGTTCAGCGAGACCGTCACGTGCTGGGCCGAGGGGCCGGGCGTACCGGTCGGCGCGGCGGCGGTGGCGGCCGTGGCGGCGGTGGCGCCTGCGACGAGGGTGGTCACGGACAGCGCGGTGGCGAGGCCGGCTTTCGCCAGTCGGGTGATCATGGGTCGATCATCACCGAACCATCGCGCTGACCTCACGCTTTTCTCGCATGCTCGTTCGAGAATGGCGGGATTCCGTCGAAATCCCGTTCCGATCCGGCCCCGTGCACCGCCGCCCAGCTGCCGCTCCGCCCGTCCACAAGGTCCGTTTCGGTCGATGTCGGTGCGAACCTCTAATCTTGTCCACCGTGACCGCCATCGCTGACCCGCCCACCGAGCCCGGCCTCCGCCCGGCCGCCGGCGCCGCCGTGCCCGCACCGCGGCCCGCGCCCGGCCCCGCCGCCGACGAGGGCCTGGCCCGCCGGCTCAAGGCGCTGGCCTGCACCGCCCCGCTGCACGACCTGGACAGCCGCAAGGTCAACCTGGCCGGCGAGTACGGCGGCTACGCGATGGCCGAGGTCGGCCTCGCCGCGATCGACCTGGTCACCCTGCACATGGACTTCGACACCGGGGCCGACCGCGAGATAGTGCTCGCCCGGATGCTGCCCCGGGTCGCCGCCCAGGCCCCGCGCCGGCCCGCCCCCGAGCACGAGCGGGTCGCCCGCTGGGTGCTGGAGTCGCTGATCAACGTCGGCAGCGTGGACCGCGGCTTCCGCGCCGTCTACGGCACCTTCGGCGCCGACGGCGAGTACGTCCGCCGGGACTACGACTTCAAGCTGATCGAGGAGGTCCCCGGCCCCGACGGCGGCGTCTACCTGCGCACCACCGACGAGGCGGTCAACGTCCTGGTCGGCGCCCTCGACACCGACGTCACCTCGGCCCAGATCGCCGCCGAGGTCAAGCTGGAGGTGCTGATCCGCCGCGGCCGCCTGGCCGACGCCCAGCTCGCCGCCGAGCAGGCCCGCTACCGCACCGTCCAGTACGCCGAGACGCTGCGCCGCGCCCTCGACGCCACCCGCCGCAACGTCCGCGCGGTCGACTGGATGCAGGCCGTCCCGGACCTCATCGACGAGGCGCTGGACCACATCGCCGACCGCTACCGGCACGAGAACGCGATTCTCACCAACATCCGCAAGGCCCGCGACGAGGCCGAGGACCAGGAGCACAAGCGCCGCGCCGCCGAGCTGGTCGACATCGTCAAGGACTGCATCCGCCGCCACACCCAGCTCCAGACCCGGCTGCTGGAGGCCGGGCCGCTGTTCCGCGCCGAGCAGGACCGGCAGGCCTTCGCCACCCCCGGCGCCCGCAGCGGCATCGACCTGTACGGCCAGCTGCTCGCCCCCGTGCTGCGGCTGCCGGTGGAGCAGGCCGTCCGGCCCACCGGCGCCTTCTTCGCCCGCGGCGCCGGACTGCGCACGCCCGTCTCGGTCCGGGTCACCGACCTGGTCGACCTGCTGCTCACCCCGCCGGTCGAGCGCGAACACCTCGGCGCCGAACTGCCCGACCCGGACCTCGTCGCCACCCCGGACGACAGCCGCTTCTCCGAGGCCCAGCTGGAAGCCGCCCAGGAACTCCTCGACCTGCCCCCGGACGCCCCCCGCCGGCTCTCCGGCCTGCTCGCCGACGCCCGCAAGCAGGACCCGGAACTCCCGTACCTGGTCGCTCTGCTGGCCGTGCACGCGGCCAGCCCGCCGGTCGGCACCGCCTACCGCCAGGGCGAGGAGCGGCTGCTGTTCGCCGTGGACGACGGCACCCCGCTGCGCGACCGGGAGTTCGGCGGCGCCGACCTGATCGTCGGCAGCGCCCTGCTCGACGCGGTCGGCATGGCCGCCGACCGCAAGGACGCCGGCTGACGGCCCGGCCGCGACACCCCCAGGCACCCACGTTGACGACCCACCACCACCGCGCCACCCCAGAGGAGCACCGCCCGTGACGACCCACCACGACACGTCCTGGGCGGCCGAGACCGAACCCGCGGCTCCCGCGCCGATCACCCCGGCCGACGTCGCCGACGCCGCCCGGCTGGTCTCCTTCGGCCTCCAGGCCAAGCTGCTCCCCGCCCGCGACGCCGAGTACGCCGAACTCGTCCGCCGCCACCGCGAGGACCCGCCGTTCGCCCGCCTCGCCGACGCCGTCGCCACCGGCATGGGCCTGGTCGTCCTGGAGGTCTCGCCGCGGGCCGGGATGGCCGTCGCCGCCGCCGAGGAGTCGCTGTTCGCCGTCCGGATGGGCGACTACTCCCGCCGCGCCGCCTCCGAGTCCACCGACCGCTTCCTGCACGGACTGGCCCACCTCGCCGTCGCCGCGATGGCCTTCCCCCGCCCCGAGGACCTCGCCGACGACGGCTACCTCGGCCGGATCACCGTCAACGGCGTCGACTCCTTCGTCCGCCAGGCCTGCCGCCGCCTGGAGGAGCAGGCCGACGCCGAGGGCGCCAACACCGACCCGGCCAGCGACGCCCCCGGCCTGGAGGCCGCCTGGCGGGTCTGGGCCCGGCGCACCGCCACCGGCGCCACCAAGGACGCCCGCCGGCTCTCCGGCTCCACCATCGGCATCGTGGCCAAGGCGGTGATGTTCCTGGTCGACTCCGGCTTCCTGCAGAAGGTCTCCGACGACTCCGGCGGCACCTACCGCACCACCGCCCGCTACCAGCTCCAGGTCCGCGACCTGGCCGGCAGCGCCGCGATGGCCGAACTGCTCGACCTCGGCATCGTCCCGGTCTCCGACGGCACCGCCAGCCTGCTGCCGCCGGACACCTCCGACGAGCTGGTCGCCGACGCCGGCCTGCCGTTCCACTCGCTCTGATCGTTCTGACAACCCCATAGACGCACGGAGAACCGCCGCACATGTACGAGCTCAACCGGGTCCGCCTCTACTCGATCGGACCGGCCGGCGCCCGCTACGCCGACACGGTGCTCGACCTGCGCGGCGTCGGCGAGCCCGTCGCCGACCCGGCCCCCCAGCAGATCGGCCTGTTCGGCGAGGACACCGACGGCCCGGTCCGCCGCCCCGCCCCGGCCGGCGTGCTCTTCCTGGAGAACGGCGGCGGCAAGTCCGTCCTGCTCAAGCTGATCTTCTCGGTGATGCTCCCCGGCCACCGCAACACCCTCGGCGGCGCCAGCTCCGGCGTGCTGCGCAAGTTCCTGCTCGCCGACGACTGCGGCCACGTCGCCCTGGAGTGGCAGCACACCGTCACCGGCGAACTGATCGTGGTCGGCAAGGTCAGCGAGTGGCGCGGCCGCCAGGTCTCCTCCGACCCGCGCAAGTTCGCCGAGACCTGGTACTCCTTCCGCCCCGGCCCCGGCCTCACCCTCGACTCGCTCCCCGTCGCCGAACGGGTCAGCCTGGCCGGCGACCAGAAGGCCCGCGGCCGCCGCCGCACCATGAAGGGCTTCCGCGACGCCCTCACCGAGGCCGGCAAGGCCCACCCCCACCTCGACCTGGTCTTCGAGGACGGCCACGACCGCTGGACCGAACACCTCGGCGAACTCGGCCTCGACCCCGAACTCTTCCGCTACCAGCGCGAGATGAACGCCGACGAGGGCGAGGCGGCCGGCCTCTTCGCGGTCAAGCAGGACAAGGACTTCACCGACCTGCTGCTGCGCGCCGTCACCGACACCCGGGACACCGACGGCCTGGCCGACCTCGTCCACGGCTTCGCCGCCAAGCTCGGCCTGCGCTCCGAACTCACCGCCGAACGCGACTTCACCGCCGGCTCGCTCGACCTGCTGGAACGCATCGTCGAGGCCACCGGCGCCCGCGAGACCGTCCGCGAGGCGCACCGCACCGCCGAACGCCGCGCCCGCCGCCTCGCCCACACCCTCACCTCCCGCGCCGCCGCCGAACGCGACCGCGCCCAGGACCTCGCCATCGAGGTCGCCGCCGCCGTGAGCGCCGTCACCGCCGCCGAGGCCGACCGCACCCGGCACAGCCTGATCGCCGACGAACTCACCCACCGGCACGCCACCCTGAGCCTCGCCGCGGCCACCGCCGAGGCCGCCACCCTGCGCCGCGAACTCATCGACGCCCGCACCCTGCACTCCGCCTGGCAGGCCGCCGAGGCCGTGCTGCGCCAGCGCGCCGCCGCCGACCGGGTCGCCCGGGTCGCCGTCGCCATCCGCGAGGCCGAACTGGACGCCGCCCCGGCGCTCGCCGCCCGCGCCCGCGCCGCCGGCGCGCTCGCCCGCGCCCTGGAAGCCGCCGCCGCGGCCGCCGAGACCCGCGCCGACACCGAGGAGCAGCGCGCCAGCGAGCTCCAGGAGGACGGCGGCAAGGCCCAGACCGACGCCACCGAGGCCGCCACCGCCGCCCAGAAGGCCCGCAGTGAGGCCGAGCACCTGCGCCAGCGCCTCGCCGAGGTCGAGCAGGAGACCGAGGCCGCCGTCGAGGCCGGCTTCATCGACTCCGACGGCGACGTGGACCCGGCCCGCGCCGCCCTGCACGCCGCCGACGTGGAGCAGGCCGCCGCCGCGGCCCTCGCCCAGGCCCGGACCGTCGCGGAGGCCGGCGCCACCCGGCTGCGCGAGGCCGCCGCCGCCACCTCGCGCGCCGAACTCGCCGCCGAACGGGCCGGTGACGCCCGCAAGGACGCGGCCCGGGCGCTGGCCGCCGAGCAGCGCACCGCCGCCCTGCTCGCCACCGAGCAGCGCCTCGCCGACCTGCTCTCCCTCACCCCGTACCAGGACGGCGCCGAGGAGGACGCCGGCTTCCTCACCCCCGCCGTGCTCGACCGCAACGCCGAGTACCTGCGCGAACTCCTCGACGAGGCCATCGCCACCGCCGAACGCACCCTGTTCGACCTGCGCACCGCCGCCGCCGACGACTCCCGCATCCTCGCCGCCCTCGGTGACGGCGGCCTGCTGCCGCCCGGCCCCGACGTGCTGGCCACCGTCGAGTACCTCGCCGAGCACGGCATCCCCGCCCTGCCCGGCTGGCGCTACCTCGCCCAGTCCGTCGACCCCGCCGACCACGAGGCGATCCTCGCCGCCCGCCCCGAACTGGTGGACGGCGTGGTCGTCACCGACCCGGCCTCGCTGGAGCGCGCCCGCGAGGCCCTCCAGGCCGCCGCCCTGCTGCCGCGCTCCACCGTCGCCGTCGGCGCCGCCGCCTCGCTGATCGCCCCGATCACCGACGAGCCCGCCTTCTTCCTGGTGCCGCCGAACCCGGCCATGCACGACGAGTCCGCCGCCGACGGCGAGCGCCGCGAACTGCGCGCCCGCGCCGCCGCCCGCGAGGAGCACATCCGCGAACTCGCCGGCCGGCTCGGCGCCGACCGCGCCCTCGCCGCCCGGCTCGCCTCCTGGCACGCCAGCTGCCCGCCCGGCACCCTCGCCGAACTCGCCGCCGCCGCCGAGGCCGCCCGCGAGCACGCCGAGCAGGCCGCCGCCGCCCTGGCCACCCTGCGCGCCGACCACGACGAGGCCGAGACCGACCACGCGGCCGCCGCCTCCGCCCACGAGGAGCACCGGGAGGCCGCCCAGCGCGCCCGCCGCCGTGCCGACGCCCTCTCCGGCCTCGCCTTCCGGCTGCGCGAGCGCGCCAACTGGGCCCGCCGCCAGCGCGAACTCGCCGAGGACGCGGCCGAGTGCGACCGCCGCCAGGCCGTCTGCGCCGAACGCGCCCGCACCTGCGACGAGGACCGCCGCGCCGCCCAGCGCGCCGCCGACGACGCCCGCCGCACCGCGCGCGCGCTGCGCGCCGAACGCGCCGAGATCCCCGCCGCCGAGCAGGCCGACGAGCCCGCCGAGCAGACCGCCCCCGCCGCGCTGCCGGCCCTGCGCGAGGCCTACCGGGCCGCCGCCCAGCTGTACGAGAAGGTGGGCGTCGGCGCCGACCTGCGCGCCGAGCAGGCCCGCGCCGAAGGTGACGAGGCCGCCGCCGCGGCCGAGCTGGACCGCCTCACCAACAAGGTCCGCACCCGCGCCGAGGAACTCCTCGGCAGCCCCGACGGCGCCGACGGCCCCGCCCGCCAGGCCGCCGCCGCCCGCGCCGAGGAACTGGTCGCCACCATCGAGGCCCGCTCCGCCGCCGCCAGCGAGCAGCTCGGCCGGCTGCGCGGCGAGGTCGAGCGCTCCGCCCCCGCCGACGGCGAGGCGCACACCGAGCTGCCCGAGGAGCTCGTCCCCACCGACCCCGAGCACGCCCAGGTGCTGCTGCGTACGGCCACCAGCCGGCTCGCCGAGTGCCGCGAGGCCGTCGACACCGCCCGTACCGCGCACGCCGACCTCCAGCGCACCTTCGACGCCGCCCAGTCGGCCGCCGCCGACTTCGACGAGCTGGCCGGCCAGCTGCGCGACGGCCTGCGCGAGCAGCCGGAGGAGGACGGCCAGCCGGTCGAGCCCTACCTCGGCCCGCTGCCCGAGGCCCGCAACGCCTCCACCGAGGCCCGCCGCGCCCTGCGCACGGCCGTCGGCGAGCTGTCCTCCGCCGAACTCGCCGTCCGGGACGCCTCCGACGCGCTGGTCCGGCACGCCAACGCGGCCCGCTACGAGGCCGTCCGCACGCCCGCCCGCCAGCAGATCCGCGAACTGCCCGCGTCCGCGCTGCCCGAGCACGCGGCCGCCTGGGCCGCCGCCTTCGCCCCCCGGCTGCGGGTGCTCACCGATGAGCTCACCCAGCTGGAGAAGAACCGCGGCTCGATCGTCGACCGGCTGCGCGGACTGGTCGAGTCCTCGCTCACCACGCTGCGCGCCGCCCAGCGGCTGTCCCGGCTGCCCGAGGGCCTGGGGGAGTGGTCCGGCCAGGAGTTCCTGCGGATCCGCTTCGAGGACCCGGACCACGCCACCCTGGTCGAGCGCCTCGGCGAGGTCATCGACGAGGCCACCCGCGCCGCCGTCCGGAAGAACAGCGACCTGCGCCGCGACGGCATGTCCCTGCTGCTGCGCGGCGTCGCCGCCGCGATCGGCCCCAAGGGCGTCAGCGTCGAGATCCTCAAGCCCGACGCGGTGCTGCGCGCCGAGCGGGTGAGCGTCGGCCAGATGTCCGACGTCTTCTCCGGCGGCCAGCTGCTCACCGCCGCCATCGCGCTCTACTGCACGATGGCCGCGCTGCGCGCCAACGACCGCGGCCAGTCCCAACTGCGGCACGCCGGGACGCTGTTCCTCGACAACCCGATCGGCCGCGCCAACGCCACGTACCTGTTGGAGCTCCAGCGCGCGGTGGCGGACGCGCTCGGCGTCCAGCTGAT
Source organism: Kitasatospora sp. NPDC028055 (assembly GCF_040637885.1). NCBI lineage: Bacteria > Bacillati > Actinomycetota > Actinomycetes > Kitasatosporales > Streptomycetaceae > Kitasatospora > Kitasatospora sp. NPDC028055. The sequence goes on along the minus strand of NZ_JBEZXE010000057.1, from coordinate 19,492 downwards.
CTACACCACCGGCCTGTTCGACACCACGGCGCTCGCCGAGTTCCCGCTGGTGATCCGGCTGCGCAACGACGCCGACCTGCGGGCCGGCCTCAAGTACATCTCGGTGGAGGAGCACCTGCGCCCGGGCCTGCCCGCCCCGCAGGACCCGGACGGCCCGACCATCCACGGCGAGATCACCGCCACCCGGATGTTCAAGCGCCCGGCGGAGGTTCCCGCCCAGCCGTGAACTGATTAGCGTGATCGCCATGTTGACGATCGCGCACCTCAGTGACATCCACCTCGGCCAGGTCCACCGTCGGGACGGCGGCAAGCGCGCCCGGCGGCGGGCCGAGCAGGTGATGGCGTACCTCGACGCCCTGCCCGGCCCGCTGGACGCGGTGCTGGTCACCGGCGACCTCGCCGACCACGGCTCGCCCGAGGAGTACCGCCAGGTCGCCGAGGTACTGGAGTCCCGGCACCCGGTGCTCACCTGCCCCGGCAACCACGACGTCCGGGAGCCGTACCGGGAGGTGCTGCTCGGCGAGGCGCCGTCGACGGGCCCGGTCAACCGGCTGCACCGGCTGCCCGGCGTCGACGTGCTGATGCTCGACTCCTCGATACCCGGGCAGCACGACGGCCTGCTGGCGGACGCCACCCTCGACTGGCTGGAGGCCCAACTCGGCTCCGGCCGCCAGGAGTCGCCGGCCCTGGTGGCCTTCCACCACCCGCCGGTCGAGCTGCACATCCCGAGCGTCGACCGGATCCGCCAGTTCGGCGAGGCCCGGCTGGCGGAGGTGCTGCGCCGGCACCCCCGGGTGGCCGCGCTGCTCTGCGGCCACTCCCACACGCCCGCCGCGTCCACCTTCGCGGGCCTGCCGGTGCTGGTCGCCCCCGGGGTGGTCTCCACCACCACGCTGCCCTGCGAGGGCGGGAGGGGCATCACCTTCGACCACCCGCCGATGCTCGCCTTCCACGTCCTGGACGACGACCGCCGGCTCACCACCCACTACCGGATCGTGATCTGACGCACCGTCGTTCACCGCCCGGCCAGAGCGCCCGGCCAGAGCGCCCGGCCAGAGCGCCCGGCCGCAGCGCCCGGCCACAGCGCCCGGTCAGGTGGTCGGCAACTGCGGCGGCTGCTGCGACTGGCCCCGGTACGGAGCTTGGCCGGGCCGCCCGGCCTGCGGCTGCGGCTGCTGAGCCTGCGGCGGCTGCGGGCGGTAGGACGGCTGCGGGCGGTAGGACTGCTGCGGCGCGCTGCCCGGCCCCGGCCGGGGGAACGGGCGGGGCGCCAGCGGTTCGGGGGCGACCCGGCTGCCCGCCATCGGGTGCGCGGAGTTCGGCCCGCGCATCCGCTGGGCGGCGACCTGGCGGGAGATCAGGATCTCCAGCAGGCACCACATCGTGCCGAACACCCCCAGCCCCATCGCCAACAGCGCGGGCGTCAGCAGCCAACTGCCCGCGTACGAGGCCAGGGTCGCGACGACCACGCCCACCAGCGTGAAGGAGAAGCAGAGCACCGCCCGGACTGCGGCGGAGCGCACCTCGTCGGGCAGGCGGCGGCGACGGCGTGGCGCGGACATCGGGCGACCCCCAGGCGCGGATCCGGTGCTGGAACGGGGAACGGGCGCACACGAATTGCGCCCCCTTCACTCACTCTGCCCCCGCCGAACCCGGACCATGCGTCCGAATCCACCGAACTGCCGTCAAAACGTGCCATCCGGGCAGGCGGCGGGAGCGGAGCTCACCCCAACTGCTGGTTGAGCTCCTCCAGGGCGCCGGTGACGATCGTCCGCATCGCCCGCTCGGCGTGCGCGGCGTCGCCGCCGCAGATCGCGTCGGCGACCTCCCGGTGCAGTCTGATCGCGTACGGCTCGGGCTGATGGGGCATCAGATGGTACTCGGTCCGGCCGGTGAGCACCGCCCCGACGGTGTCGCCGAGGTGGGCGAACATCTCGTTCCCGGAGGCACGCAGGACGAGGGCGTGGAAGGCGATGTCGTACCCGAGGAAGGTGGTGAGGTCGGCCTCCCGGGCGGCGACCGTCAACTCCACCGCCAGCGAGCTGAGTTCACGCCGGTCGTCGTCGCTGGCGTGGCGCGCGGCGAGCGCGGCCGCGGCCGGTTCGACGGCCACCCGCAGGGAGCCGAGCGAGCGCAGCTGGGCGGGCCGGTCGGCGCCGGCCAGTCGCCAGCGGATCACCATGGGGTCGAAGACGTCCCAGAGCGACTTCGGCTGGACGGTGATCCCGACCCGCCGCCGGGACGCCACCAGGCGCATCCCCTCCAGGATGCGCACCGCCTCCCGGACGACCGTCCGGGACACCCCGAACCGCTCCTCCAGGTCCTCCCCGCGCAGCACCGCGCCCTCGGGGATCTCCCCGGACGCGATCGCCGGCCCGAGTTCGTCAAGCAGCCGGCCGGGCAGCCCCTGGATCTCCATCCGCCCAGGGTAGTCGGCCGCCCCCGCGCGGTGCGCATCGCCCTGCGACCTACCCCACATCCCAAAAGTATGACGATTTGGTTTCCGGCACTTGAATACGTCATATCTTTGAAGCGATAGTGGCGGCCTGCAACGAAGGAGCACCACCGATGGCTCTCAACGTCGAGAACCGCGCCCTCCCGGGCACCCCCCTCACCGTCGTGGTGATGGGCGTCTCCGGTGTCGGCAAGACCACCCTGGCCCGCCTCCTGGCCGACCGCCTCGATCTCCCCTTCGCCGAGGCGGACGAGTTCCACCCGCCGGCCAACATCGCCAAGATGTCCGCCGGCACCCCGCTGGACGACCAGGACCGGGAACCCTGGCTGCGCGCCATCGGCGCCTGGCTCAAGGAGCACACCGAGTCCGGCACCGGCGGCGTGGTCACCTGCTCGGCGTTGAAGCACGGCTACCGCGACATCCTGCGCGCGGCCGCCCCGGGCGCCTTCTTCCTGCACCTCAGCGGTGGTCACGAGCTGGTCGAGGACCGGCTCTCGCACCGCACCGGCCACTTCATGCCGTCGTCGCTGCTCGGATCCCAGTACGCCACCCTGGAGCCCCTGGGTGCGGACGAGCGCGGCGCCGTCCTGGACGTGGGCCCGTCCCCCGAAGAACTCGTCGAGATGGCCGTGGCGCTGCTGCGGCCCGTCAATGGAGACCTCGCGTGAGTATTGCCCCCACCCTCGCCCCGACCCTCCTGGCGGCCGCCCCACCGGCCCTGCCGCACACCGGCAGTGACTCCCAGTTGCTCCTCGCGGTGCTGCTCAGCATCGGCGCGATCGTGCTGCTGATCACCAAGCTGAAGCTGCACCCCTTCCTCGCCCTCACGCTCGGTTCCGGCCTGCTGGCGGCCGTCGCGGGCGCCCCCTTCGACAAGCTGCTGAGCAGCTTCTCCACGGGCTTCGGATCCACCGTGGCCAGTGTCGGCCTGCTGATCGGCCTGGGCGCGATGCTCGGCAAGCTGCTCGCGGACTCGGGCGGCGCCAACATCATCGCGGACACCGTGCTGTCCCGGACCGGCAACAGGGCGCTGCCCTGGGCGATGGCGCTGATCGCCGCGGTGCTCGGCCTGCCGCTGTTCTTCGAGGTCGGCGTCGTCCTGCTGATCCCGATCGTGCTGCTGGTCGCCCGCCGCGGCAACGTGCCGCTGATGCGGGTCGGCATCCCGGCGCTGGCCGGCCTGTCGGTGCTGCACGGCCTGGTGCCCCCGCACCCGGGCCCGCTGGTCGCCGTCGACGCGCTCAAGGCCGACCTCGGCATCACCCTGGCGCTCGGCCTGCTGATCGCCGTCCCGACGCTGATCATCGCCGGCCCGCTGTTCGCCCGGGTCGCCGAGCGCTGGGTGGGCCCGCTGGAGATCCCGGCCGCCACGGCCCCCGAGGAGACCGCCGAGTCCGAGCGCACCCCGTCGTTCGGCGCGGTGCTGGCGACCATCCTGCTGCCGGTCGTGCTGATGCTCGGCAAGGCCCTGGCCGACGTGGTGATCGACGACCCGAAGGCGGTCGGCCAGCGGGTCTTCGACTTCATCGGCTCCCCGCTGATCGCCCTGCTCGCCGCGACCCTGCTGGCCATGCTGACCCTCGGCAGGGCGGCCGGCTTCGACAAGGCCCGGATCTCCGACACCGTCGGCAAGGCGCTCGGCCCGATCGCCGGCATCGTGTTCATCGTCGGCGCCGGCGGCGGCTTCAAGCAGACCCTGATCGACGTGGGCGTCGGCAACGCGGTGAGCTCGTGGTCCGGCAAGTGGCACATCTCCGCACTGCTGCTGGGCTGGCTGATCGCGGTGCTGATCCGCCTGGCCACCGGCTCGGCGACGGTCGCCACCATCACCGCGGCCGGCATCGTGTCGCCGCTCGCCGCGAACATGTCCTCGACCCACGCGGCCCTGCTGGTGCTCGCGATCGGGGCCGGCTCGCTGTTCCTGTCGCACGTCAACGACGCCGGCTTCTGGCTGGTGAAGGAGTACTTCGGGATGAGCGTCGGGCAGACGCTCAAGTCCTGGTCGGTGATGGAGACGGTGATCTCGGTGGTCGCGATCGCCCTGATCATGCCGCTGAGCCTGATCATCTAGCGCCTGGCGCGCCTTCGCCCGCAGGGGCGGCACCCGTACCGTACGGGTGCCGCCCCTGCGGCGTTGCGGTCAGTTCCCGAGCAGTCCGGAGAGCACCGCCGTGGTGGCCGCCAGCAGCTCCTCGGCCGCCGCGCCGCCGGCCGCCGTACGGGCCAGCAGCCCCTCGCGCGCCGCCAGCACGACCGCCGCCGTCCGCCCGGCCCCGGCCCCGGCCGGCACCAGCTCGGGCAGCACCCGCTCCAGGACGTCCGCCAGCGCCCGTGCCACCGTCCGGTCGTGCTCGGCGAGCTGCTCGGCCAGGGTCGCGGACCGGGCCGCCACCAGCCGGAACTCCAGGAACAGCAGGATCCACCCGCTCTCCGCCGGCTCGACCCGCAGCAGCGCCTCGACCAGCAGCCGGGCCCGCTCCGGCGGCGCGAGCGCCTCGCAGGCCGCGGCGAGCCGCTCCAGCTCGGCCATCCGCCGGGCGGCCTGGTCGTCGAAGAGCGCCAGCAGCAGGTCCTCCTTGCTGCCGAAGTTCGAGTAGAAGGCCCCGCGGGTGTACCCGGCGGCGGCGCAGACGTCCTCGATGCTCGTCCGGGCGAAGCCGATCGAGAGGAACAGCTCGCTCGCCGCGGCCAGCAGTCGGGCCCGGGTGTGGACGCGCCGCCGGGGTGGTCGGGGAGCGGCGGCTTCGGTGGGGGGTGGGTTCACAGCAGCACGATACATGGTGTATTCAGTACGGACCGTATTCAATACGTGCCGTACTGAACCATGCGCGCCCGAAGGAGCCGGACATGACCCGCCTGCTGATCACCAACGCCCACCTGCTCCACCCCGAGGACAGCACCCGCACCGAACCGGGCTGGCTGGAGGCCGCCGACGGCCGGATCACCGCCACCGGCACCGGCCGCCCGCCGGCCGCCACCGAGACGGTCCGGGTCCTGGACGCGCAGGGCGCCACCGTGCTGCCCGGCCTGATCGACGCCCACGTCCACCTGCTGGTCACCTCGCTCGACCTGCGCGACGTCGCGAACTGGACGCCCGGCTACGCCACCGTCCGGGCCCTGGCCGAGGCCGAACGCATGCTGCGCCGCGGCTTCACCACCGTCCGCGACGTCGGCGGCGCCGACCACGGCATGGCCCGCGCCCTGGCCGAGGGCCTCGTCCCCGGCCCGCGCCTGCTGCACGGCGGCAAGGCGCTCTCCCAGACCGGCGGCCACGGCGACCTGCGCCCGCTCGGGGACGACTCGCTGCCCTGCTGCGAGGCCCGCCCCCACTTCGGCCGGATCGCCGACGGCGTGGACGCGGTGCGCGCCGCCGCCCGGGACGAGTTCCGCAAGGGCGCCCGGCACCTCAAGGTGCTGCTCTCCGGCGGCGTCGCCTCCCCGCACGACGAGATCGCCGCGGTCCAGTACAGCGAGGAGGAGATCCGGGCGGCCGTCCAGGAGGCCGAGAACCACAACCGCTACGTCACCGTGCACGCCTACCACCCGCGCGCGATCGACCGCGCCCTGCGGGCCGGCGTGCGCTGCGTCGAACACGGCAACCTGCTGGACGACACCACCGTCAAGCTGCTGCTGGAGAAGGACGCCTTCCTGGTCCCCACCCTGGTCGCCTACGAGCGGACCGCGAAGCTCGGCGCCGCCTCCGGCCTGCCGCCGGCCTCCCTGGCCAAGCTCGCCGAGGTCCGCGACCGCGGCCTGGAGGCCCTGGAGCTCGCCCACCGCGCGGGCGTCAACCTGGTCTACGGCAGCGACCTGCTCGGACCGCTGCACCACGCCCAGCTGGAGGAGTTCACCCTGCGCGCCCAGGTCCAGCCGGCCCTCGACGTGCTCCGCTCGGCGACCACCACGGCGGCCCGGCTGCTCGGCCTGGCGGGGGAGATCGGCACCCTCGCCCCGGGCGCGCACGCGGACCTGCTGGTCGTCGACGGCGACCCGCTGGCTGACCTCACCGTGCTGACCCGCCCGGAACAGCACCTCCGGCACGTGGTCAAGGCGGGCGCCGTGGTGTGAAAAAGCCGGCGGGCGTCCGGGAAACCCCGAACGCCCGCCCGCCGTACCGCAGTTACTTACTTGTTCCCACGCTTCGCGAGGAAGGCCTCGACCTCGTCCCGGATCTCCGGGGTGTCCAGCCCGCGCACCGTCATGGTGGTGCGGCGGCGCAGCACGTCGTCCGCCGTGTACGCCCACTCGTTCTCGGCCGCGTAGGCGACCTGCGCCCAGACGTCCGGGCCGTCCTCGTGGATCGGCCGGCCGAGCTCCGGGTTCTCGTCGATCATGCGGGCGATGTCGAAGGACAGGGTGCCGTAGTGGCTGGCCAGGTGCTTGGCGACCAGCGGCTCCATCCGCGAGCCCGGCTCGCGGTCGATCAGCAGGCGGTGCGCGACGGCGTTCGGCGCGCCGACGCCCGGCAGCGGGACGGTCGGGGCGATCGGGGACATGTCCTCGGCGAGGCCGGTGCCGGGCACGTGCGCCAGCTTCTCCAGCACCGCGCGGCCGATGTGCCGGTAGGTGGTCCACTTGCCGCCGGAGACCGACAGCATGCCGCCGCGGCCCTCGGTGACGACGGTCTCGCGCTTGGCGGCGGCGGTGTCACCCGGGCCGCCGGGCAGCACGCGCAGGCCGGCGAAGGAGTAGGTGATCAGGTCGCGGTCGAGGTGCTCGTCGCGGATCGCGTGCGCGGCCTCGCCCATGATCTGGTCGATGTCCGCCTCGGTGGCCCGGACGTCCTTCGGGTCGCCGGTGTACTCCTCGTCGGTGGTGCCGAGGAGGACGTGGTCCTCCCACGGGATGGCGAAGGAGACGCGGTACTTGTCGATCGGGATGGTCAGCGCGGCGCGCCACGGCGAGCGGCGCTTGACGACGACGTGGGCGCCCTTGGAGAGGCGGATCGACGGCGCGGCGCCGGCGTCCTCCATGGTGCGCAGGTGGTCGACCCACGGGCCGGTGGCGTTGAGCACCAGGCGGGCGTTCACGCCGAACTCGCTGCCGTCCAGGCGGTCGCGCAGCTCGGCGCCGGTGACCCGGCCGCCGGTGAAGCGCAGGCCGGTGACCTCGGCGTGGTTGAGCACCACGGCGCCGGCGTCGACGGCGGCGCGCACGGTCATCACCGCGACGCGCGAGTCGTTCATCTGGTGGTCGCCGTAGACGGCCACCGAGCGCAGGCCCTCGGTGCGCAGCGCGGGCACCTGCTGGGCGGCGTGCGCGGCGGTGGAGACCCGGCCCATGCCGTCGCGGAAGGCGGACAGCGCGGAGTACAGGAACACGCCGGCGCCGAGCTTGGCCGCGCCGTGCGGGCCGCCCTTGTAGACCGGCACGAAGAAGGTCAGCGGGTTGACCAGGTGCGGGGCCACGTCGGTGGAGAGCGCGCGGCGCTCCTTGTGGTTCTCGGCGACCAGCTTGACCGCGCCGGTCTGCAGGTAGCGCAGACCGCCGTGGACGAGCTTGGAGGAGGCGCTGGAGGTGGCACCGGCGAAGTCGCCGGCGTCGACCATGGCGACCTTCAGGCCGGCCTGGGACGCGGTCCAGGCGACGGCCGTGCCGAGGATGCCGCCCCCGATCACCAGCAGGTCGTAGGTGGCCTTGCCGAGCAGCTCACGGGTCTCGGCACGGGAAGCGGTGCGGCCGGCGGTGCGCTCGGCGCCCAGGGTCGGGATGGTTGCCATGGTGGTTGTGTACGGCGCGCTGTTCCGGCTGCGCCGTTACTCCTCTCGGGTGCGGTGCGGCCCCTGCTGGAGAGGCCGGTCGGCCCGGTGCGGCGGGCCGGTGAAACACGGTTGCGCCCGTTGCCGGAACAGCGGGCGGCCGGCCGGGGCACGGGGCCCCGACCGGCGGGTCGGTCAGTTGGTCTCTTCCTCCTCCACCCAGCCCATGGTGCGCTCCACGGCCTTGAGCCACTTCTTGTACTCGCGCTCCCGGGTGTCCTCGTCCATGCGCGGGGTCCACTCGGCGGCGCGGTGCCAGTTGGCCCGCAGGGTGTCGAGGTCGTTCCAGAAGCCGACGGCGAGACCGGCCGCGTAGGCGGCGCCGAGGGCGGTGGTCTCGGCCACGTACGGGCGCTCGACCGGGGCGTTCAGGACGTCGGCGATGTTCTGCATGAGCAGGTTGTTGCTGGTCATGCCGCCGTCGACCTTGAGGGCGGTGAGCTCGACCCCGGAGTCCTTCTGCATGGCGTCGACGACCTCGCGGGTCTGCCAGGCGGTGGCCTCCAGGACGGCCCGGGCCAGGTGGCCCTTGGTGACGTACCGGGTCAGACCGGCGATCACACCGCGGGCGTCGGAGCGCCAGTACGGGGCGAACAGGCCGGAGAAGGCCGGGACGAAGTAGGCGCCGCCGTTGTCCTCGACGGTGTTGGCGAGGGTCTCGATCTCGGCGGCGGTGGAGATGATGCCGAGCTGGTCGCGCAGCCACTGGACGAGCGAGCCGGTGACGGCGATCGAGCCCTCCAGCGCGTAGACCGGGGCCTGGTCGCCGATCCGGTAGCCGACCGTGGTCAGCAGGCCGTGGTACGAGTTGACGATCTTCTCGCCGGTGTTCAGCAGCAGGAAGGTGCCGGTGCCGTAGGTCGACTTGGCCTCGCCCTCGTTGAAGCAGGTCTGGCCGAACAGCGCGGCCTGCTGGTCGCCGAGCGCGGAGGCGACCGGGACGCCGGCCAGGTCGCCGACGGCCTCGCCGTAGACCTCGGCGGAGGAGCGGATCTCCGGGAGGACGGCCATCGGCACGCCCATCGACTCGGCGATGCTCTCGTCCCAGGCGAGGGTCTTGAGGTTCATCAGCATGGTGCGGCTGGCGTTGGTGACGTCGGTGACGTGCTTGCCGCCGTTGACACCACCGGTGAGGTTCCAGATCACCCAGGTGTCCATGGTGCCGAACAGGATGTCGCCGGCCTCGGCGCGCTCGCGCAGGCCCTCGACGTTGTCCAGCAGCCAGCGGATCTTCGGGCCGGCGAAGTAGCTGGCCAGCGGGAGGCCGGTCTCGCGGCGGAAGCGGTCCTGGCCGACGTTGCGGCCCAGCTCGCGGCAGAGGCCCTCGGTGCGGGTGTCCTGCCACACCAGCGCGTTGTGCACCGGCTCACCGGTGTTCCTGTCCCACAGGACGGTGGTCTCGCGCTGGTTGGTGATGCCGATCGCGCGGATGTCGTCCTTGGTCAGGCCGGCCTTCTCCAGCGCGCCGCGGACGACCGACTGCACCCGGGTCCAGATCTCGGCGGCGTCGTGCTCGACGTAGCCGGGCTGGGGGAAGATCTGCCGGTGCTCCTGCTGGTCGACGGCGACGATCCGGCCGTCGGCGCCGAAGATGATGCAGCGGCTGGAGGTGGTGCCCTGGTCGATCGCGGCGATGTAGTTGCCAGTGGAGGTCATGTGGAGGGTCCTCGGCTCAAGTTCGGGGGTTACGGGGTGGGTGGGCCTGACACGGACGTTCGTTACCCGTACGTCCGGTCAGTCCCCGTGCTCGGCGGTTTCCAACCGGGCCTTTAGAACAGGGCGTTGTACACGCCGCCGGCCGCGAGGCCGCCCAGGAGCGGGCCGACGACCGGGATCCAGGCGTACGACCAGTCCGAGCCGCCCTTGTTCGGGATCGGCAGGAAGGTGTGGGCGATGCGCGGGCCGAGGTCGCGGGCCGGGTTGATCGCGTAGCCGGTCGGGCCACCGAGGGAGAGGCCGATGCCGACGACGGTGAGGGCGACGATCAGGGTGCCCATGCCGCTGTCGCCCAGGCCCTTGGTGGTGCCGAGGGTGAGGATCGCCATGCAGAGCACGAAGGTGCCGATGACCTCGGTGATCACGTTCTGGAGCGGGTTCCGGATCTCGGGCCCGGTCGAGAAGATGCCGAGGGTCGGCTCCGTGTTGGCCTGGAACTGGCCGAGGTAGGCGAGCCAGACCATGACGGCGCCGATGATCGCGCCGAGCAGCTGGGAGCCGATGTACAGCGGCACCTGGCTCCACTCGCCGGTCTTGACGGCGATGGCGACGGTGACGGCCGGGTTGAGGTGGGCGCCGGACTTGGCCCCGGTCATGTAGGCGGCGATGAGGACCGCGAAGCCCCAGCCGAAGGTGATCGCCAGCCAGCCGGCGTTGAAGGCCTTCGACTTCTTGAGGGTCACGGCGGCACAGACGCCGCCGCCGAGGAGTATCAGGGCGGCGGTGCCGAGGGTTTCGCCGACGAAGACGTCGCCGTTGGAGATGGCGGACACAAAGACTCCCTTGTCATGGCCCGAAGTGCGGGTGGGGGCAGGCGGCCGGTCGATCCCTGTGCGGGTGAGCGCGCTGTGGGAGTGATCTTCCCGGCCATCGTTCGACAATGTCGACCGTCATGCGGAAGCTTCCTCCCCTGGTCGGCCCCGCGTCAAGGCGGGGTTACGCAGCTGTGACCCTTCCCTCGGAAGGTCCCCCGAAGTTACCCAGCGCAGTGCCCCGAATCGGGGCAAAACGCCAAGGCGCGGACAGGCTCACCGCCCGTCCGCGCCTCAGCGTGACGAATCGACCGCGTTGCTCAGAACCGCCCGGCGCCCAGATCGCGGGAGATCGCCCGCGCCGCGCTGCGCACCGACGCCACCAGCGAGGGCTTCACGAAGCCGTCCTCGCAGACCCGCTCCACCGGCCCGTTGATGCACACCGCGCCCACCGGGTTGCGCCGCCGGTCCTGGATCAGCGCCGCGATCGAGGCCACGCCCTCCCAGGTCTCCTCGATCGAGTCCGCCCAGCCGCGCTCGCGGATCAGCGCGCACTCGGCGTCCAGGTCGCTCGCCTCGGTCAGCGTCCGCACGGTGTACGACTCGTACGGTCCCTCGCCCAACTCCCCGCGCGCGACCGGGTCGTAGGCCACCAGGACCTTGCCGATCGCGGTGCTGTGCAGCGGCTGCATCGAGCCGACCTCCAGCACTTGCCGGGTGTCGTCGGGCCGGAACACGTGGTGCACGATCAGCACGCCCTGCTGGTGCAGCACCCCCAGGTAGACGGTCTCCCCGGCCGCCCGGGCCAGGTCGTCCGCCCACACCAGCGCCCGCGCCCGCAGCTCGTGCACGTCCAGGTAGCTCTGCCCCAGCCGCAGCAGCTCGGCGCCCAGCTGGTACTTGCCGCTCTCCGGGTCCTGCTCGACGAAGCCCTCCTGCTGCAGCGTGCGCAGGATCCCGTGCGCGGTGCCCTTGGCGAGGTCCAGTGCCGTCGCGACCTCGGACAGCCCCAGGCGGCGCTCGCCGCCGGCCAGCAGGCGCATGATCGCGGCGGCCCGGGAGAGCGACTGGATCGGGCCGGGCATGGATACCTCCGGGCTGACAGGCGGTCGACATTGTCGACCGCGGGGGTGACGGGACGAGTCTGCCAGGCCGCCGTCCGTCCGTGCACCTTCCCCCTCGGTAACCCGTGCTCGACCCGGTGTTAACCTTCCGCGCCCGGCCCGTGCGCTACCCTTCCACCCCGCTGAGCAGCCCGCGCCGCACCGACACCTCGGCCGCCAGCGCGGCGATCCCGTCGGTGCCGACCCGGCAGCAGCCGCCGACCAGCCGCGCGCCGTCCGCCAGCCAGCCGCCCACCCGCGCCGAGCGGAAGGTCGACTCCCCGCGCCAGTCCCGGCGGTCCGGGTCCCACTGCTCCCCGCTGTTCGGATAGACCACCACCGGCTTCCCGGTCACCTCCGCGGCCACCGCCACCGCCAGGTCCGCGTCCTGCGGAGTGCAGCAGTTGACGCCCACCGCCAGCACCTCGTCCACCTCCGCCGCCAGCGCGAACGCCTCCGCCAGCGGCTGCCCGGCCCTGGTCCGGCCGTCCGCCACGCTGTACGACAACCAGGCCGGCACCCCCAGCCCGCGCACCAGCTCCAGCAGCGCCCGTGCCTCGTCCGCGTCCGGCACCGTCTCCAGCGCCAGCACGTCCGGCCGGGCCGCCGCCAGCACCTCCAGCCGCGGCCGGTGGAAGGCCGTCAGCTCCGCGTGGTCCAGGCCGTACCGGCCCCGGTACTCCGAACCGTCCGCCAGCACCGCCCCGTACGGGCCGACCGAGGCCGCCACCCAGCGCCGCCGGCCGCCCGGCTCGGCCCGCGCCGCCTCCCGGGCCAGCTCCACGCTGCTCGCCAGCAGCCGGGCCGCCGCCGCGTGCCCCACCCCGCGCCGGGCGAAGCCCTCGAAGCTCGCCTGGTAGCTCGCCGTGATCGCGACGTCGGCCCCCGCCGCGAAGTACGCCCGGTGCGCCGCCACCACCGCGTCCGGATCGTCCGCGAGCAGCCGCGCCGACCACAGCGCGTCCGAGAGGTCGTGCCCCGCGGCGGCCAACTGGTTGGACATCCCGCCGTCCAGGACCAGCGGGCCGGCCGCCAGCGCCGTGGCGAAGTCCGGCGGGGGAGCAGTGGGCATCTCGGCCTCCTCGGGCGCGGTCGTTCCTGGTCACAGCCTAGAAGCCGGAGCCCGCCGCCGACCGGGAAAACCGTTTGCCGCCGGGGAACGGAGTCGTTACGTTGTGCTCATCCCGAGAACGACAGCACCAGGTGCCCCAGGGGCGCGGAGAGGAGCCGGTGATGGCAGCGGACGACGCGTCCCCCCAGCCCGCCGCCGGGCCCGCGGCCGAGCAGGAGTGGCTCGCCGCGTACGACCCGCGCGCCTACGCCCCGATCGCCGTCACCGTCGACGTGGTGGCCCTGACGCTGCGCAGCGGCCGGCTGCACGTGCTGCTGGTCGAACGCGGCGCCCCGCCCTACCAGGGCTGCTGGGCACTGCCCGGCGGCTTCCTGCGGGCGGGGGAGGAGGGCCTCGACGAGGCCGCCGCCCGCGAGCTCGCCGAGGAGACCGGCCTCCAGGGCGTCTCCGAGGCCGAGGCCGCGCTCTGCCGCCTGCACCTCGAACAGCTCGGCACCTACGGCGCCCCCGATCGGGACCCACGGATGCACGTCGTCTCCGTCGCCTACCTGGCCTTCGCCCCGGACCTGCCCGACCCGCAGGCTGGCACGGACGCCGCGGCCGCCGCCTGGCACCCGGTGGCCGACCTCGACCCGGCCCCGCGGTCCCCGGACCGCACACCAGCCGCCGGTGTGCCCGCCGACACCCACGGGGGTGGCGTCGACGGGCACACCGGCCCCCCGCCGGCCGCACCGCACCCGATCCGGCTCGCCTTCGACCACGCCCGCATCCTGGCCGACGGCCTCGACCGGGTGCGCGCCAAGCTGGAGTACAGCCCGCTCGCCACCGCCTTCCTGCCCCACGACTTCACCATCCCCGACCTCCGCGCCGTCTACGAGGCCGTCTGGGACGAGAAGCTCCACCCCGGGAACTTCCACCGCAAGGTGCTCTCCGTCCCCGGCTTCGTCGAGAGCACCGGCACCACCACCGAGCGCGGCGGCGCCCGCGGCGGCCCCCGCGCCCGCACCTACCACGCCGGGGGCGCCCAGCTGCTGCACCCCGCCCTGCTCCGCCCCGCCCGCGAGGACGGCCAGGGCGGCGGAGCCCCCACCGCCCCCGACCACCCGCGCTGAGCCCCGGGCTACCATCCGCCCATGACCACCGACGAAGCGACCCGCACCACCCACCGGCCGTTCTCCCACTGCCACTTCTGCGGCACGCCGTACCCGCCCGGCACCGAGGCCTGGCCCCGCACCTGCCCCGGCTGCGCCGAGATCAGCTACCGCAACCCGCTGCCGGTCGCCGTCACCGTCCTGCCCGTCACCCGGCCCGACGCCGACCCGGCCCTGGTCGTCATCCGCCGCACCATCGAACCCGGCTACGGCGGACTCGCCTTCCCCGGCGGCTACATGGACTTCGGCGAGAGCTGGCAGCAGGCCTGCGTGCGCGAACTCGCCGAGGAGACCGGCATCCTGGCCGACGCCGCCGACGTCCGCCTGATCCACACCGCCTCCGACCCCAACGGCCGCTTCATCATGCTCTGCGGACTCCTCCCCGCCCGCCCGCTCGCCGAACTCCCGCCCTCCCTCCCCACCGACGAGACCGAGGGCTGGCTGCTCGCCACCGCCGACACCGCACTGGTCTGGGACTTCCACAACGGCATCCTGCGCCGCTGGTTCGACGGCGAGTTCACCCCCCGCTGAGGGGTGGCGCAACCCCCGGCCGACCCTGGCGCAGCGGCCGCTCGCATGGCATGGTCTGCACCGACAGCCCAACCGGACGGGTTGGCCACGAGCTCACCCGTCCCCACCACCGGCCGGGAGACCACCACCGTGAGCACCCCTTCCCAGGACCAGCCGCTCTGGCGCCCCAACCCCGCTCGCGCCGCCGCCACCAGCCTGGTCGCCTTCCAGGCCTGGGCCGCCGAGCACCACGGAGCCCCGGCCGCCCCGCTCGCCCCGGCCGCCGACGACCAGCAGGCCGCCCAGCGCTACGCGGACCTGCACGCCTGGTCCACCGCCGACCTCGACCGCTTCTGGACGGCGGTCACCCAGTGGTTCGACGTCCGCTTCACCGAGGCCCCCGAGGCCGTCCTCGCCGACCCGGCCATGCCCGGCGCCCGCTGGTTCCCCGGCGCCCGCCTCAACTACGCCGAGCACGCCCTGCGCGCCGCCGAGGACCCCGCCAACGCGGACCGCCCGGCCATCCTCCACCTGGACGAGACCACCGAGCAGCCGGCCGCCCTCAGCTGGTCCGAGCTGCGCCGCCAGGTCGGCTCGCTGGCCGCCGCCCTGCGCGCCCGCGGCGTCCGCCCCGGCGACCGGGTCAGCGCCTACCTGCCCAACATCCCGCAGGCCGCCGTCGCACTGCTCGCCACCGCCGCCGTCGGCGCGATCTGGACCAGCTGCGCCCCCGACTTCGGCGCCCGCAGCGTCCTCGACCGCCTCCAGCAGATCGAACCCGCGGTCCTCTTCGCCGTCGACGGCTACCACTACGGCGGCAAGGACCACGACCGCACCGAGGTCGTCGCCGAGCTGCGCCGCGAACTCCCCAGCCTGCACACCGTGGTGCACGTCCCGCTGCTCGGCGCCCCGGCCCCCGAGGGCGCCCTCCAGTGGGACGACCTGGTCGCCGACGACGTGGCGCCGGTGTTCGAGCCGGTCCCCTTCGACCACCCGCTCTGGGTCCTCTACTCCTCCGGCACCACCGGCCTGCCCAAGGCCATCGTCCAGAGCCAGGGCGGCATCCTGGTCGAACACCTCAAGCAGGCCGGCCTCCACCTCGACCTCGGCCCCCAGGACCGCTTCCTCTGGTACACCTCCACCGGCTGGATGATGTGGAACTTCCTGCTGGCCGGCCTCCTGGTCGGGGCCACGATCGTCACCTACGACGGCAGCCCCGGCCACCCCGACACCGGCGCCCTGTGGTCCGTCGCCGCCCGCACCCGCGCCACCGTCCTCGGCACCTCCGCCGCGTACGTCATCGCCAGCCGCAAGGCCGAGCTGCACCCCGGCCGCGAACTCGACCTCTCCGCCGTCCGCTGCATCGGCACCACCGGCTCCCCGCTCCCGCCGGACGGCTTCCGCTGGATCTACGACGAGGTCAAGCAGGACGTCTGGCTCGCCTCGGTCAGCGGCGGCACCGACGTCTGCTCCTGCTTCGTCGGCGGCGTCCCCACCCTGCCGGTACACCTCGGCGAGATCCAGGCCCCCTGCCTGGGCGCCGCCGTCGAGTCCTGGGACGTCCAGGGCCACCCGCACACCGACACCGTCGGCGAACTCGTCGTCACCAAGCCGATCCCGTCGATGCCCACCGGCTTCTGGAACGACCCCGAGGGCACCCGGTACCACGACAGCTACTTCGACACCTACCCCGGCATCTGGCGCCACGGCGACTGGATCACCGTCACCTCCCGGGGCACCGTCGTCATCCACGGCCGCTCCGACTCCACCCTCAACCGCCAGGGCGTCCGGATGGGCTCCTCGGACATCTACGAGGTGGTCGAGCGCCTCCCCGAGATCGCCGAGTCCCTGGTCATCGGCCTGGAGGAGCCCGACGGCGGCTACTGGATGCCGCTGTTCGTCGTCCTCGCCCCCGGCGTCGAACTCGACGAGGACCTCATCGGCCGCATCCGCACCTCGCTGCGCACCGAGCTCTCCCCGCGCCACGTCCCGGACGAGGTGATCGCCGTCCGCGGCCTGCCGCACACGCTGACCGGCAAGCGCATCGAGGTCCCGGTCAAGCGGATCCTCTCCGGCACCCCGCTGGAGCAGGCCGTCAATCCCGGTTCGGTCGACAACCTCGACCACCTGCGCTTCTTCGAGCAGCTCCGGGTCGACCGCCAGGCCTGACCGCCGGACCTGACCGACCTGGGCCAACGTTGAAGGGGCGCCCCCACCAGTTGTGGTGGGGGCGCCCCTTCAACGTTTCCCGGGTCCTACTCGCCGGAGAGCACCTGCTGCGCGGCGGCCCGCGCATCCTCGGCGCTGTCCGCGGCCCGGGCCGCCTCGGCCGCCCGGCGGCACTGCGCCAGCGTGTACTTCGCCAGCGTGCTCCGCACGTAGGGGATCGAGGCCGAGCCCATGGAGAGGCTGGTGACGCCCAGACCGGTCAGCACCACGGCCAGCAGCGGGTCGGACGCGGCCTCACCGCACACGCCGCAGCTCTTGCCGGTCGCCTGCGCGGCCTCGGCGGCCGCGGCGACCAGGTCCAGCAGCGCCGGCTGCCACGGGTCCTGCAGCCGGGCCAGCGCACCGACCTGACGGTCGGCGGCGAAGGTGTACTGGGCCAGGTCGTTGGTCCCCAGCGACAGGAACTCGACCTCCTGGAGGATCGACCGGGCCCGCAGCGCGGCCGACGGGATCTCCACCATCGCACCGAACTTGGCGTCCAGCCCGGCCTCGCGGCACGCGGCGGCGAAGGCCGCGGCGTCCTTGCGGTCGGCCACCATCGGGGCCATCACCTCGAGGTGCACCGGCAGGCCCGCGGCCGCCGTGGCCAGCGCCCGCAGCTGGGTGCGCAGCACCTCCGGGTGCTCCAGCAGGGTGCGCAGACCGCGCACGCCCAGCGCGGGGTTCGGCTCGTCGGCCGGGGTCAGGAAGTCCAGCGGCTTGTCCGCGCCCGCGTCCAGCACCCGGACCACGACCCGGCCCTCCGGGAAGGCCTCCAGCACCTTGCGGTACGCCTCGACCTGCTTCTCCTCGCCGGGAGCCTTCGCCGAGTCGTCCAGGAACAGGAACTCGGTACGGAACAGGCCGACGCCCTCCGCACCGTTCTCCAGCGCGGCCGGCACGTCCGCCGGGCCGCCGACGTTGGCCAGCAGCGGTACCCGGTGCCCGTCCGAGGTCTGCCCCGGGCCGGAGGAGGCGGCCAGCGCGGCCTTGCGCTCGGCGGCGACGGCCCGCAGCTCGTCCTGCTTCTGCTGCGACGGGTCCAGCAACACGTCGCCCGAGCTGCCGTCCACCGCGACGACGGTGCCCTCGGCGACGTCCGTCGCCCCCGACAGCGCGACCACGGCCGGCACGCCCATCGCCCGCGCCAGGATGGCGCTGTGGCTGGTCGGCCCGCCCTCCTCGGTCACGAAGCCGAGCACCAGCGTCGGGTCCAGCAGCGCGGTGTCGGCCGGCGCCAGGTCCCGCGCGAACAGCACGTACGGTTCGTCGCTGTCCGGCACGCCCGGCATCGGCACGCCCAGCAGGCGGGCCACGATGCGGTTGCGCACGTCGTCCAGGTCGGCGACCCGCCCGGCCAGGTACTCCCCGGCGGAGGCCAGCAGCGCCCGGTAGGCCGCGAAGGCGTCGTACACGCCGCGCTCGGCACTGCTGCCGACGGCGATCCGACGGGACACGTCGGCCATCAGCTCCGGGTCCTGCGCCATCAGCGCCTGGGCCTCCAGCACGGCCTGCGCCTCACCGCCGGCCAGGTTGCCGCGCGCGATCAGGTCGGCCGCGACCGCCTCGACGGCCGCCTGGGCACGAGCCTGCTCGCGGGGGGCGTCCTCGGTCGGGATCTGGGTGGCCGGGGGCTCCAGGACCGCCGTGCCCATGTGCCGCACCTGGCCGATCGCGACCCCGTGGCTGACACCCACGCCGCGCAGTGTCTTCTCCATGTACCTGTTTCTCCGCTGAGAGGAGCGGCCCCGCCGGGAACCGCTGAGTGCCGGGTCGCCCCGTCAACTCCTGCGGGGCGGGTGTGTGTCGGTGGTTGAGGGGTCAGCTCCAGCTGAACAGGTGGTCGTCCGCCTGGACCTCGCCGGACTCGACCAGGTCACCCAGGGAGTCGGGGGCGGCCTCCAGCGCCACGACCGGCGAGATCGGCGACTTGCCCGCGGCCTCGACCGCGGCCGGGTCCCACCGGATCACGGCCTGACCACGGGTCACCGTGTCGCCCTTGTTGACGAGCAGTTCGAAGCCCTCGCCGTTCAGCTGCACCGTGTCGATGCCCAGATGGGTCAGCACACCGTGCCCGTCCGCGTCCACCACCACGAAGGCGTGCGGGTGCATGGAGACCACGACGCCGTCCACCGGAGCGACCGCCTCGGTGGGCTCGCGCACCGGGTCGATCGCGGTGCCCGGACCGACCATCGCGCCCGCGAACACCGGGTCGGGCACGTTGGCAAGCCCGACAGCCCGGCCGGTCAGCGGCGACGTCACAATGGTCATGGTTGTGCCTCCCAAGTGCGCAATACAGCGAGCGGCCGCGAGGTGCGGCACACAATCAACTGAAGCCTAAATCATGTCAACTTCGGACATCTGTTGACGTTCCCGGGCGAAGACCCACGCCCCGCCCGTCTACCGACCGGCGTCACATCGACTCGCGACTGGTCTAGTCCTCTTGGTCGATGTGCCGCACTCTACAGGCATCTTGGCGAATCAGGACCATTGCTGTATATGCTCGCGAGAGCAACAAATCATGCCGCCGTCCGGGTGACCCACGGCGGGCCCCGATTCGCGCTCCGGCAACCGACCCGCTATGGTTGGGCGAGTCGCCGCAAGTCGGCGGGTTAACGCCAGATTTCAGATGCAAAAAGCCCCGGTAAACGGAGCGGAAAGCATCTGGTAGGCTGGAAACACGAAAGAACGAAGCGCCCGGAGGGCCCGCTGGAAGGCGGTCCGAAGGAAGCGTCCGTTCCTTGAGAACTCAACAGCGTGCCAAAA